>JBGQDL010000117.1:0-12956 GCA_041495865.1 Thermoanaerobaculia bacterium | reverse complement strand
TCTACCGCGAGATGTGGGGCTCGACGGGCGAGTACGTCGTGGACGGCAATCTCGGAAACCTCGACTACACGGAAACGCTGAAGTCCGTCCGCGTGCCGACGCTCATCACGGTAGGCGACCACGACGAGAGCGCGCCCTGGATCTCCGAGGAGATTCGGAAGCTCATCCCCGGCTCGAAGCTGGTCGTCCTCCCGCGGAGCGGCCACATGACGTTCGTCGACCAGCCGCGGCTGTTCCGCGAGGCCGTCGCGGATTTCGTGCACGCGCGATAGCGCTCGCCACCGCGGATCGCCACGCCCGCCTTGCCCGGCGCGTTGAGACCGCATAACCTCCGCGGCCTCAGCATGGCCGACCGCGACTGGAAATCCACCCTCCTCCTGCCGAGGACGGAGTTCCCCATGAAGGCGGACCTCCCGAAGCGGGAGCCCGTCCGGCTCGCGCGCTGGCACGCCGAGGACCTCTACGGGCTCATCCGAAAGGCGCGCGCGGGCGCCCCGCGTTTCCTCCTGCACGACGGCCCGCCGTACGCGAACGGCCGGATCCACATCGGCACCGCGCTCAACAAGATCCTCAAGGACCTCGTCGTGCGGTCGAAGACGCTCGCGGGTTTCGACGCGCCGTACGTGCCGGGCTGGGACTGCCACGGTCTGCCCATCGAGCGGACCGTGGACAAGGAGCTCGGGTCGAAAAAGCGCGACATGACGGACGTCGCGATCCGCCGGGCCTGCCGGGAATTCTCGGAGAAGTGGATCGACGACCAGCGCGCCGACTTCAAGCGTCTCGGCATCCTCGGAAGGTGGGACACGCCTTATCGCACGATGGACTTCTCCTATCAGGCCTCGATCGCGAAGGCATTCGCCGGCTTCGTGGACAAGGGCCTCGTCACCTTCGGCTTCAAGAGCGTGCTGTGGTGCGTGCACGACCGCACGGCGCTCGCCGAGGCGGAGATCGAGTACGAGGACAAGGTGGATCCCTCCATCTACGTCGCGATGCCCCTGGATGAAGATTCTTCGAGAGGCGCGTGGCCGGGCCTGCTCGGGGAACGCGGCGCGCCGCGCCCCTATGCCGTCGTCTGGACGACCACTCCGTGGACTCTGCCTGCGAACCGTGCCATCACGCTCGGGGCGAGCATCGAATACGTTCTTCTGAGGAGGAAGTCGGAGCCCGGCGCCGCGTACCTCGTGGCGGATGCGCTCGTCCCGCAGGTGACGGCCGCGCTCGGGTGGACGGACGCCGCCGCTCTTCCCCTTTCAAAGAAAAGCGGCGAGGCGATTCGCAACGCAGGCCTCAAGTACAGACGGCCATTCGCGGAATCGTCCGAGGCAAATTTCGGATTCCTCCTCGGCGACCACGTTTCCACGACCGACGGGACGGGCCTCGTCCACACGGCGCCGGGACACGGGCGCGACGACTACGAAGTCGTGAAGCGCTCGGGCTTCAAGGTGGACGACCCGGCTCTCTGCCCTGTGGACGAAGGCGGCTTCTATGACGCGAACGCGCCGGAGTTCCTTCGAGGGAAGAGGGTGGTCAAGCCGAAGACGCCCGACCAGAGCGCGAACGACGCCGTTCTCGCCGCGCTCGCCACGAGCCGCGAGGAGGCGTCGTCCTTCGGCGGACGTCCCGACAAGGACCCCTCCGGAACTCTCCTCCTTTCGCGGAAGTCTCTCTCCCACTCCTACCCCCACTGCTGGCGCTGCAAGAATCCCGTCATCTTCCGCGCGACACACCAGTGGTTCATCGACCTGCAGGTGATCCGCGAAGAGGCGCTCCGCGAGATCCACGACCGCGTGAAGTGGATTCCCGCTTTCGGCGAAAACCGCATCGGGGCGATGGTCGAGAACCGGCTCGAGTGGACGATCTCGCGCCAGCGCCGCTGGGGCTCGCCCATCACGTTCCTGCGCTGCACCACCTGCCGGGAGAGCGGGGTCGTATCGCATTACCCGAGCCTGTCGGGCGATGCCGACGCACAGCAGAAACGAGAAAGAGAGGATTTCTTCGAGACTGTATACAGACTCTTTCGCGAGCGCGGCGCCGACGCCTGGTACGACGACGCTTTCCCCCCGTCTTACTTTCTAAGGCATTCATCTTCCTCTTCTTCCTCGTCCGGCTCCTGTTCGCGCTGCGGCGGGAGGTCGTTTGAAAAGCTGAAGGACATCCTCGATGTCTGGTTCGATTCCGGCGTGTCGCACGCGGCCGTGCTGCGCTCGGGCGACTACGGGCTGCCGGATCCCTACACGGCGAAACCGCCGACGCCGGTCGTGTATCTCGAGGGACACGACCAGCATCGCGGCTGGTTCCAGTCGTCGCTCCTCACGTCCGTCGCCCTCACGGGCCGCGCGCCCTACGACGCCGTGATCACGCACGGCTTCGTCGTGGCCGGCGACGGGCGGAAGATGTCGAAGTCGCTCGGCAACACGGTGGACCCTCATGACGTCCTGAGGAAAGACGGCGCCGACGTCCTGCGGCTCTGGGTGGCCTCCCTCGACTATACGAACGACGACCCGCTCTCCGAGGAGATCCTCCGGCGCACGGCCGAGGCTTACCGGAAGATCCGGAATACCGCGCGGTTCCTCCTCTCGAACCTCTTCGACTTCGACCCGACGACGGACTCCGTGCCCGAGGGCCGCCTGGAACCTCTCGACCGCTGGGTGCTCGATGCGGCGGCGCGGCTCGCGGACGAGGCGCGGGACGCCTACGACGCCTACGCGTTCCACACAGTGTCACGACGCCTGCTCGAGTTCGCGACGACCGACCTCTCCGCCTTCTGGTGCGACGTGCGCAAGGACGCCCTTTACGTCCTCGCCGCGGACGATGCGGTCCGCCGTTCCGCGCAGACGGCCGCGTACCGCCTCGCCGGGACGCTGGCGATCGCGCTCTCCCCCATCTGCCCGTTCACGGCGGAGGAGATCTGGGAATCGCTGCCGGGCCGGAAAGGCGAAGACCCGTCCTTGTTCGTGGAAACGTGGGACTCACTCGAGCTCCCGAGGATTTCTGCGAATGAAAGAGAGACGTGGAGCGAACTGCTTGACCTGCGATGGGACTTCCTCGCACAACTGGAGCCGCTACGGAGAGAAGGCAAGGTGGGTGGCGCCGCGCAGGCGGTGGTCCGAATCGGAGAATCAGAGGCGCTCATATCCGGGCTCAAGTCGCTCGGTTTCCGAGAGCCCTATTCAGTTTCATTCGCAGAAATATTTGGAACGCCGCTCGTGGAGCTGGGCCCTCGCCCGAAAGTCGAGCGTCTGAATGCAGCGTTCGGGGGAACGGCGTTAGCCGTCGCTCCCGCCGAAGGCGACAAGTGCCCGCGCTGCTGGCAGGTGCGGAAGGACGTCGAGCGGGACGGGCCATGCTGGCGCTGCCTCGCCGTCCTCTCGTCGTAGAATCTCGAGCGTGCCGCGCCGGCTCGTCTATTTCGCGGTCTCCTTCGCCGTCGTGGTCCTGGACCAGTTCACGAAGGCGATCGTGGCGGCGCGGATCCCGCTTCACGACACGATTCCAGTCATCCGGGGCTTCTTCGACCTGACGCACGTGAAGAACACCGGCGCCGCGTTCGGTCTCTTCGCGTCCCTGAGCTCGCCGGCGCGCGCGACGATCCTGACGGCCGTGGCGGGGGGCGTGTTCCTCGCGGTCCTCGCGTGGTCGCTCACGTCGCCCGTGACGTTCACGCGGCTGCAGACCGCGCTCGCGCTCGTCCTCGGCGGGGCCGTGGGGAACCTCATCGACCGCGTACGCTTCCAGTCCGTGACGGACTTCCTGCGCTTCTACGTGGACCGCTGGGAGTGGCCCTCCTTCAACGTCGCCGACAGCGCGATCAGCGTGGGCGTCGTGCTTCTCGCGTGGAACATCTGGCGGCATCCGGAGAAAGAGCCCGAGACGTGCATCCAGAACTGATCCGCATCGGTCCGTTCGCGCTTCCGAGCTACGGCCTGATGATGGCGCTCGGCTTCCTCGCCGCCCTGTGGCTCGTGAGGAAGCGCGCACCCGCCTTCGGCATCGCGCCGGAGGTCGCTTCGGACATCGGCATCTGGGTCCTCCTGTCGGGCCTCGTGGGCTCGAAGCTCCTGCTCGTGATCGTGGACTGGCCGCAATACGTCTCGTCGTGGAGCGGCCTGAAGGACCTCGCGCGGGCGGGCGGTGTCTTCTATGGCGGCCTGATCGGCGCGGTCGCGGCCACGGCGTTGCTTCTTCGCAAGCGCGACATCCCCTTCTTCACCTTCGCCGACGTCGCGGCGCCGTCCGCGGCCCTCGGGCAGTGCCTGGGCCGCGTGGGCTGCCTCCTCGCGGGCTGCTGCTGGGGCCGTGAATGCGCGCTGCCCTGGGCGATCACGTTCACCGACCCGCACGCGCACGAGAACGTGGGCGTCCCGCTGGAGATCCCCCTTCATCCGACGCAGATCTACGAGGCGGCCGGCACGCTCACGCTGTGCGTCCTGCTCGTCGTCCTCGAGCGCCGCCGGTACTCCGGCGAGACCTTCGTGCGCTATCTCTTCGGCTACGCGCTCCTCCGCTTCACGATCGAGCTCTTCCGGGGCGACCCGCGCGGCTCGGTGTTCGGCCTGATGTCGACCTCGCAGTTCATCGCCCTCTGCGGCGTTGTCGTGGCGGCCGTGCTCTGGGGCCTTCGCCGCAAGACGGCGCCCGCGCCCGCCGCCGCGTGAGCGACGTGCTCCGGCCCCGGCGCACGTTCCGCGCCGACCGGGGGGATGCCGGGGAGCGGCTCGACCGCGTCCTGCTTCGGCATTTGAACGACCTGCCCGAGGCCTCGCGCACGAAGATCCAGGAGTGGATCGAATCCGGACAGGTGAGCGTTAACGGAAGAAAACCAGGAAAATCCTCTGAGAAGGTGAAAGAAAAGGACGAAATCTCCGTCGTCCTTCCGCCACCGCCCGTGCCGCGTGAGTCGCTCGTTCCCCAGGACATTCCTCTCTCCGTCCTCTTCGAAGATTCCGAAATTCTCGTTCTGAACAAGCCTCCCGGCCTCGTCGTGCATCCCGCGGTCGGGCACCGGGACGGCACGCTCGTGAACGCGCTCCTCCACCGCTCGAAAGACTGGGCCGGGCCCACCGACCGGCCCGGGCTCGTTCACCGCCTCGACAAGGACACTTCCGGGGTTCTCGTCGTTGCGAAGACCGAGCGGGCGATGGCAGTCCTTGGTCGAGCAATCAAAGAAAGATCCTTGGAAAAGGAATATCTGGCTGTCGTCTATGGGAGCCCGCCGGTCCGAAAGGGTCGCATCGATTTCGGGATCCTCAGGGACCCGCGGGATCGAAAGCGCATGGCGGCTTCGAAGAGCTCCGGGCGTGCCGCAACCACCCTCTATGAAATCCTCTCTGAATCTTCGGCGTCATTTTCCGGCCTCACGCTCCTGAAGTGCACGCTCGTGACGGGCCGCACGCACCAGATCCGCGTCCACCTGAAGGCGCTCCACCTGCCCATCGTCGGGGATCCGACCTACGGCTCGCCGCGGTGGAAAGGAATCAGGGACGAGACGCTGCGCGAACTCTGCCGGACCTTTCCCCGCCAGGCCCTTCACGCGTGGCGCCTTACACTGAAGCACCCGGCCACGGGCGACAGGATGACGTTCACGGCGCCACTGCCACCGGACGTGACGCGACTGCTAGACGCGGCCGAGCTGCGCGGCAGGGCTCGACTTGCGACTCAACTGAATGACCGACAATGACTTACGAGAACGCAAGAAAGTGAGTTACACTACGTTTGAGCAGAAAATGAGTCTAGGAATCATCTAAAGATGAGACCATAGAGCCCGAAGAGTTCCTGGTCGATGTCGTGTTGGGTAGCCTAGCATTCGCTCTCCAGAACGTCCTTCCAGACTGAGGCTGCGGCTGGAGGATCACATGCATACGAACGCGGAGAGAATCACCGCAGCCGAGGCCGCGCGGCCCGGCGCGAAGAGCCGGCTCGACGAAAGGCTGGTTGCTGCGGCGATCGAAGGAGACGATGTCGCCTTCGAAGACCTCGTCTCCCGTCACAGGCGAACGGCCGTTCGCGTGGCGGGAGAAATCGTCGGCGCGAACCTCGCCGAAGACGTTGCCCAGGACGCGCTCCTCATCGCTCACGGGGCGCTGGCGTCGCTGAAGGACAGGACCAAGTTCTCGCGCTGGCTCCTGGCGATCACACGGTGGCGCGCGTTGCGCGTCGGACGGCAGGAGAGACAGCATTTTTTCGGGCGGGTCACGCTCGACGAGTCCCTCCTCGAGACGCTCTCCGACCTGGCGAGCGCCCCGCGGCAGAGCGACGCCGGAGACGAACTCCTGCTCGCGGCTCTCGAGAGCATCCCGCCGGAGTATGGCGAGGTGATCCGGTACCACTTTCTGCACGGCTTGCCGCACCAGAAGATCGCGGAGTTCCTCGACGTGCCTCTCTCGACCGTCAAGTGGCGCTGTTCCCGGGGCAAGGAGATCCTCCGCTGCACCCTCTCGCCCGAGCCCACGTGCCCCACGGTATGCCGCAAGGGCTGCGCCAAGTTTCCCAACGAATAGGGATGCGGCCCGGGCGATGCCGGCGCCCCGGCACCCCCTGAGCCGCCTGCATCATTTGCCTTTTCGGGCGACCCTTCCAGACTGGAGTCTCAGTGACGACGAAGGCACACACCTCGGCCCGGGACGAAGCCGAACAGCCGGCAGCGGGAGCCCGTCCCGACGAGATCCTGGTTGCAGCGGCGATCGAGGGGGACGACCTCGCCTTCGAGGACCTCGTCTCCCGGCACAGGCACCTCGCCATCCGCGTCGCGGCCGGAATCGTCGGGTCGAAGGATGCCGAAGACGTCGTCCAGGACACGCTCCTCATGGCGCACCGGGCGCTCGCCTCGCTCCGGGATCGGACCAAGTTCTCGCGCTGGCTTCTGGCGATCACACGGTGGCGTGCTTTGCGCGTCGGAAGGCGGGAGAAACAGCACACCTTCGGGCGGGTCTCGCTCGACGAGTCCCTCCTCGAGACGCTCTCCGACCTGGCGAGCGCCCCGCGGCACAGCGATGTCGGCGACGACCTCCTGCTCACGGCGCTCGAAAGCATCCCACCGGAATATGGCGAGGTGATCCGGTACCACTTTCTGCACGGCTTACCCCACCAGAAGATCGCGGAGTTCCTCGACGTCCCTCTCTCGACCGTCAAGTGGCGCTGCTTCCGGGGCAAGGAGATCCTCCGCTGCACCCTCTCGCCCGAGCCCACGTGCGATACGGTGTGTCGCAAAGGCTGCGCCAAGTTCCCCGCCCCAAAAATACCCCCCCAGCGCTAACTTTTCCCTTCGGCCTTCCTCTACATGAGTAGGGGTACACGACGACGAGCGCGCAGAAACCAGCTCGCAACGAAGCCGTACGTCCCGGGGCGACCCGTCCCGACGAGGTCCTGGTCGCCGCGGCGATCGCCGGGGACGACGTCGCCTTCGATGATCTCGTCTCCCGACACAGGCACGCCGCGGTGAAGGCGGCCGCGGCGATCGTCGGTTGGAATCACGCGGAGGACGTCGTCCAGGACGCGCTCCTGCTCGCGCACCGGGAACTCTCGTCGCTCCAGGATCGGAACAAGTTCCTTCGCTGGCTTCTGGCGATCACGCGGTGGCGGGCTCTCCGCGTCGGGCAGCACGAGAGCCGGCATGCCGTCGGGCGCGTCACGTTCGACGAGTCCGTCCTCGACACGTTCTCCCTTCTGGCGAGCGCTCCGCGGCAGACCGACGCCGGCGACGAGCTTCTGCTCGCGGCACTCGAGAGCATCCCGCCGGAGTATGCCGAGGTGATCCGGTACCACTTTCTGCACGACCTGCCGCACCAGAAGATCGCGGATTTCCTCGACATCCCTCTCTCGACCGTCAAATGGCGGTGTTACCGGGGCAAGGAGATTCTCCGCTGCACCCTCTCGCCCGAGCCCACGTGCCCGACGGTGTGCCGCAAGGGCTGCGCCAAGTACCCCAACCTGTAGGGGGCGCGGCCCCGGCTATGCCGGCGGCCGACTGAACGGGCTCTCCTCGCGTCCCAAACCTGACTTTTTGCCTGCGGCTCGGACTCTATATAGGCAGGTACGAGAGAACGTCCTCCGCTGGACAGACCTCGCCCGGGAAGCAGCCTCCGCGCGGCGGAGAAAGAAAGGAGCACACCGTGAAGAACCGCCGTACACGCGAGACATCCGAGACCGAGCCCGCTACGTGCAAGTTCAAGAAGGTGCGGATGCCGAACCTCCGCCTGGGCGAGAAGGACGTGGAGGCGCTGATCCAGTCTCTCGAGGCGCGGGGCGCATCCCATCGCGGCCGGGAGAAGACGGAATCGCGGCCGCCGGCCGCCGCCGAGACCGTCGCGCCTCTCGGAGACGTCCGGATTGGCGAGAGGATGTCCGACGAGGATTTCGAGGACGTCGCTCTCGTCCTGAAGATGACGCGAAGCGCCAGCAACGCCAGGCAATGCGGCCTGCGCATTCTCGCCGAGGCGCGCCGGGCCCGCGAGGCGGAGAAGCGGCTGACGAAAGAAATTGCCCACGACTCGGAGCGCGGCTTCGAAAAGGAGGCCGGTTAAGGGATGTGGGTTCCCGGACCCGCCGGGCACGACGCGACCAGGTCGTGAATAGTCTGCATCATTGCTCTCCAGCAGGGCCGTTCCAGACTGATGGTCGTCAGCTGGGAGGCTCGATATGGGAACGTCCGCTGGGGCGCAACAGCCCGACAAGCTCGAGGCCGAACGGCCGGGCGAGGCCCGGCACGACGAGATCCTGGTCGCGTCCGCGATCGAGGGAGACCCTCTCGCCTTCGAGGACCTCGTCTCCCGGCATAGACCCGCCGCCCTCCGGGTGGCCACGGGGATCGTCGGTCTAACCCTCGCGGAGGATGTCGTGCAGGATGCGCTCCTCCTCGCGCACCGCGCGCTCGCCTCGCTCCATGACAGGTCCAAGTTCTCGCGCTGGCTCCTCGCGATCACGCGGTGGCGAGCTCTCCGCGTCGGGCGTCTCGAGAGCCGGCACGCCGTCGGCCGCGTCACGCTCGACGACCCCGACCTCGAGACGATCTCGCATCTGGCGAGCGACCCGCGACAGACCGACGCCGGGGACGGCCTGCTGCTCGCGGCGCTCGAGAATATCCCTCCGGATTATGCCGAGGTGATCCGGTATCACTTTCTCCACGACCTGCCGCACCAGAAGATCGCGGATTTCCTCGGAGTCCCTCTCTCGACCGTCAAGTGGCGCTGTTTCCGCGGCAAGGAGATCCTGCGCTGCACGCTTTCGCCGGAACCGACGTGCCCGACGGTGTGCCGTAAGGGGTGCGCCAAATACCCGAGCCTCTAGGGACGCGAGAGCGGCCCGGGCGAGCCGACTCAGAGCGTGGCGTCGCTCGGTCGCGGGCAGGTTTCACACGTGGTGAACAGCCTGCATCATTTGTTCCCCGGAAGCGGTCCCCCAGACTGAACCTGTTGACGGGGGTCAGATGAAGAAGTCGCCGGACTCGGACACTCGCGCGGCTTTGCAGCCCGGAGCGCGAACCCGTCCCGACGAGGACCTCGTTGCCGCGGCGCTCGATGGGGACGAGCTCGCCTTCGCCGACCTCTTCTCCCGCCACAGGCGCGCGGCCGTGCGTGTGGCCACCGGCATCGTCGGATCGATCCACGCGGAGGACGTCGTTCGGGACGTGCTCCTGATGGCGCACGGGGCGCTCCCTTCGCTCAAGGACCGGACCAAGTTCTCGCGCTGGCTCCTCGTGATGACGCGGTGGCGGGCTCTCCGCGTCTTGCGACAGGAGAGCCGGCGCGCCGCCTCACGCGTCACGCTCGACGAGCCTGTCCTCGAGACTCTTTCCGAGCTGGCGAGCACTCCGCGATACTCCGACGCCTCGGACGAGCTGCTGATCGCAGCGCTCGAGAATCTCCCGCCGGAGTATGGGGAAGTGATCCGGTACCACTTCCTGCACGGCCTGCAGCACAAGAAGATCGCGGAGTTCCTCGACGTCCCCGTCTCGACCGTCAAATGGCGCTGTTTCCGCGCCAAGGAGATCCTCCGCTGCAGCCTCTCGGCCGAGCCCACGTGCGACGAGGTGTGCCGCAAGGGCTGCGCCAAATTCCCGAGCTCCCCCGTCTTCCAGATCGCCCCGAGATAGCGCCGGCTCCCGGGCAACGGCTGCCGGCCCCGTCGGCGCGTCGCGCGCCGCGCGCGGGATCGCCGAGCGCGAGCAGGTGCTGAGCCGCCTACATCATTGTTCTTCGGACGGATCCCTCCAGACTTACTTGCAGGCCGGGGGTGAAACATGAGCACGAGAGCGCTGAAATCCGATGGCATCGAACCCGCCCCGTCCGAAGGGGAAACCCGGCCCGACGAAATGCTCGTCGCCGCCGCGATCGGGGGAGACGAGCTTGCCTTCGACCGTCTCGTCTCCCGACACCGGCACTCCGCATTCCGCGAGGCCGCGAGAATCGTCGGATCGAGCCGCGCCGACGACGTGGTCCACGATGCCCGGCTCCTGGCGCACCGGGCGCTGGGGTCCCTGAAGGACCCCGCCAGGTTCTCGCGCTGGCTCGTGGCGATCACGAGATGGCTGGCCCTTCGCGCCGGCAGGCCCGAGAGCCGGCAGCCCCTCGCCGGCGTCGCGCTCGAGGAGCCCGTCCTCGAGACACTCTCCGAGCTCGCGACCGCCCCGCGGCGGAGCGCCGCCGGGAACGCTCTCCTCTTCATGGCGCTGGAAGGTATTCCGCCCGAATACGCCGAGGTCGTCCGGTATCACTTCGTTCACGGCCTGTCGCACGAGAAGATCGCGGGATTCCTGGGGATCCCCATCTCGACCGTCAAGTGGCGCTGCTTCCGTGGCAAGGAGCTCCTCCGCGGCACCCCTTCGCCCGAACCCGCGTGCGCCGAGGAGTGCCGGAAGGGGTGCGTCCAGTTCTCCCTGGAAGCCCATCCCGTCGCCGTGGAAAAGAAGCGGGTCTCGCTCTTCGAGGCCGCGGCCGCGCGCCTCAGGGCGGTGATGCAGAAGCACGCTCCCGGAGGGCTCGCTCTTCTCGAGCGCCTGGATGTTGAAGCCACGGCGTGGATGGCGGGGAACGCCGTCCGCGCGCTCAGGATCAGCCTCGGCGTGATTTTCTTCTGGTTCGGGGTACTCAAGTTCTTCCCGGGTCTCAGTCCCGCCCAGGAGCTGGCGACGAAGACGATCAGCGGACTGACATTCGGACTGGTCCCGCCGAACGTGTCGATCTACGTCCTCGCGATCTGGGAGTGCGTGATCGGGCTGGGGCTCATCTTCGGGGTCTTTCTTCGGGCCACCCTCGGGCTGCTCTTTCTGCAGATGATCGGCACGTTCTCGCCGCTCGTGCTCTTCCCCCAGGAAGCCTTCACTCACGTTCCGAACGCGCCGACCCTGGAGGGCCAGTACATCATCAAGAACCTGGTCCTCGTCAGCGCCGGCCTCGTCATCGGCGGGACTCTGCGGGGCGGCGCCATCGAGGCCGATCCGGAAGTCATCGAGCTGGGACATCAGACACAGACGAAAGTACGGGACGCCTAAACCCGCCGGCACGCCGAGTCGACCGGGGCCCAGCCTCGCGCTCGACGCCTGACCTCTCCGTTCCGCTCGGACGTCCAGAGACGTGAGAGGACGCCCCGCGCGCGGCGGAGCGGAATGAGTCTCGTTCTGCTATAACCGCTCGCTCGTTCTCGGCGTGGACCCGATTCCAAGGCCGGTTACAGGAAAAGGCAGGGACCCCATGAGCGATTTCGCAAGCCGCAACGGCGGCTCGCGCCTCGACCGGCGCGATCTCCTCAAGCTCGGACTCGGCGCCGCGGGGGCTGCGGCGCTCGGCGGCCTCGCCTGGCCGCGCGCGGCGCTCGGCGACGGGCCTCCGCCCACGCCGCTGCGGTTCACGCCCTTCTCGCAGGACCTCCCGCTGCCTTCGGCGCTCACGCCGGTGGACCCCTTCCCCACGGCGGTTCCGCTCGATTCCGCCAGTCCCGCGGCGTTCTATGAAGTCCACATGCGCAGGGGGCTGGCCGAGATCATTCCGGGTGTCGAGACGCCGATCCTGGGCTACACGACCGCGGGCCAACCGGGTCAGTATCCGGGTCCCAGCATCTTCGGAAAAGCCGGGCGGCAGGACGTGGTCCGTCACGTGAACGAGCTGGACATCGAGACGTCCATCCACCAGCACGGCGGGCACAACGCGCCCGACTTCGACGGCTACCCGAACGACTTCATCGAGCCGGGGAAAACGCCCTTCGCGTTCAAGGACTACCTCTACCCGAACGAGCCGGCGGGCGGCGATCCGAACGACAATCCCTCGACGCTCTGGTACCACGACCACGCGATGGACATCACGGGCCCCAACGTGTACGCCGGGCTCGCGGGCCTCTACCCCTCGACCGACGCTCTCGAGGACGAGCTCGTCGACCAGGCCAGACACGTGCTCCCGGCGACGGTTTTCGACGTCCCGCTCGTGCTGCAGGACCGTCGGTTCAACCCCGACGGCTCGCTCTTTTACGACCCGTTCTCGCACGACGGCTTCCTCGGCGACGTCTATGTGGTCAACGGCAAGGCGCAGCCTCGGTTCCACGTCCAGCCCCGGCGCTACCGGTTCCGCCTTCTCAACGGCGCGAACGCGCGGATCTTCATGCTGCGCCTCTCGAACGGAGCGCCGTTCCTCCAGGTGGGCGCCGACAGCTGGCTCCTGCCTTTCGCAATCCAGCGCAATCGCATCCTGCTCGCGATGGCCCAACGTGCCGACGTGATCGTCGACTTCAGCGGCGCGAGCGGAAGCGAAGTGTTCCTCGAGAATATCCTCGTCCAGGACTCCGGGCGCGGTCCCGGCGGAGATCTGCGCAAGCCCGACGTGCGAGTTCCGGGCGTGCCGCTCGTGAAGTTCATCGTCGACGTTCCGCTTGGCGGCGAAAAAGAGGCCACGATTCAGGCCGGTCAGGAAGTGCGCCCGCACAGCAGGATCCTGCCGAACGAGATCAAGGCGACGCGCACGTTCGAGTTCAAC
>JBGQDL010000116.1:0-12970 GCA_041495865.1 Thermoanaerobaculia bacterium | reverse complement strand
GGTGGCAGCGAGCGGGACGTTGAGATAGATGAGCGCCGCGGGCTTCATCGCTCCGAACGTGAAGTAGAGCATCGCGAAGATCAGGGCGAGGGCGAGGGGAACGACGACGGCGAGCCGGCGGGACGCCCCCTCGAGGTTCTCGAACTGGCCGCCCCAGCGGATGTAGTACCCGCCGGGGAGCTGAACGTCGCGCTGGAGCTTCGCCTGCGCCTCGGCCACGAACGACGCGACGTCCCGGCCCCGCACGTTCAGCTCGACGACGATCCGCCGCCGTACGGCCTCTCGCGAGATCTGGGCCGGTCCCGTGTCGAGGATGATGTCGGCGAGCTGCCCGAGAGGGATGAGCGCGCCGCCGGGGGCGGCGACGGGGACGTTCTTCAGGCCCTCGATCGTCCGGGCCGTCTCATCGTCAAAGCGCACGGCGAGCGAGAACCGGCGCTGGCCCTCGAAGACCGTCCCGACTACCTTCCCGGCCCGGGCCGCCTCGACCGTGTCGAGAACGTCGCCCACCGAGATACCGTAGCGCGCGCACCTGTCGCGGTCGACCTTCACGCGCAGGACTGGGAGACCCGCCGTCTGCTCCAGCTTGACGTCGGCCGCGCCGGGCACCGTGGCCACGACCCGGGCGATCTCCTCGCCTTTCTGACGCAACGTCTCGAGGTCATCGCCGAAGAGCTTGACGCCCACGTCCGACCTCACGCCGGCGATCAGCTCGTTGAAGCGCATTTCGATGGGTTGGGTGAACGAGAAGCCGACCCCGGGGACCGTCTCGTCGAGCGCGTGCTCCATGTTCTCGACCAGCTCGCCCTTCGTCCGCGCCGACGTCCACTCGCCCTTCGGCTTCAGGATGACGAACACGTCTCCCAGCTCGATCCCCATGACGTCGGTCGCCAGCTCCGGGCTGCCGGACCGGCTCACGACCGTGATCACCTCCGGGAACTTCTTCAGAACTCGCTCGATCCGTCCCGTGCTCGCGGCGACCTCCGAGATTCCCACCGAGGCGGGGCGGACCGCACTGATCGAGAGGTCGCCCTCGTCGAGGCGCGGGAGGAACTCGCCGCCGAGTCTCGAGGCGATCACGGCGCCAGCCGCGACGGCGAGGGCCGCGGCGACGACGACGGGGGCCCGCCGAGCGAGGCAGATGTCGAGGCCGCGAAGGTACAGAGCCCGCAGCTTCTCGACGAAGCGCGGCTCGTGCTCGTGTCCCGTCCTCTTCAGGAAGAGCGAGGCCAGCACCGGAGTGACCGTGAGGGGCAGGAGCGAGGAGGCCACGAGGGCGAAGAACACCGTCCAGGCCATCGGCTTGAACATCTTTCCCTCGATGCCGCCCAGGGTGAGGATCGGCAGGTAGACGAGGATGATGATCATTTTCCCGAAGGTAATCGGCCGGATGACCTCATGCGTCGCCTCGGCAGTGACCTGTCGTACGGTCTTGCCCTGCCCTTCGGGCGCCTGCATTCGCCGAATGACGTTCTCGATGACCACGACGGCCCCGTCGACCACGAGACCGAAATCTATGGCGCCCAGGCTCATGAGATTCGCGGAGATGCCGCCCTGGACCATTCCGGCGAACGCGAGGAGCATCGAGAGCGGAATGGCCGAGGCCACGATCAGCCCGGCGCGCATGTTGCCGAGGAACGCGAAGAGGACGGCGATGACGAGGATGCTCCCCTCGAAGAGGTTCGTCTCGACCGTGCGGATCACGCGGCGGACGAAGGTCGCCCTGTCGTAGTAGGGGACGATCCGGATTCCCTTTGGGAGCGACGGTTGAAGCTCCTCGACAGCGTGACGGGCGCGCGTCGCCACCGCGAGCGCGTTCTCACCCGCGAGCATCTGAACGAGGCCGATCACCGTCTCGCCGTGGCCGTCCGCCGTCGCGACGCCGATCCGGAGCATCGACCCTTCCCGCACCTGGGCGACGGCGCCGACGGTGACGGGCGTTCCTTCGGGGCCGGCCTTCAGGACGATCTTCTCGATGTCGGCGAGCGAGGCGACGAGGCCCTCTCCGCGGACGATGTACTGCTCGCGGTTGTGCTCGATGTAGCCCCCGCCCGCGTTCGAGTTCCCGCGTCCCACGGCCTCGAAGACCTCCTTCAGGGAGAGCCCGTGCGCCCGGAGCTTTGCGGGATCGACGACCACCTGATATTGCTTCGGAAGGCCTCCCCAGGCGTTGACCTCCGTCACACCGGGGATGGCGCGCAGGCGGGGCGCAATCATCCAGTCGAGGATCGTCCTGCGCTCCATCGCCGAGACCCCATCCCCTTCCACCGTGAACTGGAAAACGTCGCCTAGCCCGGTCGTGACCGGACCCATCTCGGGGTTGCCCTGCCCTTGCGGGATCGCTTCGCGGGCCTGGACGAGACGCTCTGCGACGAGCTGGCGGGCGAAGTAGACGTCGACTCCGTCTTCGAAGACGACGGTCACCGCCGAGAGGCCGTAGCGGGAGATGGAGCGGATCTCCTTGAGCTTCGGGAGGCCGTTCATCGCGGCCTCGACCGGGTACGTCACGAACTGCTCCATCTCGACCGGGCCGAGGGCAGGCGCCTTCGTCAGGACCTGCACCTGGACGTTCGTGATGTCCGGGACGGCGTCGATCGGGAGCTGCGTGAGGGCGTAACCACCGCCGGCGATGAGGAGGACCGTGGCGAGGAGGACGACGGGCCGGTTCTCGAGGCTGAGGTCGACGAGGCGCCTCAGCACGTCAGTCCCCCTCCTTGAGCGAGGCCTTGGCGAACTCCGACTTCAGGACGAAGCTCCCCTCGGTGGCGACGTCGTCGCCGGGTCTGATGCCCGCGAGAATCTCCGTGAAACCCTCGAAGCTGTGCCCGACCTCGACGTGGTGGCGCGCGAAGACGCCAGGCTCGACCTGCACGAAGACGGTCGTGCGGCCCTCCAGGGTCTGGAGGGCCGCCTGGGGGACGGCGACGATCGGGCGCGCCTCGCTCTGCGGCTTCGGAACATCCAGCTGCGCTTTCACGAAGAGGCCCGGCCGCAGCTTCCCTTCGCGGTTCTCGACGGTCGCGCGCAAACGGACGCTTCGGGTCTGCGGGTCGATGACGCTCCCGAGGAAGTCCACCCGGCCCCGGAACGTCTTCTGGGGATAGGCGTCGGTCCGCAGGGTCACGGGAAGGCCCTCGTGAAGGAGGGCGAGGTCCTTCTCGTAGGCGTTCAGAAACACCCAGACGGACCCGAGATCGGCCACGGTCATCAGCGGCTGGAGCGCCTCGAAAAGGGCCCCGGGTGTGACCTTCCGGTCGATGACGCGGCCGGCGAAGGGAGCCCGGAGCGTGAGCGTGGCGCCGTCGGCCGCGGAGTGCGTGCCGGCCCCGGCGTTGGCCCGCAGGCGCGCGACCGCCTCCTCGCTGTCTCCGTAGAGGTGGAGGGTTCGCTCGGCTGAAGCGACCGCGGCCTTCTTCGCGAGGTAGTCGCCTTCGCGCGCCTGGAACTCCCCGGCACTGATCGCGTTCGCCTCGACGAGCTTCTTCGCTCGTTCGTAGGCGCTGGCCGACACGTTGAAGCTCGACAGCTCCTTCGCGAACTCCTCGCGCGTCCGGCCGAGTTCGACGCTCTCGATCACGAGGAGGGGATCGCCTGCCTTCACCCGGGCGCCGAGGTCGACCGGAATCGAGGCCACGCGGCCTTTGACGTTCGCGGCGACCTGGAGGAGGCGGTTCTCGTTGTATCCCACGCTTCCGTTGAGGGAGAGAAGGTGAGAGAGGTCGACGACCTGGACCTTCCACGTCGTGATCCCTGCCTCGGCGATCGCCGCGGCGGTGAGACGGACGCGTTCCGGGGTCGCGGGCTCTTCAGCCTTCGCGCCCTTCGCGGGAGACTCGGCCGAGGGTCTGGCCGCGCTGCGGCCCTTGCCGCACCCGGCGAGCGCCACAGCGGCACAGAGCGCGAAACCGACGAGCTGGAAAGTGGTTCTCCGGTTCATTTCCCATCTCCTGTTGTCGTGGTGTCGTCGGGTCCGAGGTGGCGGTGAAACTCCGAGAGCGCGACGGCCAGCTCGAAGCGCGCGCGAATCTCCTCGCGGCGCGCGTCGCGCGCCGTCCGCTGGGCGTCGAGGAGATCGAGGAGCGAGGTTTCGCCCTCCTCGAAGAGGAGCCTTGCGAGGCGGAGGCTCTCGGCTGCGGAGGGAAGCAGGTCGCTCGTGAGGATCGCGACCTGGGCCACCGAGGTGTCCACGTCTCTGCGCCGCGTCTCGACCTCGGTCAGGAGCGCGAGGCGAGTGCGCTCTGCGTCGGCGGTGCGGAGCATCGACTCGGCGCCGGCCCGGGCGATCTCGCCCCGACGCGCGTTCCAGAGGGGCAGCACGATCCCGAGTGAGGCGCCGTACGCATCGCGGTCCAGCTCTTTCACGCGGAAGAGTGAGAAGCCGAGGTCCGGGACGCGCGATCGGCGGGCGCCCGTGAGGAGCGAGGCGGCCCGCGAAGCCTCCGCTCGGACACGATGCACCTCGGGGCTCCGCTCCAGCCGGGCCGGGAGAGACTCTCGAAAAGAGTCCTTCGCGTCGTCCGGTCCCGGAAGCTCGCCGCCGAGGACGAGTGGCTTCGGAAGGGGGCTCGCCGCGAGTGTCCGCAGAGCCGCCTCCGCGGCGTCCGCCTCGCGCTCGGCGGAGCGCAGCTCGCGTTGCTGCCTCAACCACTCGACGCGTGTCTTGATCCGGTCGACCTCCCTCGTCTCGCCGAGAGAAGCCCTGCGGCTCATGAGGTCGAGGAGCGAGCGGGCGTCCGCCTCCGTGGCGCGGGCGACTTCCACCAGCGCGCGGGCCTGAAGGAGCCGGTAGAACGCGAGGCGTGCGTCGATCGTCAGCCCCCAGCGAGTCGCCGAGGCTTCGGCCCGGCGGGCTTCCGCCGCGTGATCCGCGGCCTCGATGCCCGCCGCCCGCGCCGGGAGCCACGGGATGACTTGCGAGAGCGAGAGGCCGGTCTCCGTGGCGCGCACGGAGGAGTCGCTCGCGGACCGGCCCTGGCCGAGGCTCAGCTCGAGCGTCGGATCGGGGAAGAGCCGCGCAACGAGCTTCTCGGCCTCGCCGGTTTCTTCCAGCGCCCGAGCGGCCTGCGATGCCGGGTGTGATCGCAGGACGACCTCGACGTAGGTTTCAATCCGGAGCGGTTCGTCCGCGCGGAGCGCGGTGGCTCCGCAAAGGACAGAAACCATAAGCAATCGACGCGAGCAGCCGGGTATCGGCATCCCTATCCTCCCGAGGGTTCGTTGACGTGCCACATGCACAGAGAGGCGGGCGCGGCCGGACGAGGCGCGCTGCGCCAGCGTCCGTTACCGCCGCTTCTTCTGTACCGTTTCTACGCGACGAACCGCTTCGGGATGTGCGGGATTTCGGGAAGGTGAATTGTGGCGGGCGAGACGACGGCGTCCGTGAGCTGCTGACCGTCGAGCCGAACTGGGGCCGGAATGCGGGTCGCTCGCGGCGTCACGGGGTTCGCGTGCGTCCCGCAGGAACACGTGGCACAGATCGGCGAGCAGTGCCCGGACGAAGTGTCGTCCGGACATGTCTCGATGCACTCGGCGCCCAGCAGCAAGGAGCCGAGGTTCGTCTCCTGCATCAGGGCCGTTGCACAGAGAAGGACGAGAATTCGTCGCAACACGATCTCGAAGATAGCACGCACCCGTGCAGAGGCTCGACACGCCAATCGTTCTGTCTGCACACCCTTTAGCAGGACGAGCACACTCTGCGATTAGTCAGTTCATCATTCCCATGCCGCTCCCGCCGTTCATCATGGATCCCATCACGACGTAGCCGTCGTTCGTCGTGTTGTCGTTGACGACCGCGTAGGCCATGACTGTCCCTGCCGAGCCCTGGTTCAGCCGAACCCGGACCTGCAAGCCCGTGTCCCCGGAGCCGAAACGCGAGTGAACGTTCGCGAGCACGTCGTTGATCTGATGGCAAGAATAGCCGGCGATCTGGAACGGGAAGCTCGTCACGCCCGTGCCCGACGGCGTCGAGCCGTCCGAATCCAGGACTTCCACGAATCCGGTCACGGTTCCGGAGTTCGTGTTGACGACGCTCACGTTGACGCGATTTCCGGGCCCCGGAAGCAGACCGAGCATGTACATGGCGAAATCGTCCATGCCGAAAGAGCCGCCCATCATCGGCATCGACCGGAGCGACATCGTCGAAGGCATCCCCATGAAGGACAGGCCGAATGCCCCGCCGCCCCCGTTGTTGAAGACGCGCACGACGGCGGAGATCGGGGCCCCGGCGACGATCCGGATGTTCCCGGCGCTCTTCGGGACACCGAACGTCGCCGAGAGGACATCGGGCAGATAGGTGACCGGCTGGGTCAGCGTCATCGAAACGGTCGCGGCAGGCGCCGCGCTCGCCGCGTCCGCGGGGTGGAAGGTGAGCGTGGCCGAGACGGGCACGGTGCGGCAGCGGATCCAGAGATCCGTCTGGAAGAACGCGCCGTTCTTCCCGTCGACGCGGACAGCCGCGGGAACGACGATCTCGGACGACATGCCGTCGAAGGGGCCGTTCTGCATGCCGCCGCTCTGGGCGGCGGCCGGAAGGAAAAGTCCGAGGAGAAGGAGCAGGGGCAGGCGTCTGGCGAAGCGCGGAAGAAGAGTCACGGTGAGTACCTCGTATATAATTATATAGTAGATTGGCTATCAACTGGGAAACCCAGGTCGCTTCCTCATGGGTGAGCATCACACCCTGCGGCCGGGCCGTCCCTGAGCCGTCTGCACCACTACCTCGTTCGCGCGGGGCCGTTATCTCATCCCGCGCGAGATGCCGAAGCCCCCTGAGCTCTCGCGGGGCGCGACGGGGAGAGAGGACGCCGGGGACAGCTCATGGGCGGGATTTTCGCAGGATCAAGGCGAGTAGAACCGGGATCACGAGCCACTGCGCGAGCGGGGCCAGTCCGATCCCGAGGAAGCGGGGCATGGAGTCAGCGTACTGCCACGAGAGTGCCACCTGTGTGTTGAACCACTCGCTCCAGACCGTGTACGCGAAGCCGAGGGCGACGAAGAGGATGGTGGGCCCGAGGCGGCCGTCGCGGAGCCATTGTCTCGACCGGAAGACGAGCGACGTGATCCCGAACGCGAAGAGGAGAATCAGGGTGTCCTCGTCGCGCCCGACGAACGCGAGGACGAAGTGAGGAAGCAGCTTGCTCGCGCTTTCCTTCGCCCGGTAACGGAATTGAACGTGCGCTACCTCCCTTACGGCGAACTGGAACGCAATAAAGAAGCGATGGCCCGCTTCGGCACGGGCGTGAAGATAATCGACGCAATCGCAAAGAAGCTCTAGAGAAGAACCGCTAACGGCCGTCCCGAGATCGCCTGACGAGTAACAGAGCGAAGACCACGAGGATGACGATCAAGGCAGGCACGAGCCAATAAGATCCCATTCCTCCCATTCCAAGCCATCCTCCGTCGTGCATCAGGTCCGCCCTTCTCGTTTGGCCTCTCCCCCGCCGGCGGGGATGTACTGCGAAGGATTCTTGTCGAACTTCGCTTTGCAAGACGCCGAGCAGAACATGTAGTTCTTTTCCCCGTGCGTGCTTTTCAGCGGGGATCTTTCGCCATTTCGGGGCCTCCTCGAGCAAGCGGTGTCTTAGGGCACCTCCCTCAGGCGACGCAACTCCCCTGCCACCTTCGCCACAAGGCGGTGCGGCGACGCCTCATGGGGTGAGGCGAATCACCTACCGGTCTTCCATGGATGGTTAGGGCCGCTCGCGAGCTGCGTCCCTAAACAAGGTAAACGGGAGCACGAGGAGCCCAGCGATCCCGAGCGTCTGAGGATCACGCAGCATCTCCACGCCGAACGATGGCTTCGGGTCCGGCGGTCGCCGCCGAAGGGTCCCGAGGAGCCAGTCCCACACCGTGAGGATCGTTCCGTAGTTGGAGTTCGTGTCCTCTCTCGTCGGCGTGTGGTGGATCCGGTGCATCGTGGGCGGCACGAGCGTCCACCAGAGGCCGGACTCGAGGCGTCCCGGGAGTCGGACATTGGCGTGCTGGAACTGCGCGCAGGCCAGCATGACGGTCTCGAAGACGACGAACCCCTGCGGTGAGATACCTAAGAGGAAGACGACTCCGATCTTGAGGATCGAAGAGACGAGAACCTCTCCTGTATGAAATCGGGATGCCGACGACACATCGATGTCGAGGTCGGAGTGATGCACGACGTGGAGTCGCCAGAGCAGAGGCACCACATGGTAGGCGCGATGAAGCAGGTACGTGACCAGGTCGAGAAGGACGATCTCGAGCAGAATGCGTGTCCATGTGCTCAGGCCCAGCCTTCGAAGGGGCCCGAGATACGCTGCGAAGTCGCCTCGCGCCGAGAGCACATAACACGACGCACACGCGAGGGATACGATGACCCCGTTGACGGCGCCGAATCCGAGGTTGGCCAGCCAGCGTGCTCGTAGTGGTGCGGTTGGGATGTGATCCGGCGCCATGAGCTCGACTCCTCGAAGGCCGAGGAGCCCGAGTACGAACGCACCCAGACGCAGGAACGATCCTGTCATGCCACCCCGCCTGCGGGCCGGTAGGCATGGTCCCGATCGCGCACGTTTACGAGATCCTCGACGGCGCCGATCACGCGGTCGTAGGCGCGCTGGAGCGTCTCCCCGCCGTCGTCCGGGAACAGGTCCTCGTGCCGGATCGGCTCACCAAAGCGCATGCGAACGGTCCACGGGATCCACGGGATCTGCGCGAGCGGCAGAACGATCCAGAGCATGGCCAGGATCGAGGCGGGGAGCCAGCCGATGCTGGGACCGAGCGCGACAAAACCCACCGCCCCCAAGACGCCGAGCAGCGTGACGGGAAAGCGCCGCACGCCGTTCAGGCGGGGAAACACGAGCAGCGTGGACAGGATCTTTGAACGAAAGAGGATCGGTGCGGTGTAATGGGACCCGCGAATCCCCATCGGTACGATCGGTACCTTCGCAGCTCGGGCGATCTTCAGGAAACCTTGCCGACCACCGAAGTCCACTCGGCGGGCACGCCATACGGGTCTCGTCGCATCGATGTCACCGCCGGGAAACACGAGCACCGGTACGCCCTGCGCGAGAGCGCCGAGCGCCGCGTCGTAGGTTGAAGGGATCGCCCCGAGACGCGCCATCCAGCCACCTGCGGGCCACGAGTTGAACGACGATGGATGCACCATGCCGGCGGGAAAGCGCAACCCGGGCCGATCGAGGAAGCCCACGATCAGGCACGCGATGTCCGGGTTGCCCAGACCGGAATGGTTCGCGACGAGCAGGTACCCGCCCTCCGGCGGTGCATTCTCGGAGTTCTCCAGCGCGGGTCTGAAAGCGAGACGCACGATCGGCCCGAGGTACCGCGACCAGCGTCGAGCCGAGCGCAAGTCCGGTTGCCCGGGATTCGGCTGCTGCCGACCCGCCCGCCCGAGCCGCTCGAGCCGAAGCCGCGCTCGAGAAGCTCTCGACTTGGGGGATGGGCCCACCGTACGTTCGCAAAAAGATTCGACCACGCTCACCCGTTTTGGTTTCTCTTTATCCACACGCGCAAGCCGGCTAGCGACCTGCGCGCCGGGGTGGAAACCCAAAGATAGACCGATATACGAGAGACGGGATGCACACATCTGTGGTGCTGACCAGGACGGCGACCGCGGTGAGGAGACCACCCAGCGCGTATCCAACCAACGGCCGGCCCGCTTGGAAGGCCCATGCAGCGGCGACGAGCCACACCGCTCCCAAGCCGCACGCGAAGCGGGACGGTGCGCCGCGCCGCGGAAGCGGGGCGGTCTTGGTGATGAAGCGAATTCCGTAGTTGTAGACCAGATCGAAGGGGTGGATCGGGAACAGTGCTGCGAGACCTGCAATCGGCACCAACAGCAACAGAATGGTCGGCGATGCCATGGCTGTGCCCACGCCGGCCATGACGGCACACCCTCCGAAAGCCAGCCGCAGCCACGGAGCGACCTCCTCGAGCGGCCGATCATCCACGCGTTCGAATCCCTGGATGTCGAGGCGGCGGCGTGTTGTTTCGGTCAACGGACTCATGATGTCTACTCCGCGTTGTTGAACCTGGCCTGACGCCTAACGCTCCGGTTCAGCGGCGGTCCGCACAAGCGGATCGCCGCTGCAACCGGTTGTTAGCTACCCTACTCTCTTATTTACCGCCCCCGGAGGCCACGATGTCGCCCTTCGTCGACCCGACGATGTCGAGGAGCTCCTTCGTCTCCTTCGCGGGGACGCCGTGCTTGGCGAGTATCCCTTTGAAGATGGTGACCATGCGATTCCACTCGCTCTCTGTGATGTTGAGGTGCGCGTGCGATTCCTTCATCGCACGTCCTTGGTACTGGCAGGGACCGCCGGTGGCCTGACAGACGAGCGCGGTCACGTGGTACTTGAGATAAGCCGCCGGCACACGTTTCCTCGCCGCATCGATGGCGGGATTCGCATCGAGGACGGCGTCCGGAACCAGGGCATCGATGAAATCGCTGACCACGACCGAGATCGGTGCGAGGCCGCCCAGCCGGTCGTAGAGAGATTGCTGTTTGTGCTCTGCAGCAGCCTGCGCGAACGCCGTTTGAGATGCCCCCAATACAATGCCGATCACGGCAAGGATCGCCCAGGGCTTGATGTTGCGGGTCGTCACGATGATCTCCTTCTCTTCGCGGAGCGGGCGTCGCCACCCCCCTTGTTTCGTTGTTGAGCGGCCCCGACGCGGGCCGGGTAACTAGTATTCGGCCGCGAGTGGTCCCATCCGGCCGGACCCACCTCGCGGAAAGCTCTGACCAGGGCTCGGGCGGCCCGATGGATCTGTTCTCGCGTCGTCGCGCGGCCGAGGGACAGGCGGATCGCGCCGAGCGCAGTGGCCGCCCCGATCCCCATCGCGAGGAGCACGGGGGACGGCAGCTCGGCGCCTTCGTGGCAGGCGGACCCGGTCGAGGCCGCGATCTCGGGGGCCTTGGCGAGGAGGTCGCAGCCTCGTATCCCGGGGAAGGAGACGTTTAGCGTGTTCGGCACGCGCTCCACAGGGTGGCCGTTCAGCTTGATTACAGGAATCGCCTCGCGCAGGGCATTCCAGAGCTCGTCCCGGAGCGCCCGCTGCCGGTCCGCCTCGACGTTCAGGTCCGCGGCTGCCAGCTGACAGGCAGCGCCCAGGCCGACGATGAACGGTACGTTCTCGGTGCCGGGGCGAAGGCCGCGCTCGTGACCGGCGCCCACGAGGACGGGCGCGAGCGAGGTGCCGCGCCGTACGAAGAGCGCGCCGACGCCCTTCGGCGCGGAGAGCTTGTGGCCGGCCACGGAGAGGAGGTCGACCCGTAGCTCGTCGACGCGCACAGGGATCTTGCCCACGGCCTGGGCGGCGTCGGTGTGGATGAGGGCGCCGCGCTCGTGGGCCAGGTCCGCGAGCGCCGCTATCGGCATCAGGCTGCCGACCTCGTTCTGGGCGAGGATGATCGTCACGAGCGCCGTATCGCTGCGCACGAACGGCCTGGCGTCATCCACGCCCACTCGGCCGAAGCCGTCCACGGGAAGGCGCGTCACCTCGAGGCCATCACGCTCCAGGAAGTCACACGGTCGCGAAGTGGCGGGGTGCTCGACTGTCGAGGTGACGACGTGGCGCTTCGGAGACGCGTGCTCGACGACGCCCCTGATCGCGAGATTGCTGGCCTCGGTGCCGCCGGATGTGAAGACGATCTCGTCGGGCTGGCAGGCCAGGAGAGAGGCGACCTGCTCCCGGGCGCGCTCGACGGCCGCTCGAGCGCGCTGGCCGTAGATGTGTCCGCTCGAGGGATTCCCGAAGTTCTCGCGCAGGTAGGGGAGCATCGCCTCGAGCACGGCGGGATGCACCGGCGTGGTGGCGTTGTGGTCGAGGTAGATGGGGGAGTCTCGGCGCTTCCTCACAGCCACTGCCACATCACCTGTTTCTCGAAGAGGACCTTCCCCGCGTGCCAAAACAAGCCCGGCCGCCGCATGCGGACTGCGGGGCGCGGCTCAGCGTAGAAGTCACCCGCTCCGAAGCCGGCCTTGCCCGCCCCGGTCTCGATGAAGCACGCCCCGTGGCCTTCGAAGCGCTCCACTGGGGCCTTTCCTGCGATGACGCGGGTGATATTCCGCGCCACGACCTCGGCCTGCCCATGCGCGAAGACTCCTGCCCGGGGCAGGGGCTTGCCCATCGCGAGCGGGATGAGCGTGACGTCCCCGACCGCGTACACGCCGGGGAAGCGTGTCTCCAGGGTGTTCCGGTCCACCTGAACCCAGCCCGTTCCGTCGACGAGGCCGGACGCCGCGAGAACGGCGGGCGGCTTGATGGGTGGCACATAGACGAGGAGATCGGCGTCGAGCGCCGCTCCGTCGGTGAAGTACACACGCCCCGCCTCGGCCCGTGCGATCTGGTGCTCCGGGCGGTAGGCGATTCCCTTGCCTTCGACCATGGCGCGCACGGCCGCGGAGGCCTCCGCGCCGGCCACCCCCATCGGGCCGGGTTCAGCCGAGTGAAGCTCGATCTCCACTGCGGAACGGACGCCGCGGCGGCGCAGGAATCCTTCGATCAGCATCGCCGCTTCGTACGGGGCGGCCGGGCACTTGTAGGCGGGAGCCGCAGTGAGGACGACGATGCGTCCACCGCGAATCGCCTGGAGCGCATCCCGAAGGCGGGTCGCCCCCTCAAGCGTGCAGAAGGTGAGGCCGGCCGTCGCGAGACCGGGCACGGCCTCGGGAGCGAACTGCGCCCCGAGGGCCACGATGAGGTGGTCGGCCTGATAGGTGCGGCCGTCGACGACCGCCTCCCGGCGTGCAGGGTCGATCCGCTCGACCTCGCCCAGGATGACCTCGATCCCCTTGCGCCTGAGGCGGGCGAGCGGCCGCGCGATCTGATCCGGCCTCCGGTCGCCGGTCATCACCCAGAGGAAGGAGGCGGCGAGAGCGAAGGTCGGCTCCCGGTCCACCAGGACGACGCGATGCTGCCGTCCCAGTCGCTTGCGCAGCCGGTTTGCGGCGACGACGCCGCCAATGCCGCCGCCCAGGATGAG
>JBGQDL010000115.1:0-12984 GCA_041495865.1 Thermoanaerobaculia bacterium | reverse complement strand
GTGCTCGTGCGCGGCATCTACGCCGACGAGCGGATCAAAGGCTATCTCGTGGAGCTCGTCGCCGCCACGCGCGACCCGAAGGCCTACGGCCTCTCGGACCTCGCCGACTTCGTTTCGTACGGCGCCTCGCCGCGCGCCACGCTCGCTCTCCTCTCCACTGCGCGCGCGCGCGCCTTCCTCGCGGGCCGCGGTTACGTCGTGCCGGAGGACGTGAAAGAGGTCGCCCCGGACGTGCTGCGCCACCGCGTCCTCCTCTCGTACGAGGCCGAGGCCGAGAACGTGACGAGCGACCAGGTCGTGAAGAGGCTGCTGGAGAGAGTGGAAGTCCCGTAGGCCCCGCACTCCCATGCTGCCCCGCGACATCGTCCGCAAGCTCCACCGTATCCGCATCCGGACGAACCGTCTGGTGGAAGCGGGCGTCGGCGGGGAGTACCACTCGGTCTTCCGAGGCCGCGGAATGGAGTTCTCCGAGGTACGCGAGTACGTCCCAGGAGACGACGTGAGGACGATCGACTGGAATGTGACGGCCCGGACGGGCGTCCCGCACGTCAAGAAATTCGTCGAGGAGCGGGACCTCACCGTGCTCCTCCTTCTCGACCTCTCCGCGTCGCAGGGGTTCGGCTCGCAGTACCTCACGAAGCGCGAGCTCATGGCCGAGCTCGCGGCGCTCCTCTCCTTCGCCGCGGTCAAGAACCACGACCGCGTCGGCGCGCTCCTCTTCACGGACCGGCTGGAGCGCTACCACCCGCCGCGCAAGGGCGTCGACCACGCGCTCGCGATCACGCGCGACGCGCTGTCGCTCGCGCCCGCGGGCCGTGGGACCGACCTCACGCTCGCGCTCCGGAGCGCCGCGTCGCTCCTCAAGCAGCGCGCCGTCGTGTTCGTGGTGTCGGACTTCCTCGCCGCCGGGTATGAAAAGGCTCTGAAGACGCTCAACAAGCGCCACGACGTCGTCGCGATCCCGATCTCCGATCCTCGCGAGCAAACCGTGCCGCCCACGGGTCTCGTGAGGCTACGCGACGCCGAGACGGGCGACACGCGCGTGTTCGACAGCGCCGACCCGGCGTTCCGCGAGGCGTGGGGGCGCCGCACGGCGAGCCTGCCCGAGCCGGCGGCGATCTTCCGTTCCGCCGGCATCGACTCCATACCGCTCCGGACGGATTCTTCCTACGAGCTTCCGCTCGTGCGCTTCTTCAAGCAGCGCGAGAAGCGCAAGGCGGCGGGAAGATGAAGAGGAAGAAGATTCTTCTTGCTCCCTCGCTGATTGTGGCGCTCGGCGTTTCGGGTGGACTTCTCGCACAGGCCACCGGTGGTTTTTCTTCGAAAGTGAATGAAGACACGCCCGCAGGCACCGCCGGTGCGAGTGCCGGGGCCTCCCCCTCTTCCCTTTCTAAGAAAATCTTCTCCTCGTCTTCATCCTCGTCCTCGTTTTCTCTGCCGTTTTCGGCGACCGTCGATCGCGCGTCGGTCGCCCTGGGCGACCGGGTCGTCGTCACGTATGCGGCGCGCATTCCCGCCGGTGCGTCGCTGACACTGGACACGCTCGTCACGCCCGCGCCCGAGGAGGGCAGGCGGCCGCCGGGCGGCGCAGTCCTGGACTTCGAGAATCCGGCGCCGCCGGTCGTGAACAAGTCGAAGACCGGGGATTTCTTCGAATGGTCCCAGTCGGTCGCGCTGTTCCCGTTCGCCGCGGGAACGGTGCAGGTGCCCGGGCCCCATTACACATTCGAAGAAAAACCAGGAAGCAGGGTGGAGGTACGTCCGCCCACCGTGGAACTAACGGTAGCGTCACGTCTTCCTCCCGGCCAGAAGCCCGAGGAGATCGCGCCGAAGGCGGACAAGCCCGTGCGGATCCCCGCATGGCCCGCGAAGTACTGGATCGCGCTCGGGACCGGTGTGGCGCTCGTCGCGGCTCTCGTCGGCTGGCTCGTCTCGCGCCGGCGGCGCAGGACCGCGGGCGCGGAAGCGGGCGCGCCCGCGCCCCCGCCGGGCGAGGAATTGCGCCTCGCGCTCGCGCGGCTGGCGGCAGCCGCCGAGAGCCTGGGCGACGACGCGCGCGGCTTCTACTCCGAGCTCACGCACGCCGTCAAGCGTTTCCTCGAGCGCGCGACGGGCGAGCCCGTCCTCGAATGGACGACGTTCGAGACCGTGCGGCGCCTGCGCGAGAGGGGTTTCGACTTCCCGCGCGAAGCCGCGTTCCCCGATCTCCTCGCCTCCGCCGACCGCGTGAAGTTCGGCAAGGGCCCCGCGACGCGTGAGGACGCGCGGCATGCGCTGGTGCGCGCGCGCCTCGTCCTCGACGACGTCGAGGCGCGGCAGAAGGCTCAGCAAGCGGCGCTCTCCGCCGCGGCTGCCGCGCCGAAGGAGCGCGCCTCGTGACCGTCTTCCGCGCGTTCCTGGCTTCTCTCGTCCCCCCCGGGCTGTCGTTTCGCGACCCCGCCCTGCTCCTGCTCCTCCTCCTCGTTCCGCTCGCGATCGCGCTCCGGATCCTCCGCGAGAAACGTGGAGACGGCGCTCTCGTCGTGCCGACGCTCGCGAACGTGGCCGGGGTCCGTCCGACCTGGCGCGTCCGCTGCCGCCACCTGCCCTTTGCGCTGGCGCTGCTCGGCTACGCGGGCCTCGTCGTCGCGCTCGCCCGCCCGCGCCTCGGCCTCGAGCGGACGGAGTCGTGGACGGAGGGGGTCGACATCTTCATCGCCCTCGACGCGTCCGGCTCGATGGCAGCCGAGGACTTCAAGCCGAAGAACCGCTTCTTCGTCGCGAAGTCCTGCGCGCGCCAGTTCATCGAGGGGCGCTCGAGCGACCGCGTCGGCCTCCTCGTTTTCGCCGGGCGCTCGCGCACGGTCAGTCCTCTCACGACCGACCGCGGCATGGTCCTCGACCGCCTCGCGGGCCTCAAGCTCGGCGACCAGGGCGACGGGACCGCCATCGGTCTCGCGCTCGGCAACGCGCTCGCGCGTCTGAAGCCCTCGAGGGCCAGGTCGCGTGTCGTCGTGCTCGTGACGGACGGAGGGAACAACGCGGGAGAGATCGACCCGGACACCGCCGCGGGCGTCGCGAAGGCGCTCGGCGTGCGCGTCTACACCGTCGGAGTCGGGACGAACAACGGGCCCGTCGAGATTCCCATTCCCATCCGCGACCCCGAGACGGGACGCGTCACGGAGCGGCGCGTGCGCGCGAATGTGGACGTGGACGAGGCGCTGCTCGAGCGCATCGCGAACGCCACGGGCGGCCGCTTCTTCCGCGCGACGGACGCGCAGGGCCTCGCGGAGACGTTCGCGACGATCGACAAGCTCGAGAAGAGCGAGATCAAGACGACGAAATACACCCGCTTTCGCGAGGTCTTCCCGCTGGCCGCCCGGCCCGCGGCCGCGTGCCTCGCGCTCGCCGGACTCGCCACGCTCTTCCTCTTTCCGGTGACGCCGCGATGACCGCGATGGGCACGCTCTTCGCCGAGCCGGCGCTGCTCCTTCCCGGCGTCCTTCTCGCGGCTCTCGCGGCCGGCGCGCTCGTCCTCTCCGTCCGGCGGCGTGCCGCCCGGACCGCCGCGCTCGTCTCCCCCGCACTGGCGGCGAAGGCGGGTCTCGCCCCCGCGGGAGGCTTCCCCGCCGCCGCCGCCGTGCTCGCCCTTCTCGTGGCGCTCGGGCTCGGCGCCGCACTCGCGCGGCCGCGCTGGGGAAAAACGACGGAAACCGCGCGGAGGCGCGGCGCCGACGTCGTCCTCGTCCTCGACACGTCCGCCTCCATGCGGGCGGCGGACGTGTCGCCCTCGCGCTTCGTCCTCGCACGCCAGGCGGCGCAGTCTCTCCTTTCGCGCCTTGGAAGCGACCGCGCCGCGCTCATCGCCTGCGAGGGAGAGGCCCAGGCCCTCGTGCCTCTCACCCTCGACGCCGCGGCCGTCGGACTGTTCCTCGACTCGATGGAGCCCGGCATGGGCGCGAAGCCCGGCACGTCGCTCGCGTCTGGCCTCGCGGCGGCGGCCGACCTGTTCCCCGCCGGATCGTCGGGCGGAAAGAACGCCGTCGTGTTCTCGGACGGCGAGGACCTCGAGGGTGGCGTGGAGGGCGCGATCGCGCGCGCGAAGGCCGAGGGCGTCACCGTGCATACGGTCTTCGTGGGCGCGCCGAGCGGCAGCGGCGCTCCCGTGCCGGAGGTCGACGCCGCCGGACGCACGAGCGGCTTCAAGAGCGACGCCGGCGGCCAACCCGTGCTCTCGAAGCCCGACCCGGAGCTCCTCCGCCACCTCGCAGCGGAGACGGGAGGTTCATTCACCGTCGTCTCCCCGGGCCGCACGGACCTCGAGGGAGTCGCCCGGCAGATCGACCTGGGCGCGCGCCGGCCGCTCTCCGAGGTCCTCCTCACCTCGCTCGAAGAGCGCTTCCAGTTTCCCCTCGGCGTCGCGGTCGGGGCGCTCGGGCTTCTTTTGCTCGGAGTCGGAAGAGGGAGGAGCGCTTCGAGGCGCGCCAGAGCGCCCGGTTTCGTTCGGAATCTGCTTAGAAAGGAGAGGAGGAGTGTCCCGAGGCTGGGGATAGCGGCCGCACTGATCCTCGCGCTCGTCGCTCCCGCGCGCTCGGAGGCGCAGCAGCCTGCTCCTTCGGCGCCCGCTCCCGCCTCGCCCGCAACTCCCCTGCTGGCCCCTCCGTCGGCCTCCACGATCGGTGCGGCGGCGCCTGCGCCGGAAGACGCCTCGGCCACACCCGCCGCATCTGGTTCATTCCCCTTTCTAAGCAAAATCTTCTCTTCTCCCCGTTCCGAAGCCAAGAAAGGCCAGCAGGCCATGGACGAGAAGAGGCCCGACGAAGCCATCGCGCATTTCTCGCGCGAGACCGAGATGGCGCCGAAGGACCTGACGGGCACCTACAACCTCGGCACCGCGCAGTCGCGCGCGGGCCGGACCGCCGAGGCGCTCGCGTCGCTCGGGAAGGCGCGAAAAGAGGGGCGCACCGGCGTCGCGGCCGACGCGGCGTTCAACACCGGCCAGACTCTCTACCGCGAGAAGCAGTACGAGCCTGCCGCCACGGCTTTTCGCGAGGCCTTGAAGCGACGCCCGGGCGACGCGGACGCGGCCTGGAACTACGAGCTGTGCGTGCGCCGCGCCGAGGAAGAAAAGCAAAAGCAGAAAGAGCAGCAACAGAAGGACAAGAAGGATCAGAAGGACGACAAGGACAAGACGAAGGGGAAAGACGGAAAGGACAGGCAGCCGCAGCGTCCGGACGACCGGCAGCAGGCCGGAGACGAAGAGCAGAAGAAAAAGCAGCAGGAACAAGAGTTCGAAAAGAAGGCAAACATGACGCGCGACAAGGCCGAGCAGCTCCTTTCGGCCATCGAGCGATCGGACCTGGACGAGCAGAAGAAGCGCGTCGCCGAGCAGCGCAGCAAACGGCGAACGGCGAGGGACTGGTGAGGCGCGCCGCCTCTCTCTTCGCGGCCGCCGTGCTCGTCGCGCCTTTCGCGCGGGCCGCGGACGAGCCCACCGTGCAGGTGCTGGTGGACAAAGCGCGGCCCGCCGCGGACGAGGTGGTGCGGCTCACGTACACCTTCTCCGGCTCCGGTCTCGGAGGCACGCTGCGACTTCCCGCGAGCCTTCCTCTCAGGAACCTCGTCCTCGCGGGCGGTCCGTCGAAGTCGGATCAGATGTCCTTCGTGAACGGCGTTTTCAGCCACTCGCTCTCGCTCACGTACTTCCTGAGACCGCAAGGTCCGGGCCCGGCCGAGATCGGCGAGGTCTCGTTCGGATTCGACGAGAAGACGGTCAAGGCGGCGAGCTACCTCCTCGAGGTCGGGCCTGCCCGCGGACGCGGCGCGCAGGCGGCCGAACCGGAAGAGGACGACCCGCTCTCGCAGCTCTTCAGGCGGCGCGACGCCTCGGTCGGGCGCGTCGCCAGCCAGGGTGCGGCGGCGCAGGTGCGACCCCTGATCGAGTTTCGCGTCACTCCGGACAAGACGACGGCCTACGTCGGGGAGGAGATCACCCTTCACTACGAGCTCCTCACGCAGGCGGACGTGCAGGGTCTCGAGTACCTCGACGTGCCGCGCTTCCCCGGCTGCTGGGCCGAGGACCTCGAGAAGCCGGAGAAGCCCGTGGGCCACCGCGACGTCGTCGACGGCCGCACGGTCATGCGCTTCACGCTCCTCAAGAAGCTCGTCTCGGGCCTCAATCCGGGCATCGTGAACATCCCGGAGGCCAAGATCCGGACGAGCGTCCGCGTCTCTCCGGACGCCTTCGGCGACCCTTTCGGCTTCTTCCCTCGGCCGCAGGTCATGGACCTCGTCGCGAGGGCGCTCACCCTCAGGATCCTGCCGATTCCGGGCGACGCCGCATTCCGCGGCCCGGTCGGCCACTTCGACCTGAGCGCGAAGCTGGACCGCGCGCGGGTCGCCCCCGGCGAGGCCGTGACGCTGCGCATCCGCCTGTCGGGCACCGGGAACCTGCGGACGGCGACCGAATCGCCGAAGGTCGATATCGCGAACGTCACGCTCTACCCGCCGAGCGTGAAGTCGGATTCCGCGCGGACCGGCCGGACGCAGGTCGCGACCGAATGGAGCTACGTCCTCGTGCCCAAGGAGTCCGGAACGGTGACGATCCCGCCGGTCTCGCTCGCGGTTTTCGACCCCGCCGAGAAGCGCATCGTCACGAAGACGACCGTGCCCCTCACGCTCGTGGCCGAGGGCACCCCTGCCGCGGGCACGGCCGCCTCTCTCACGACCGCCGAGACGATGCTGCCGGCCCCGACGGCCCCGGGGCCGCCCTCCGCCCCGCGAGCCGCGGCACTTTCCGGCTCGCAGGCCAGCGTTGATTTCTCGCGCAACACCGTGACGCTGCCGTTCTGGGCCGTGGCCGCGGTACCGGGAGCGGCGCTCCTCGCGCTCGGCGCCGTCTTCGCCACCCGGCGGCGTCGGACCCGCGGCGCCTGGCGGGAGGCCCTGGAGCCCGAGCCGGGCGAGACGAAGGAGCGCGCCGCCGCGCGCGTGGACCGGGCCCTCCGCGAGGCGCTCACGCGACGCTACCTCGTACCCGAAGGCGCCTCCGCTCCCGACGTCCTCGCCTCTCTCGCCGAACGCGGCTTTCCGGCCGCGCGGATCGACGAGGTGAAAGAGCTCCTTTCCGACGTGGACTTTCTGCGCTACGCGCCCCAGCTCGGAGACTACGAGGCGAGGATCGCCGGGTTGCGCGAGCGCGCCGCACACGTCCTGCCACGCCTCACCTGACTGTCGCGACGCGGTTCGTCCGCGAAGCGTAAAATGGCGCCGTCATCGTGCAAACAAGAGCCTCCCGGGTCATCTCGCCCAAGCAGCTCGGGCGTTACATGGAACGCCATCGCCTTCTCGACGAGACGAGCGGGACGCCCACCGACCGCTTTCTCATCACCCTCGTGAACCGCGCCATGGAGTTCGTGCCGACTCAGGCGGGGGCCCTCCTCCTCGACGACCCCGTCTCGAAGGAAGACGACCGCTCGCGCAACGAGCTCGCGATCATCGTCGCCTCCGGCGAGGTGAAAGAGAACCCCGTGGGCCGGAAGATGCGGCCCGTGGACGGCATCGCCGGCTTCGTGTACGCCCGCGGCGAGCGCACGTGCGTGAACGAAGTCGGCGGCGCGCACGCCTTTTCGCGCGAGATCGACGCGCTTCTCGACGTGCCGATCAAGAACGTTCTCGCGGTGCCCGTGGTGATCGAGAACCACGTGTGCGGGTCCCTCATTCTCCTGAACCGCCAGGGCGAGCCCGCGTTCACGCCGCGGGACGAGCGCCTCATGGAGCTGTTCGGAGACACGTTGTCCCTTGCGCTCCAGAACCTCCTCGATGAAAGACGCGCCCGCGAGGTCGCCCGCCGCGACTCGCTCACGTCGCTCTACAACGACCGCTACTTTCACCGGAAGCTTCAGCGTGAGATCGAGCGGCTCGCGGAGTCGAAGACCGGCGAGCTCGCCCTCCTCTTCCTCGACTGCGACAACCTGAAGGGGGTCAACGACCTTCACGGCCACCTCGCGGGCAGCCAGGTGCTGCGCGAGGTCTCGTTCATCCTCCAGCGAACGCTCGCGGAAACCGTCTCCCTCGCCTGCCGCTACGGCGGCGACGAATTCACGGTGGTCCTCGTCGACGCGGATCTCCCGACCGCCATCGCCATCGCCGAGAAGATCCGCCTGGCGATCGACGCGTGGACCTTCCTGCCCATTTCGATCGGTCCCGGAGAGCCCGCCCTCAACCTCAAGCACGCCGTCACGATGTCCGTGGGCGTGGCCAGCTATCGGGCCCACGTGAACACCTCGCTTTCCGTCGCCGAGCAGAAAAACGAGATCCTCAAGAAGGCGGACAACGCCCTCTACACGGCGAAGAGCAAGGGAAAGAATTGCGTCGTCGCCGCGGCGGCGTCCCAAACTCGGGGCAGCGGCTACGCGGTGGTCCTGAAAACCTGACGACCACAACGCCAAGGCGCTCTCTTTCAAGGTCTTACGCCCTTCTCCTGGGAAGGGTTAAGATGCTTCCATGGCTTCCTCTTCCCCTTCCCTGAGGCCTCCGATCGAGGCGAAAACCGTCCTCGAGTCGCTCTCGAAGCACATCCTCGTCGACGGCTACCACGTGGTCATGGATCTCCGGGCCTCGCGCGGCAACTTCATCCGCGACTCCCTTCACGGGGTCGAAATCCTGGACTTTTTCTCGCACTTCGCGACCTGTCCGATCGGCTACGCGCACCCGAAGATGACGACCCCGGAGTTCCTCGACGAGCTCGCGTGGACCGCCGTCACGAAACCGGCGAACAGCGACATTTACACCGAGCAGATGGCCTCCTTCGTCGAGACGTTCGCGCGGCTCGGCGTGCCCGAGACCCACTCGGCGCACATGTTCTTCGTCGAGGGCGGCGCGCTCGCGAACGAGAACACCCTCAAGGCCGCCTTCGACTGGAAGGTGCGCCGGAACTTCCGCAAAGGCCACCGGCGCGAGGTCGGAACGAAGATCCTGCACTTCGAGCAGGCTTTCCACGGCCGCACGGGCTACACGCTCTCCCTGACGAACACGAGCGACCCGCGGAAGACGATGTACTTCCCGAAGTTCGACTGGCCGCGCGTCGTGAACCCGAAGCTCACCTTCCCTCTCACTCCGGAGCGTCTCGAGGCGACGATCGCCCTCGAAAAGCTCTCGATCGCGCAGATCGAGCGGACCCTCCTCGAGGACGGCGACGACATCGCGGCGCTGATCCTCGAGCCGATCCAGGGGGAAGGCGGCGACAACCATTTCCGCCCCGAGTTCCTCGCCCGGCTGCGCGCGCTTTGCGACGAGCACGAGCTGCTGTTCATCCTCGACGAGGTACAGACCGGCATGGGCCTGACCGGGACGATGTGGGCTTTCCAGGGACTCGGCGTCACACCCGATCTCTTCTCGTTCGGCAAGAAGACGCAGGTTTGCGGCTTCGCCTCGAACGACCGCATCCTCGAGGAGAAAGACAACGTCTTCACGGTCTCCTCGCGCATCAATTCGACGTGGGGCGGAAACCTCGTCGACATGGTGCGCTGCCGCAGGTTCCTCGAGATCATGGTGGAGGAGAAGCTCGTCGAGAACGCGAGGACGACAGGCGAGTTCCTCCTCGGCAAGCTGAACGAGCTCGCGTCGGAATTCCCCGGAAAGATGACGAACGTGAGGGGGCGTGGCCTCTTCATCGCGTTCGACCTCCCGGACGGAACGACGCGGGGGAGTGTCATGTCCTGCTGGCTGAGAAAACACAACGTGATGTCCCTGGCCTCGGGCGAACGCGCGATCCGGCTGCGCCCCCCGCTGACGCTCACGCGGGACGAGGCGGCGCTCGGCGTCCAGCGGCTGCGGGCCGCCCTGACGGAAGTCCTCGGCTGAAGACCCGCCCAATGCCGGCAATGACCCGGTAGCGGCAAAGGCGCTTTTTCTTAGAATGAAAGACGGGCTCACCGCGCAGCCAGGAGCCGAAGCACCACCCGTGGACTCCGCAGCCGGTCCCGCGGGATTCCACCTCGTTCGGCGCATCGGCTCTCTTCACCTTCTAAGAAATCTTTCTCTTCTCCTTCTCCTCGTCTTCGCTTTCTTCGTCTTCATCCCTCTTCCTCAAATCATTCTCCTTCGCTGGCGCGACCCGAAGACGACCGCGTTCATCGAGGCCCGCCGCGCGCGCCTGCGCGGGCAGGGCAGGAGCGACGCGATCGACCGGCGCCCCGTTCGTCTCGACCAGGTCGCGCCCGCCCTCGTCCAGGCCGTCCTCGCCGCGGAAGACTCCCGCTTTTTCGAGCACCACGGCATCGACTGGGAGGCGGTCTCTTCCGCCCGCCAGTGGAACCGGGCGCACGCGCAGAGTCGCAGGCGACGCCTTCGGGGCGCGTCGACCATCACGCAGCAGCTCGCGAAGAACCTGTGGCTCTCGGGCGAACGCACCTGGTGGCGGAAGGGGCGCGAGGCGGTCCTCGCCGCCGCGCTCGACCTCCTCGTGCCGAAGGCGCGGATCCTCGAGACGTACCTTTCGGCCATCGAGTTCGGCGAGACGACCTATGGGTGCGAAGCGGCATCACGCGCGCTCTTCGGCACGAGCGCGAATCGCCTCTCGGCTCCGGAAGCGGCTCGCCTCGCCGCATTGATCCCGGGTCCCGCGTGGTACCGCGCGCATCCGGCGGCATGGGAGCACCGCGCCGAGCTCATCGCGCGCCAGATGGAGAGTCAGTCGCTTCCCGTCGGTCTGACGGCGCCCGCGCGCTAGAATCCGCGCGATGAAATCGCGCCGTTCAGGCCGCGCGAGAGGAGCGATCGCCCTCGGTGTGGCGTCGCTGGCGCTCTGGGCCTGCGGCCCCAAGCCCTTCGAGATCCGCATCACGCCCGCCAAAGTGACCCTCTACGGGCCGGGCCACACGCAGTCCCTCAAGTACGACGTCTGCGACAAGAAAGGCAACGCGCTACCCGGGATGGCTGTGGTGTGGACGTCCGACAGGCCGAAGGTCGCGACCGTCGACGCGAACGGGCTCGTGCGCTCTCTCACGCCCGGCCGCACGATCGTGACCGCGACCTTTCAGAGCCTCACGTCGAGCGCCGCCGTGGAGGTCCTCGACGTCTCGTCGCTCACCGTTTCCCCGAGCCGGGTGACCCTCGTCGGGCCGGCGGGCGCGAAGATGGCGCTTCTCGCCGAGATCAGGGACGGGAAGGGGAATCCGTCTCCCCTGAAGCCGAAGTGGCTCTCGGGAGATCCGAAAGTGGCCACCGTCGACGCGGACGGCATCGTGACGTCCGCGGACGAAGGCCGCACGACGATCATCGCGAGCCTCGGCAACGACGTCAGCGCGGCGTGCGACATCAAGGTTCTGCATCGCGAGATCGCCGCGTTCGAGCTGACTCCCGTCACGCTGATCCTGAAGGCGGGCGAGACCCAGAAGATCACGGCGACGATCCGGGACGTGACCGGCGTCGTCATCGAGGACGCGGCGCTCGCCTGGACGACTTCCGACCCGAAGACCGCCACGGTCTCGAACGGCGCCGTCACGGGACTCGCGCGAGGCACGGCGAGAATCTCCGTCGCGACGGGCTCGAGGACGCTCAGCGCGGACGTTGTCGTGAACTGAGGCGCGCCTGCGGATCACACACCTCGCTGCGGAATGTGTCCCGTTCGCGAAGACGGGAGGCCTCGGAGATGTCGTGGGCACCCTCCCCAAGGCGCTCGCCGCGCGCGGACACGACGTGGACGTGTTCATGCCGTTCCACCTCGATGTGGCACGCTGGTACCGGCGGCGCAACAGCTGGCCGGAAACGGCGCTGCCTCCGTTCGAGATTTCCCTCCTGGGACGCGCGCACACCGTCGGGCTGCTCTGGGACCTTCTCCCGGGCAGCATCGTGCCGGTTTACTTCGTTGCGCATGACCCGCTCTTTCACCGGCGGCAGATCTACGCGCCGAACGAGGAGGGCCGGGACGACGGGCTCTGGCGCTTCACGCTCTTCGTCCGTGCCGCGATCGAAGCCCTGAAAAGGCTCCAGCGGCGGCCCCGCGTCCTCCATACGCACGACTGGCATCCAGCGCTCGCGCCGATGCTCGGCGCCTGGAGCAACTGGCGCGACCGCTGGTTCGACGACGTCGCTTCCGTCGTCACGATTCACAACCTCTTCTACCAGGGTGTCTACGGCCGCGAGGAATTCCCCATTCTCGGCCTGCCCGACGCCGCCTGGTCGGCGGCTGGCGTCGCGTTCGGCGGGGACGTGAATCTCCTCAAGGGCGCCATCGTGGCCGCCGACGTGATCACCGCCGTCTCCCCCTCATACGCGAACGAGATCCGGACGAAGGAGGGTGGCGTGGGGCTCGACGGTGTCCTCAACGCGCGCGGAGACCGCGTCGAGGGCATCCTGAACGGCATCGACACGGCGGTCTGGAACCCGTTGCACGACCCCCACCTCCGTGCTCACTACGGGTTCGAAGACCTCCGCGGGAAGGCCGGGTGCCGCGCGGAGCTCTGCCGGATCGCCGGCTTCGAGCCGGGCGACCCCGGGATGATCCTCGGGGCGATTGGGCGCCTCACCGACCAGAAGGGCTTCGACCTTCTCTTCGAGGCCGCGCCCGAGCTCATCCGGCGCGGAATCCGCATCGTCATGCTGGGCTCCGGCGAACCGGCCCTCGAGGGTGCGATGCGCCTTCTCGAGGCGCACGCTCCCGGCCGCTTCCGGGCGTTCGTCGGCTACGACGAGCCGGCCGCGCATCGGATCGAGGCGGGCGCGGACGCGTTCGTCATGCCGTCGCGGTTCGAGCCGTGCGGCCTCAACCAGATGTACTCGCTCGCCTACGGCACGCCGCCGATCGTGCGGAAGACAGGCGGCCTCGCGGACTCGGTCCTCGGATTCGACGGCCACAACCTCGAACAGGCGACCGGGTTCTCGTTCGATGCGCCGGCGCCCCACGCCCTCGCGGCCGAGATCCTCCACGCCCAGCACGTCTTCTTCCAGCGCGACCGGTGGCGCCGGATCGTGGCGAACGGCATGGGGCAGGACTTCTCGTGG
>JBGQDL010000114.1:0-13045 GCA_041495865.1 Thermoanaerobaculia bacterium | reverse complement strand
CGCACGTGAGGGAGCCGTCCTCGCGCGTCTTCAGGATGTGGCGGCCGCGGAAGCGCTCCGAGTATTTCCTCTTGATCTCCGGGTAGAGAATCGTTGGCAGGCCCTTGATGTTCGCGAGGTTCTTCGCAAGGTGAGAGAACGTGCGCGCGAGGCCCTTGAAGATCTCCGGAAGATAGAGGCGCTCGAGCAGCGTGGGCTCGGGAGCGGTGACGGTGACGACGCGCGCGGCCATGCTGTCTTTCCGCCTACCGGTCCAGCTCGCCGGCGATGATGTTCAGCGCGCCCAGCGTGGCGACGGCGTCGGACACCATGCTGCCCTTGATGATGTGCTCGAACGCTGCGAAGAGCGGGAAGCACGGCGGCCGGACCTTGACCCGGTACGGGAAGCCGCTGCCGTCGGACACGAGCGAATAGCCCAGCTCGCCGTTGGCGCCCTCGGTGAAGGAGTAGATCTCTCCCGGCGGCACCTTCACGCCCTCGAAGACGAGCTTGAAGTGGTAGATGAGCCCCTCCATCTCGTTGTAGACCATCTCCTTGGGCGGCAGGATGACGCGGTAGTCGTCCGAGTTGATGGGCCCCTCCGGAAACCTCGCGATGAGCTGCTCGATGATCCGCATCGACTGGCGGATCTCCTCCATCCGGACGAGGTAGCGCGCCAGGTTGTCGCCGTCGGTCGAGATGGGGACGTCGAAGTCGACGTCGCCGTACATCTCGTACGGCTTGTCCTTGCGGACGTCGTACGGCACGCCGGAAGCTCGCAGGCACGGCCCCGTGAAGCCCCAGGCGATGGCCTGCTCCTTTGTGACGACGCCCGTCCCGCGCATCCTGTTCCAGGCGATCTTGTTCTTCGTGATGAGGCCGTCGACGTCGGCGACCCGATCACGGATCATCGGCAGGAGTGACCGCGACCATTCGACGAAATTCTCCGGCACGTCCTTCGCGAGCCCGCCGACGCGCGCGTACGACGACGTCAGGCGGGCGCCGCAGCACGCTTCGAGGAGCCCGTAGATCTCCTCGCGCGGCTGGAACGCGTACCAGAAATTCGTCAGCGCCCCGAGGTCGACGAGGTTGGCGCCGATGCAGACGAGATGGTCCATGATCCTCGAGAACTCGTTCAGCACGGTGCGCGCGGCCTTCGCGCGCTCGGGCACCTCGATGCCGAGCATCTGCTCGACGCCGCGGACGTAGCCGTTGCCGTTGATCATGGGCGAGCAGTAGTTGAGCCGGTCGGTGTACGGCACGACCTGCACCCACGTGTGGGTCTCGGACATCTTCTCGAAGCAGCGGTGGAGGTACCCGCACTCGGACTCGGCCGCGACGATCTTCTCGCCGTCCACGCGCATCACGACGCGCAGCGTGCCGTGCGTCGTCGGGTGGGACGGTCCGAAGTTCAGCGTCATCGTCTCGAACATGTCCTCCGGGTCGTCCGTGCGCGCGGCGAGCTCCGTCTGGAGGAGGTCCTCCTCGGTGCAGAGCCAGCGCTGCGACTTGTCGTAGTCCTTGCGCAGCGCATGGCCGACGAACCCGTTGTGCGTGAGCAGCCGCTGGAGGTTCGGGTGGCCCTCGAAGGAGATCCCCATCAGGTCCCACGCCTCGCGTTCGAACCAGTTCGCGGCCGGCCAGACACCGGTGAGGGACGGAACGGAAGGACTCTTCCCGGGGAGGTTCACGCGAAGCCTGAGGTGCTCGTTCCGCTTCGTCGAGTACAGGATGTAGTTCGCCTGGAAGCGGCTTCCATCTTTCGGGGCGAGGTTGCCCGGCAGCTTCGAGCGGTCGACGGACGCGAGGTCGAGGAAGAGGTCGTAGGCCGTCGCGGGGTCGTCTCTCAGGAAGAGAGCGGCCTCCTTCAACGTCGCCGCGTCCGTGACGAGCGTCGGGATGTCCGTCCCCGGGCGCTCTTCGACGGTGACGCGGCCGGCGAGCTTTCGCTCGAGAACCGGGGCGAACGAAACGGAAGGCGGAGCGAGGGTGGAGCTCATCGGTCGCCCTCGCCTGCCGCGGCCCTGGCCTTCGCATCCAGCTCGCTCTCGGCCGTTTCGCCGATCTCCGGAAGCTCCTTCTTGCCCTTGAGATGGGCCATGACACCGTCGGAGTACGCCGGAATCGAGAGGTCCGGGTCCGTGCCGACGCGGATCGGGACGAACGTCTTCGCCTCACGGTGGCGGGCCAGCTCGCCGGACTGGATCTTCTTCTGGAGCTCGATGATTCCGTGGATGAGGTTCTCGGGCGTGGGCGGGCAGCCGGCCACGTAGACGTCCACGGGCACGATCTCGTCGATACCCTGCACGACGTGGTACGCGCGGTAGAAGCCGCCCGTGGAGGCGCAGACGCCCATCGAGATGACCCATTTCGGCTCGGCCATCTGGTCGTAGATCTTCTTCAGGACGGGCGCGAGCTTGTCCACCACGGTGCCGGCGACGATGAGGAGGTCCGACTGGCGCGGCGAGAAGCGCACGACCTCGGCGCCGAAACGCGCCAGGTCGTAATGGGACGAGACCACGGACATGAACTCGATGGCGCAGCAGGCCGTACCGAACGGCATCGGCCAGAGCGAGTTCGACTGTGCCCACTGGACCGCGACGTCGAGCTTCGTGGTCAGGAAGTCGGCGCCCGACGTCGAGGGGATCCCCGGGCCGAGCGGCGGCGCGATGGGAGGAGTCTTCATCGGGCACCCCGGACGCTTGTGAAAAGCGTCACGAGCCGGGATTCTACGTCAGGCGAAGCGCACCGCGAATCACGGGCACGAGTCGTCTGGCAGGGCCCTGAGTCGCGTCGTGAGTCCCTGCGCCCCCAACGGGTCCGTGGACTTGAAATCGGGTGGATAAGGGATGAGGACTGAAACCTCGATCGGATCGCTTTGACCCTGGCCGGGAATGACCTTGCTGGTCCCGCTGCATATCTGGGTCACCTCGGGGGTCAGAGGGAGCCTGACCATGAGAGAAAACTGCGGCTCGCCGTAAGAACCCGCGAGGAAGTTTGCTCTGGCGTCGGAGATGAAGAGCCGGGGCGGTGGCGCGGGTCCCGGCACATAGGTGCAGGGGTCGCCGTGCTGGCATGTCGGGGCGGGGACGACGGTCGGCGCGATACCAGCCGAGGAAACGACGCCGGTCACGTTCAGGTTCTCGTCGAGCGAAAAATTGATCGATGCGTTCTTGTACGTGTAGACACCCCCTCCGCCTTGCCCGCACCCAAGGTAGGTGAGGTCCACCTCACCTACCCAGTGCCGGGGCAGGACGAAGACCTTCGCGGCATGAAAGGCTGTGGGCGAGAACAGGCCGAGCCGCGCGTCCCTGATGAAGTAAGTCACGAAAACCGGGTTGATGGGCGGAACCTGGCAGGGTGCGAAGTACCTCGCATCGGTCCCGCTGAGCGCCTGCACCGTCCCTTCCTGGGAGCCGCCCCCCACTCGCCAGTCGACTCTCACGTTGACGGGATCGGACGCCTTCTGGAAGTAGCTCTCCGCGATGCTCGAGCTCGTCGGCACCCCGACGAAGAAGGCCTGGAATGTAACTTCGTCGCGGGTCCTCAGGACCCATTGCTGGGGCCCGATGTTCCAGGCTCGCAGGATCGCCAGCGTCACTTCGCTCAAGGAGAGCGAGGAGAGCGGGCGAGGAGCCCGGCTAGCCGCCGGCGTGCCGACCGACGCGCTTCCCGGAGGGGAGATCGACTGCAGAGGGAGCACAAGTGTCCGGGCCGCCGGGTCCACCCTTCCGCCGCTGGCGATGTACCACCCGTCGCCGCCCTTGAAGGCGAGCGAAAGCGCCTCGGCTCCCGAAGCGCCGAGGTCGGCCGCGAAGTAGGACGCGACGAGAAGGGCCCGTCCCGCCACCTCCGGCGGGACCGTCAGGAGATATCCCTGCCCGATCCCGTTCGGCGCGGCAGCAGACGAAGGGGCGAAGGAGATTTCCGCGGGCGATGAAAGCGCGCCCGCAGGGATCTTCAGCGTCATCCGGCCGTCGCTCGAGCGAATCGAGCCGCCCGCCGGCCCGATCGTCGCCGCGGATGGAATGTCGACGGGCACCGGCATGATCGGGGTGACAACGGGGTCCCCCGAGGCGTTGTCGATCGAGGAGTCGAAAACGTCGACGCTTCCGGACCTGACCTGGACAAGAAGCGTCGCGTCCTCGGGAACCGGCGTGCCTGGGAAGAGGTCGCCCACGTTCGGCTGCGTCCAACCGAAGGCTCCGAGCGAGCCCGTCGCCGTGGCAACCGGCGCACCCGACGCGTCCTTCAAGGACAGGGAGTACGCGGCGCCGTCCCCACCTGCGGCGAAGCCGACGTTCGTCCGGAACGTCGCGTTTTGGCGAATCCCGGTAACCACCGCGCCCGCGTCCGCCGACATCAGGAACGAGAGAAGTGGGGTGGGCTTCTGCTGAGCGCCGAACGTGCCGGGCTTGACGCCGAGAGGATCCACGTTGCTCGTGCGGCACAGGATCGCGACCGGCGAGTCGGACGTGAAGCGCAGCGCCCCGGCCGAACCCACGGGAAGGCTGAGCAGCGAATCCAGAACGTCCACGACATCGCGGATCTTTCCCGCGGGAACGGTAAACGTCTTCGTCAAGGGAGCCGGATTGGCGTTCTGGTTCGCGTGGAAAGCGACCGAAACGGTCGCGTCGGTCGACCCCTGGTTGTAGAAACGGCCGTCCGTCCGGAAGAAGGTGTTGTTCCGGCCGGGCGCCCGGGCCACGCCGTTCACGAGGACGTCCTGCGTGCCCGCAGGCAGGTCCTCGAACGCGAAGAGGGACGAATCCCCGGTGACGTTGTCCACGACGACGGAATACCCCGCCGCGTGCCCGCCCATGACCCGGATCTCCGCGCGCCCCACGGGGATCGCCCCCGCAAAGCTCGACACCGGGAACTGCTGGAAACCCGGCTCTCCCAGCTTGAACTCCTTCGTCCCCGCCAAGTTGCCGTCCGTGTCGTAGACGCTCACCGTAGCAGAGCCGCCCCCCGCGTCCGGGAACACGACCGCGACGTTCGTGCGGTAGCCGGAGGTTCCGTCGGGGGACTGGCTGATCCAAAGGCTGTCGGCCGCATCGCCGGGCGAGAGCAGCCGCTCGAAGGCGAAGACGGGCAACGCGACGCCGTACGTGCCGGAGGTCGCCGTGTTGTAGGTCCGCGCCCGGATAAGGAGCGGCCCCGTGCCGATGACCTGAGTCGCCCCGGCGCCCTCGGCCCCCCAGAGGCCGTCGAGGACGTTGCGATAGACGACCGTCTCCCCGGGGTTCAGCGTGGCAAATGCGAGGGTCGTCCCGTTCGCCGGCACGAGCATGAGGGTCGCCGTGACCGGCACCGGCGAGGGATTCGTCAGCGCGAGGTCCGAAACGAATCGGGTCCCGTTCAGTCCGCCGGCATTCACCGTGCCCGGGATCAGCGTGACCGACGGCCGGGTCTGGGCCGCGGCGACGGATCCCAGAGCGAGCGCTCCGCCGAGGACGAAAGTAAAGAGGACCGTCGAGTTACGCATGGTAAAGGGCTCCCGACCGGTAATGCGAAAATTGGGGCCAGATCCCCTCATGACGGAACCACCGAAGCCCCAGGATGCTCCCCTGTCACCTCCGGGCGACGTGACCCGGCTCCTCATCGCGTGGAACGACGGCGACGCCGGGGCCCTCGAGCACCTCATCCCGCTGGTGTACGGGGAGCTGCGGCGCCAGGCCCGCGGATACCTCCGGAACGAGAGGTCCGGCCACACGCTCCAGCCCACGGCCCTCGTGCACGAGGTCTATCTCAGGCTCGTCGACCAGAGTCGCGTGAAATGGCAGAACCGCGCGCACTTCTTCGGCGTGGCGGCCCGCGCGATGCGGGAGATCCTCGTGGATCACGCCCGGAAGCGCCAGGCGAGGAAGCGCGGCGGCCCGGACAGCCCGATTTCCATCGAGGACGTGAATCCGGCGGCGGCCCCGAGGAACATCGACCTCCTCGACCTCGACCGGACGCTGAAGCGGCTCGCGACCCTGGACGAACGGCAGGCCCGGCTCGTCGAGCTTCGGGTCTTCGGCGGCCTGACGATCGACGAGGCCGCCGAGGTGCTCGAAATCTCGCCCGCCACGGTCAGCCGCGAGTGGCGCCACGCCGAGACGTGGCTGCACAAAGAGATGTCCTGACCGCCTCATGACGCCCGAGAGCTTTGCGCGCGCGAAGACCATCTTTCTGGATGCCCTGGAGCGCCCGGAAGCCGAGCGGAACGCCTTCGTTTCAGGCTCGTGCGGCGGTGACACCGAGCTCGAGCGCGAAGTGGCGACTCTGCTCGAGTCCGAGTCCGCTTCGCCTGGCTTCCTGCACGGACTCCTCCCGGCGTCGATCCGGGAAGGCTCCGCTCCCGGGGAAGCCGAGGCGATTCCGGGCACACGCGTCGGCCCCTGGACGATCGTGCGCGAGATCGGGCACGGCGGGATGGGAACGGTCTACCTTGCCGAACGCGCCGACCGCGAGTACCGCGGGCGCGTCGCCCTGAAGGTCGTCCGGCGCGGCATGGACACGGAATTCATCCTCCAGCGGTTTCGCTCCGAGAGGCAGATCCTCGCGTCGCTCTCGCACCCGAACATCGGCCGCCTCCTCGACGGCGGCACCACGGCGGACGCCCGGCCCTATTTCGCGATGGAGTACATCGAGGGCGAGGACCTCATCGCGTGGTGTCGCGGCCGCCGGGCGGGGCTTTCGGAGCGCGTCGCGCTCTTCCAGACCGTCTGTACCGCAGTCCAGTACGCGCACCGGAATCTCGTCGTCCATCGCGACATCAAGCCCTCGAACATTCTCGTCACGCCCGAGGGCGTTCCCAAGCTCCTCGACTTCGGCCTCGCGAAAGTCCTCGACGCCCGCGAATCGGGCGACACCTCCTATCTGACGATCGCCGGGATGAGCGCCTTCACCCCGGAGTATGCGAGCCCCGAGCAGGTGCGGCTCCAGACCATCACCACCGCGAGCGACATCTTCTCGCTGGGCGTCGTTCTCTACGAGCTCCTGACGGACGTACACCCGTTCCGACGGAAGGACAGGACTCCGGCCGACATCGCGCGGGCGGTCTGCGAAACCCAGCCCGAACCGCCGAGCCGGGCCGTCCTCGAAGCGGAGGGAGCCACGGGTTCCAAGAAGGCACGCCTCCTCGCCGGAGATCTGGACACGATCATGTTGATGGCGCTCCGCAAGGAGCCCGAGCGCCGCTACGCCTCGGCGGAGAAGCTCTCGGAGGACCTCCAGCGCCATTTCGACGGCCGTCCCGTCCTCGCCCGAAAGGACACGCTCCCCTACCGCGCCGGCAAATTCGCGAGACGGCACCGGCTCGTCGTCGCGGCGGCCTCGGTCGTCGCGGCGTCCCTCGTCGCGGGCGCGGGCGTCGCGGTGTGGCAGGCGAAGCGCGCGCGCGCGAGTGAAGCGGTCGCGCGGCGGCGCTTCGAGGAGGTGCGCGCTCTCGCGAAGACCGTGCTCTTCGACCTCCACGACCAGATCGAGACGCTCCCGGGCTCGACGAAGGCGCGCGCGACGCTCGTCTCGACCTCGCTCCGCTATCTCGATTCGCTCGCGAAGGACGCCGGACCCGATTCCGCGCTCGTGCGGGAGGTCGCCGCCGGATACGCGCGCCTCGCCGACATCCAGGGCGGCCCAAACGCGAGCCTCGGTGATCCGGAGGGCGCGCTCCGCAGCCGGCGGGCCGCGATCGCGCTCCTGGAGAACCTCGCGGCGCCCGGCGGCGCCGCCGCGGAGGACCTCGACTCGCTCGCGGCACAGCTGGATGCCGTGGGTCGCCTGCTCGGCTCGTCGCATCCGGACGCGCCCGCAGCGCACGCGCGCGCGCTCGAGATTCGCACGGCGCTCCTCGAAAGAGACCCGTCTTCACGCGTGTTTCAACGGGGGCTCGCGCGGAGCCTCGAGGCCTCAGCGAGCTTCCACGTAGGCCGGAAGGAGTTCGGCGAGGCGCTCACGCTCCGGCGCCGGGAGCACGAGCTCTTCGCGGGTATCGCCGCCGATCCGGCGGCCGTGTCGTCCGATCGGCGGAACCTCGCCCTGTCGGACAAGATGCTCGGAGCCCTCCTCCACCAAACGGAGAATCTCGCGGGCGCGCGGGCGCTCTACGAGGAGGCGATCGCCCTCGACGAGCTCCGCCTCGCCGAGAATCCCGACTCCGCGGAAGCCCGAATGGACCTGTCCTTCAGCGTCGGTTCGCTCGGATCCCTGGCGGTCGACTCCGGAGACCTCTCCGCGGGGCGCGCCCTGTACACGCGTGCACTCGCGCTGCGCGAGGAGGTAGCGTCGAAGGACCCGGCGAACGCCTGGGCACGGCGCGGCGTCGCGCGCGCACACGAGAGGCTCGCCGAGATCGAGGAGCGCCTCGGGCACCGGGCGGCCGCCGAGGCGCATCGCTTCAAGGCCCGGCTGCCAGCCGCCTGAGCGCTTACACGACGGGCGAGAGCGCTAGAGCAACATCGCCTGCCGGGGTCCCGGCGGCTCCTCCGCGGCGCTCGCGATGCGCGGCAGCCGGATGCGGAACGTCGTGCCCCGGCCGGGCTCGCTGTCCACCTGGATCGTCCCGCCGTGCAGCTCGACGAACGCCTTCGCGAGGGCGAGGCCGATGCCCATGCCGCGGTAGGCCCGCGTCGAGGACCCGTCGATCTGGCGAAAGCGCTCGAAGATGAGGGGCAGGTCCTTCGCGTCGATCCCGACGCCGTTGTCGGCGATCGAGAACGAGACGCCTCGGTCGTCGGCCGCGGCTTCCACGCGGATCTCTCCGCCCTTCGGCGTGAACTTCACCGCGTTGTGGACGAGGTTCCAGAGCACCTGCCGGACGCGGAGGGGGTCGAGACGTACGGGAGTCGGCCGGGGCGGCACGACGACGGCCATCCGGATTCCCTTCGCCGCGGCCATGACGGAGACGGGCTCGACCGAGTCCGTCACGAGCGGGACGAGGTCCACGTCCTCGGGCTCGAGTCGCGTACGGCCCTCCTCGTACCTTGAGAGGTCGAGGAGGTCGGAGATGAGCGCGAGCAGGAACTGGGTGGACCGGTTGATCTGGTCCACGGCGATCCGCATGGTCTCCTTGTCCGGCCGATCCTCCGCGAGGACTTCGCTCCAGCCGAGAATGGCCGTGAGCGGCGTCCGGAGCTCGTGGTTGATGTTCTGGAGAAAGTAGTCGCGGTTGCGCTGCGCGTCCCGAAGCCTCTCGTAGCTGCGCTGCAGCTCCTCGTAGAGCCGCGCGTTCCGGAGGAGCAGCGCGGCCTCGTCGGCATATCCGTCGATCGCGGAATGGTCCTCGGCGTCGAAGCCCCCGGGCTTGTCGGCCACCGCGAGGACGCCGAGGATCCCGACCTCGGCCTTGAGGGGCGCGAAGACGATGTTCTTCTCGATGTGCAGGGCGTCGACGAGGGGCTTCGAAAGACGGGAGTCGGACGCGATGTCGTTCTGCAGGCAGGTCTCGCCGGTCCGGTAGCAGACGATCGCGAGACTCTGGTCGTTCAGGCCCACGCGCCGGCCGCGAAGGGACTCGTCGGACACTCCGAAGCCCGGCGGCGTCAGCACGAGAGAACGGGTCTCGGGCTCCCAGAGGCAGATCCAGGCTTTCGTCGCGCCGACGAGCGCGGCGATCTGGCGCGTGAGCTGTGCGAACGTCTCCTCCGGGCGCGTCATGAGGGCGGCCGTCTGCGCGAGACGGTGAACGCCTTCCATGGAAGCGATCCGCCACCTCACGCGCCGGTCGAGCTCCGTCATGGCGCGGTAGAGGCGGCCGACCTCGTCGCGGCGGTCGCCTTCGGGCAGGCGAGGCGTCGGCCGTCCGAAGGCGATCGCGTCGGCGACGCGGGCTACGCGGCGCAGGGGCGCGAGGGCCCGGCGCATGGCCACGACGACGGCCGCGGCGAACACGCCGACGAGGGCGATGTAGAGGAGCCGCAGCTCGTTCCGCTTGCGCAGCGTCGCGGCGAAGATGGGTTGAATCTGACCCGCGACTCTCCTCTCCAGGGTGGCGCGCGGCGCGACCCTCGCGTACGTCCACCTCAGATCCCCGATCTCGCGCATGGCCATGAGGAACGTCTGGCCGCCGACGTTCGTCTCGACGATTCCGGTTCCCTGCGTCGCCACGATCGCGCCGAGCTCGCGGATCGCCTCGGGGGAAAACCGGTTCTGCGGCGCGACGACGACCGACCGCCCGTCCCTGGCGAACACGAACTCCACGTCGTCCAGCCGCGTCGGATCCTGCGATCCCTGGAACATCCGCGGGAAGACCCAGTCGACGCCGACCTCGGCGAGGAGGCGGCCGTTCCGCCCTTTCACGAGCGCCACCGCAGACACGATGTTCCCGCTTCCGGCGTACGTGTCCTCGTAGACGTCGGTCCAGATGACGGGCGGCGAGCCGGTCCCCGCGGTTCCGTCCACGAGCGGGCGGGCCGAATCGCTCGGGAACCGGAACGCCGGGTCGATGACCGGCCTTCCACCCGGCTTCAGATCGAGCCCGGGGACCACACGGAGAACGCCCGACGCGGTCCGGATCGAGAGGGCGGACAGATCTCCGGGACCGAGGCCGAGGGCCGCGAACGGAGCCTCGAGACGGCGCGTCGCGGCGAGGTCGCGGCGCGCCTCGTCGGCGAGGGGGCGCCGGCGGCTCACCATCGCCACGCTGACACCGTGGCCCGTCGTGCGAAGGAGGCCGCCGGCCTCGTCCACGAGAGTCTCCGCCGGAAGCTTCGGGTCCGGCCCCGCTTCGAGCGCCGAGGACGATTCGACGGCCGCGCGCCTCGCGATGTCCATGACCTCCCTCTTGTCGTCCCCGATCTGCCTCACCCGGTCGGCCGCCTGGTCGGACAGCGTCTGCTGTTCCTGCCGGCGCGCGTCGACGAGCAAGGTCGACAGGATCGTTTTCTGCTGCTCGACGCTGATGCGGTCTCCGGCAATCCAGTAGACGGCGGCCGGGACGAGCGCGACCGGGACGACGTACCAGAGGAGCCGCGCCGCCAGAGATCGCCGGGGGCTCCACGAGTTGGCATCCCGCGCCGTCTGCGCTTCGCCCGGGCGGAAGCGGCCTGAAACGGCGGAATTCGAGCCCGAGATGTCCGAAGTCACCCGGAAAGGTTAGCGCGGTTCGGGATTCCGGCCTTCTTCATGAGGAGGCTCCCCCGCCGGCGCCGGCCGGGCGGCGACGCGCCTCTTCGCCACGGACACGTCCGACACGATCCTTCCGTCGCGAAACGTGACGACGCGTTTGGCGTGCTCGGAGATGTCGGACTCGTGCGTGATGAGGACGACCGTCTTTCCCTCGTCGTTCAGCTCCTGGAAGATCGCCATGACCTCGATCGAGGTCCTCGAGTCGAGGTTCCCCGTGGGCTCGTCCGCGAGGAGGATCGCCGGATCGTTCACGAGGCTGCGCGCGATCGCGACGCGCTGCTGCTGCCCGCCGGAGAGCTGGGCGGACGTGTGGTCCCACCGGGGCCCGAGCCCCACGCGCTCGAGGCACTTCAACGCCTGCGCGCGCGCCTGCTCTTCGGTGATCTTCGACTTCTTCGAGTAGAGGAGCGGAAGCTCGACATTCTCGAGGGCGTTCGTCCGCGGAAGCAGGTTGAAGCTCTGGAACACGAACCCGATCTTGTCGTTCCGGATGCTCGCGCGCTCGTCGCGGTCGAGGCCCGAGACGTCGACTCCCTCGAGGACGTAGCGGCCGGAGGTCGGGCGGTCGAGGCAGCCGACGATGTTCATGAACGTGGACTTGCCCGATCCCGACGGGCCCATGACGGCGAGGAACTCCCCCGGCTCGACGGCGAGCGTGATGCCGTCCAGCGCGCGCACCTCGGTTTCGCCCATGCGGTAGACGCGCGTCAGGTTCTCGATCTCGATGACGGGACCGGCCACGAGCCGCGTCTCCTCAGAACGGACGGCGTCCGCCGCCGCCGCCCGGTGCGCCCGTCGCTCCGCCCGGCACTCCGGCGCGGGCCGTCGCGAGGCCCACGATGATCTCGTCGCCTTCCTTGAGGTCGTCCGACCGGATCGCGGTGAGATTGCCGTCCGTGATCAGCGTCTTCACCGTGACGGGCTTCAGCTTTCCACCCGAGCCCGGAACTTCGACGTAGAGCGTGCCCGTGCCTGACCCTCCCGGCCGCGCGCCCGGCCCGCCGCCTCCGCCCGGGCGACCGCCGGGCCCGCGACCTCCCGCCCCGCCGGGCCGGCCGAAGGTCGCGGCGGCGCTCGAGGGCGGCGCGACCTGCCCCGTTTCCGGAGCGGCGGGCGACGGTGACGGCGCGGACGCGGACGCCGCGGAGGGCGCAGCCTTCGCCTTGTCCTTTCGCGCGTCGGGGACGAGGTCGGCGTTGTCCGGCCGGAAGCGCAGCGCCGCGTTCGGCACGCGCAGAGCATCCTTGCGGACGTCGACGGGGACCTGGACGTTCGCGGTCATGCCGGGCTTGAGCTTGAGGTCCGGGTTCGCGACGTCGAGCACGACCGGATACGTCACGACGTTCTGGACCGTCTGCGGCGAAAGGCGGATCTGCGAGACGGCTCCGCGAAACGGCTGGTCTGGAAAAGCGTCGACCGAGAACGTCGCCTCCTGGCCCACTTTCACACGCCCGACGTCGGCCTCGTCGATGTTCGTCAGGACCTGCATCTTCGTGAGGTCCTGCGCGATCGTGAAGATGACCGGCGCCTGGAAGGAGGCCGCCACGGTCTGGCCGACGTCGTACTGCCGGCTCACGACGACGCCGTCGATGGGCGAGGTGATCCGGGTGTACGACAGGTTCGTCTCGGCCTGCCGGAGCGCCGCCTGCGACTGCGCGACCGCGGCCGCGGCCGAGTCCCGCGTCGTCTGCGCGCCGTCGAGATCGGACTGCGCGAGGAGCTGCTGCTTGGCCAGGCTCTTCGAGCGCGTGAGCGAGATCTCCGCGTTCCGGAGCTCCACTCTCGCTTTCTCGAGATCCGCGCGCCTCTGTTCGACGGTCTGCTGGAACGGCGTCGGGTCGAGCTCGGCGAGGAGCTGCCCCCTTTTCACGGCCGAATTGAAGTCGACGTGGAGCTTCGCGATGATGCCCGACACCTGGCTGCCCACCTGCACGGTGGTCACCGCGGAAAGCGT
>JBGQDL010000113.1:0-13136 GCA_041495865.1 Thermoanaerobaculia bacterium | reverse complement strand
TGGCGGCAGGTCCGGAGACGGCGTGAGCCTCCTCGAGCTGAAGGACGTCACGAAGCGCTTCGGCGGTCTCCAGGCCGTCGGGCACATGAGCTTCGCGATCGAAAAAGGCGAGATCCTCGGCCTCATCGGCCCGAACGGCGCTGGCAAGACCACGATTTTCAACCTCATCAACGGCTACATCACGCCGACGTCCGGGGGGATTCTCTTCAAGAACGCGCGCATCGACGGGCTGAAACCGCACGTCGTCTGCCACCGGGGGCTCGCGCGGACCTTTCAGGTCGTGAAGCCGCTCGCGCGCCTGACCGCCCTCGAAAACGTCATGGCCTCTGCCTTCTGCCGGACGAACAACCGGGAGACGGCGCGCGAGATGGCTCTGGAAGCGACGGCCTTCGCCGAGATGGAATCCTGGCGCGACCGCTCCGCCGGGAGCCTTCCCCTCGGGATGAGGAAGCGCCTCGAGATGGCGCGCGCCCTCGCCACGAAGCCCGAGCTGCTCCTCCTCGACGAGAACTTCGCCGGTCTGAACCCCGCCGAGGTCGAGAAGACGATCGAGATCGTGAAGAAGATCCACGGGAGCGGCGTGACGATCCTCATCATCGAGCACATCATGCGTGTCATCATGTCCATCTCTCACCGGCTGATCTGCATCAACTACGGCGAGAAGATCGCCGAGGGGACGCCGCGCGAGGTCGCTGACAACCAGCAGGTCATCGACGCGTATCTGGGCGTGGCCAGTGCCTGAGGTGCCGCGTGCTTGAGGTCAAAGGCATCGACGTCTCTTACGGCGACGTGCAGGTCCTCTGGGACGTCTCCTTCGAGGTCAGGAAGGGCGAGATCGTCGCCCTCATCGGGGCCAACGGGTCCGGAAAGACGACGACGCTGGCGACGATCTCCGCGCTCGTCAACCCGCGGAAAGGCTCCATCGAGTACGAGGGACAGCCGATCCACGGCCGCGCCCCCCACGAAATGGTGGACCTCGGCATCGCCCACGTTCCCGAGGCGCGCCGGCTGTTCCCGGAGATGACCGTGAAGGAGAACCTGCTCCTCGGAGCGCTCACGCCCCAGGCGAAGAAGACGCGTCCGGAGATGCTGGAGAAGGTCTTCACGATCTTCCCGAGGCTCAAGGAGCGCGAGAAGCAGCAGGCGGGCACGCTCTCGGGCGGCGAGCAGCAGATGGCCGCGATCGGACGCGGGCTCATGTCGAAGCCGCGCCTCCTCATGCTCGACGAGCCGTCCCTCGGCCTCTCCCCGATCCTCGTCGCCGACATCTTCAGGGTCATCAAGGAAGTCCACGACGCGGGCGTGACGGTTCTCCTCGTCGAGCAGAATGTCTTCAAGAGCCTCTCGGTCGCGGACCGGGCCTACGTGCTCGGCAACGGGCGCATCGTCCTCAGCGGCACGGGCGCCGCCCTCCTCGCGGACGACAACGTCCGGCAGGCGTACCTCGGGCTCTAGCTTCGCCGCCGCCAGCGGAGAACGCGATCGGGAGCCTTCTCGGCGGGCGAGAGGGCGATGGGACGGAGAAAAAGAAGATCTTCTACGAATGAGTATGAGCGGCGCACGCGCGCGCCCACGCGGTTCGGCACGAACGAGACCTCCGGCAAATGCACGACGACGGGGACGTCTTTCTCCAGCTCCCACCTTCCCGCGTACCCGCCGTATGCGGCCCCCGCCGCAGCGAGTTCCGAGGGGGTCGGAGAGAATTCTCTTCGAAAGGGAATTCGCGGCGTCCCCGCGAAGTTGACCGACATGAAGCCGCTTTCCAGGTAGATCAGAAGCCCCAGCGGCCGCTCGAAACCGACGGCCGGTCGCTTTGTCCTATTACCTTCTAAGAAATCTTCATCTTCGATCTCTTCGAGCTCCCACACTCCGACGAACCGCTGGGAATCAGAGACGGCGTTCATCCTCTCCTCGCGTGTGGATTCCTCGGGTATAGTCTCCGCCCACAACTGAGGACCCTGGTCAGAGGAGGCATCCCATGAAGCGTACCGCGCCGGTCGCTCTGCTCGCTTTCGCGCTCGTCCCCGGGGCGTTCCCAGGGCTCGCCGAGGACACGATCTCGTTCGGCGCCGCCGTTTCCCTCACCGGGAAGACCGCCAAGGAAGGCGAGTACACGCGCGACGGCTACAACTTCGCCGTCGAGACGGTCAACGCCCAGGGTGGAATCACAGTCGGCGGAAAGAAATACAAGATCGCCGTGAAGTACTACGACGACGAGTCCAAGTCCGAGCGAACGGCCCAGCTCCTCGAGAAGCTGATCAACGAGGACAAGGTCACGTTCATCCTCGGCCCGTACGGATCCGCGCCGACGGGCACGGCCGCGCCGATCTGCGAGAAGTACAAGATCCCGATGATCGAGGCGAACGGCTCGGCGGAGACCATCTTCAACAAGGGCTACAAGTACACGTTCGCCGTCCTCTCTCCCGCCCGGCTCTACCTCAAGGGCGTCATCGACCTCGTGATGTCGAAGGATAAGAGCGTCAAAACCGTGGCGGTGCTCGGGGAGAACGAGCCCTTCTCCAAGGAGGTGGCCGCGGGTGCCGCCGACTATGCGAAGGAGAAGGGGCTTCAGGTCGTCTACCAGGAGCTCTACCCGACGGGCTCACAGGACGTCAGCGCTTTGCTGACGAACATCAAAGCGAAGAACCCCGACATCGTGCTCGGGGCCGGCCACCTGCAGGATTCTCTCCTCATCGTGAAGCAGGCGAAGGACCTCGGAGTCTCGCCGAAGGCGATGGGTTTCTCGGTCGGGCCGTCCTCGCCGGAGTTTCGCGAGAACCTGAAAGCGAACGCCGATTACCTCTTCGGCTCCACGCAGTGGACCGAGGCTCTCAAGTACAACGGCGTCGACCCGTGGAAGACGCCGAAGGGCTATGGCGAAGCGTTCCGCGCGAAGAACCCGAGGTACAGCGTCATCCCCTACCAGGTCGCGGAGTCCTCGGCCGCCGTCATCGCGTTCTGCCGCGCGATCGAGAACGCGGGCACACTCGACCCGGCGAAGGTACGCGACGCGATCGCCGCACTGGACATCATGACGTTCTACGGCCAGATCAAATTCGACAGCCGCGGCATCAACACGTACAAGCCGATGGCCATCGAGCAGCTCCAGCCGGACGGCCACAAGTACACGGTCTTCCCGTCGTCCGTCGCGGAAAAGGACGCCCTCTACCCGATGCCGGCCTGGGACAAACGGAAGTAGGCGCGTGGGCGGGGCCGAGCTCGGCCAGATCTTCGTCAATGCGGTTCTCCTGAGCGGAATCCTGGCGCTCGTCGCGCTGGGGTTCTCGCTCGTCTGGGGAATCATGAACATCGTGAACCTCGCGCACGGAGCCTTCATCGTGCTCGGCGCCTACATCACGTTCTTCCTTCACGAGCTCCTGGGGGTCGACCCGTTTCTCTCCATCCCCATCGCGATGCTCGCGCTGTTCACGCTGGGCTGGTTGATCCAGAGCGGCCTCATCAACCAGGTCATCCGGGCTCCGCTCCTCGCGACCTTCCTCCTGACGTTCGGGCTCGAGCTCCTGATCGTCAACCTCATCAACTTCCTCTTCAAGGCCGACCTGCGCTCCGTCACCACCCCTTACAGCGGGACGGGATTCACGCTCGGGACGGTCCGGATCCCGTACATCCGGCTCGGCGCGCTCGCGGTTTCCCTCGTCCTCGTGGCCCTTCTCGCGTGGTATCTCAAGAGGACGCGGGTCGGGCGCGCGATCCGCGCCACCGGCATGGATCTCGACGCCGCACGCCTCACGGGCGTGAAGGTGGCCACGATCTACGCGGCGACGTTCGCGATCGGCGCGGGGATGGCGGGCGCCGCGGGATCGCTCCTCTCCATGATCGTGCCGTTCGACCCAACGCTCGGAGGCGCGTACACGCAGCGGGCGTTCGCGATCTGCGTCCTCGGGGGCCTCGGCAACGTGGCGAACGTCGTCATCGGCGCGGCGATCTTCGCGTTCGTGGACGTCTTCGTCGGCGCGCGCCTGCCGTCCCTGTCGCGGGCCGTGACGTTCGCGATCCTCGTCCTCCTCCTCATTCTGCGACCGCAGGGCGTCGCCGGAAAGCGCGTGTGAAGAGAGCCGCGGCGATCGCGGGCACGCTCGCGCTCCTCGCGCTCCTCGTCGCTCTTCCGAGCCTCGTCTCGAGCTACAAGCTCCTGACGTACACGCGCTTCCTCATCCTCGCGCTCATGGCCCAGGGCTGGAATTTCATCGGCGGCTACACCGGGTACGCGGCGTTCGGAAACGTGGCGTACTTCGGGATCGGCGCCTACACGACGGGCCTCCTCATGCTCGGGAAGTGGCACATTCCGTTCTTCCCCGCGCTGGCGGCGGGTGCCCTGCTTTCGGCGCTCGTCGCGATCCTCCTCGGGCTGCCCATCCTGCGCCTGAAGGGGCATTACTTCGCCATCGCGACGCTCGGCGTGGCCGAGGCTCTTTCCCAGGTCGCGGACACCTGGGACAGCGTGACGGAGGGGTCGACGGGAATCGACCTGCCGCTCAAGGCGGAGGGCGAGTTCTTCTATTACACGGCGCTCGCGTTCGTCATCGGCGGCCTCGCCCTCACGTTTGCGTTCTCGCGCTCGAAGCTCGGAAACGGGTGCGTGGCCATCCGGGAGGACCAGGACGCCGCGCGCATGCTCGGAATCAACACGACCCTCTTCAAGGTCATCGCCTACGCGCTCTCCGCCGTCTTCGCGGCCGTGGCCGGAGGCCTCACGGCTTACCAGAACATCCACGTGACGCCGGGCGACTTTTTCAAGATCGATTACACGCTCCAGATGATCATCGCGACGATCATCGGAGGTGCCGGGACCGTTCTCGGTCCCGTGCTGGGCGCCGCGGTCTTTCAGCTCCTGTCGACGTACGTGTGGAGCAGGTTCCTCGAGCTGCACCCGACGGTCCTCGGCGTCATCATCGTGCTCTTCATCGTGTTCCTCCCGCGCGGCCTCATGACGGTCATCGGCCGCAAGCGCCGGCGCGGGGAGCGGCCGTTCCGGGCCTCGGATCTCCTCGCGAACGTGCGCGCCCACCGCGTGACGTGATGAGCGCGCTTCCCTCTCCCGCGCCGCGAATCTCCGGCGAATCCATCCTCGAGGCCCGCGGAATCACGAAGAAGTTCGGCGGCCTCGCCGCCGTCGACGGCATCGATCTCACGATCCGCCGCGGCGAGATTCTCGGAGTCATCGGTCCGAACGGGGCGGGCAAGACGACCTTCGTGAACTGCATGACCGGCCTCGACAAGCCGACGGCGGGCACGATCGTCTTCAACGGCCAGGACATCACGAAGACGCCGAGCTACCGCATCGGGCGCCTCGGCATGGCGCGTACGTTCCAGGTCGTCAAACCGCTCCGGCAGCTCACCGTGCGCGAGAACGTCGCGACCGGCGCGATGTTCGGCGCACGCGGAAGAGGGCGCAGCGCCGCGCAGGCGCGGCACGAGGCCGATGCGGTTCTCGAGCGCGTCGGCCTCGCGGACATGCGGGACCGCACGGCCACGGAGCTGACGATCCTCGACCTCAAGCGTCTCGAGCTCGCCAAGGCGCTCGCCATGGAACCCCGGCTCCTCTTTCTCGACGAGGTCATGGCGGGCCTCAACCAGTCCGAGATCGAGAAGGCGATGGAGCTGATCCTTCGCGTCAACCGGACCGGCGTGACGATCTTCGTGATCGAGCACGTCATGAAGGCCATCATGGGGATCTCGGACCGGCTCGCCGTGCTGCACTACGGGCGCAAGATCGCCGAGGGGGACCCGAAGGAAATCGTCGAGAGCCCGGCCGTCATCGAGGCGTATCTCGGCGAGCGCTTCGCGCGCCGCGCCGAGGCCGCCGGAGTCCCGGACGCCCTGATCGAGCCCGGCACGTTCCTGAAGGCGCCCGCCGCCGCGGCGGGAGACACTCTGCTGGAGGTGAAGGGCCTCGCCTCCGGCTACGGCGACGTCCAGATCCTGAGGGACGTCTCGCTCGAGGTGAAGGACGGGGAGATCGTCGCCCTGATCGGCGCGAACGGCGCCGGGAAGACGACGCTCCTCTGGACCATCTCCCGCCTTCTAAAACCGACGGGTGGCTCGGTGCGCTTCGCCGGCCGCGACATCACGGCCGCACGCCCGGAAGAGGTCGTCGGCGCGGGCGTCATCCACGTGCCCCAGGGCCGGCGCCTGTTCGCGGGGCTGACCGTGAAGGAGAACCTCATGCAGGGCGTCTACCTGCGCCGCGACGCCGAGCGAATCGAGCAGGACTTCGAGCGCGTTTTCTCGCTTCTCCCGCGCCTCAAGGAGCGGGCCGGCCAGCTCGCCGGACGCCTCTCCGGCGGTGAGCAGCAGATGTGCGCGATTGGGCGCGGGCTCATGAGCCGGCCGCGCCTCCTCCTGATCGACGAACTGTCGCTCGGGCTGGCGCCGCTCGTCGTGGACAACCTTCTCGAGCTCATCACCCAGATCAACCGGGAAGGCACGACGGTGCTCCTCGTGGAGCAGGACGTCCAGGTCGCCCTCGAGCACGCGCACCGCGGCTACGTCTTGGAGACGGGCCGCATCGTCCAGACCGGACTCGCCGCCGAGCTGCTCGACGACCCGCGCATCCGTCAGGCCTACCTCGGCCTCTGATCGAGGTGAACACGGTCGGCTTCTCCCGCGACGCCTCTCGCCGGGCGCTCGCCGCCCTTTTCTTCGCGACCGTCACGGTATTCGCGGACCTGTACGTCACGCAGCCGATCCTTCCGCTCCTCTCGCGCGAGTTCAGCGTGCCGGCCCCGACGGCGGCGCTGACGCTGTCGGTCGTGGTCCTCATGATCGCCCTGGTGTCGAACGCCTGGGGGCCGCTCGCCGACGCCTTCGGCCGCAAGCCGGTCATGGTCTTCAGTTGCGCGATGCTGGCCGTTCCGACGCTTCTCTGCGCCGCCGCGCCGACTCTCGGTGTCCTCGTGTGCCTCCGCGCCCTGCAGGGAATCCTCGTGCCGGGCGTCACGGCGGTCGCCGTGGCCTACCTCGGCGATCAGTTCGCCGGCCCGAAGCTCGGGCCCGCGGTGGGCGGATGGGTCGCCGCGTCGGTCATGGGCGGGCTCACCGGGCGCGTGGGGAGCGGATGGATCGCGAGCCACCTGAGCTGGCGAGCCCCGTTCCTGGTATTCGGCATCGTCACGCTCGTGGGGGCGCTCGGCATGGCGCGTTTCCTTCCCCTGTCGGCGCGCGGGCGCCCCGTCTCCGTCGGGCTCGCGTTTCGCGAGATGCTGGGGCACCTCCGCGACCTTCGCCTCGTGGGCGGGTTCCTGATCGGGGGATCCGTGTTCTTCGGGTTCATCGGGATCTTCACCTACCTTCCCTACTACCTCTCCGCCCCCCCGTTCGGCCTGTCGACGGGTCCGATCTCGGCGATCTATCTCGTTTACGGCGCCGGCGTCCTGACGTCGATCGCCGTCGGGAGACTGTCGGGCCGCTTCGGCAGGCGGACCCTCATGGCGACGGGCTTCCTCATCGCGGCCTTCGCCGCCGTCCTGAGTCTCGTTCGCGTGCTCCCCGTCGTGATCGTCTCCCTCGTCGTGCTCTGCGTCGGGATGTTTTTCGTCCAGGGGACGGCCCCTGCCTTCGTCAACGCGACGGCCCGGGAGGCCAAGGGCGGCGCCGGGGCCCTCTACACGACGTTTTATTACCTGGGTGCGACCTTTGGCTCGGTCCTGCCGGGCTACGCCTGGCAGGCCTTCGGCTGGCCGGGCGTCGTGGCGGCGTGCCTAGGAGCGTTCGCGCTCGGCCTCCTGGCGGATCTCGTCCTGTGCGCGTAAGGACGTCAACTGATTCATGCGCCACAGCGATTGAAGTTACCCGGGCAATGGACTATTCTTCAGTCATTCTTAACGTCTGGCCTACGAGGAGAGAACTTCTCATGCCGTTAGCCATGCACCGCCTTCGGACGACCATCCGTGGCCTCGCTGTCGCCCTTTTCCTTCTCGCGTTCTCCCGGGCCGAGGGCCAGGCCATCATCAAGGTCAACGACAACATCAATTTCAAGCTCGGCTTTCTTCTCCAGCCGCAGGCCGATTTCCAGGAGGTCGTAAACACGAAGAACGGCCCCGGCGGCTTCGCCGAGAACCTGTTTGTCCGCCGCGTCCGTCTCATCGTCGGCGGCCAGGTCGCCAAGAACGTCTTCTTCTTCTTCGAGACCGATAACCCGAACCTCGGCAAGGCCCCCAAGGCTCTCGGGGCCGGCTTCCAGACTCTCGACGCCGCCGCCGAGTGGCGCATCGCGAAGGAATTCAACATCCAGGCCGGGCTCATCCGGTCTCCCATCAGCCGCGAAGGCCTGAAGAGCACGCCGACGCAGTTCATGCTCGATTTCTCGGCCTACAACCTGCCGACGGGCACCGCGCTTCAGAACAACGCCGAGCGCGACACGGGCATGATGTTCCGCGGCTACTTCTTCTGCGACCGGCTCGAGTACCGGAGCGCGATCCTCTCCGGCTTCCGGGCCGCCAACGCCAAGAACTCGCCTCGGTTCACCGAGCGCCTCCAGTACAACTTCTTCGATACCGAGGTCTACAACCTCCCCTCCTACCCGGGCGCGTATCTCGGGTCGAAGAAGGTCCTCGCCGTCGGGGTCGGCTACGACACCCAGAACGACTTCCGCTACGGCTCGGCCGACATGTACGTCGACATCCCGATCCCGGTGGGCTCGTTCGAATCCACGATCCAGTACCAGTACATCAACGGGGGCACCACCCTCGGCGCGGCCCTGCCCGAGCAGAACCTCTTCCAGATCGAGGGCGGCGTCTTCCTGAAGAGCCTCAAAGTCGCGACGATCGCCCGCTACGAGCAGAAGGCGTTCACCGCCAACGTGAACACGCCGAAGAACGAGAACCGCGTCGCGCTGGGCTTGAACTACTATCCCCGCCCGAAGACTCCGCACGCGTTGAACTTCAAGGTCTGGTGGGAGCGCGTCGCTCTCAAGTGTTCGACCGCTACCCCCACGAACCCCTGCCCGGCGAGCGGTTTCGCCACGGACCGCTTTACGGCCCAGATGCAGATCTACTACTTCTGATCGCTCGGCGAAAGGGACGCCGGCGCGCCCGGCGCTTCTCGCGGAGGCCGGGCCGGAGGTTACCGGGAGTCCGTGCCGGCTAGCGGTCGCGCTCTCCCGGCGCGAGCGCGGCCTGGGCGGCCGCGAGCCGCGCCACGGGCACCCGATACGTCGACGGCGACACGTAGGTGAGCCCGATCTGGTGGCAGAACGCCACCGAGCTCGGCTCGCCGGCGTGCTCGCCGCAGATGCCGATCTTCAGGTCGGGCTTCGTCCTGCGGCCGCGGTCGACGCCCATCTTCATCATCTCGCCGACGCCGCCACGGTCGATCACCTGGAAGGGGTCGTCGGGGATGATCTTCTGTTCGACGTATTTCGTGAGGAAGCTCTTCTGCGCGTCGTCGCGAGAGATGCCGAGCACGGTCTGGGTGAGGTCGTTCGTGCCGAACGAGAAGAACTCGGTCTTCGTGGCGATTTCGTCGGCAATGATGCAGGCCCTCGGAATCTCGATCATCGTCCCGAACTTGAACGGGATCCTTCGCCCGCGCTCTTTCTCGACCGCCGCGGCGACGCTCATCACCTGATCGCGCAGCCGACCGAGCTCCCCCATCGTGCCGACGAGGGGCATCATGATCTCGGGCTTCGCGCTCACGCCCTTCTCGGCGGAGTCGGCAGCGGCGCCGAGGATCGCGCGGATCTGCATCTCGAGGATCTCCGGGTAAACGAGCAGCAGGCGGCAGCCGCGCAGGCCGAGCATCGGGTTGTCCTCGTGGATCTGCTCGAGCCGCCGCCAGATCTTCTTCTTCTTTTCGAGCTCCGGTCCGCCCTTGCCGGTCGCCTCGGCGACGGCGATCTCGATATCGACGTCCGCGAACTCGCGAAGGAACTCGTGGAGCGGCGGGTCGATGAGCCGAATGACCACCGGCAGGCCGTCCATCGCCTGGTACATCTCGCGGAAGTCGCCCTGCTGGAACGGGAGGAGCTTCGCGAGCGCGGCCTTCCGGCCCGCTTCGGTGTCGGCCATGATCATGTCCTGCACGTGCGGGAGGCGCTCTGCCTGCCGGAACATGTGCTCGGTCCGCGCGAGCCCCACCCCTTCCGCGCCGAGCTTGCGCGCCTCGATGCACTCGCCCGGGGTGTCGGCGTTCACCCACACGCCGAGCCGGCGCCGCTTGTCGGCCCACGAGAGGAGCTCGATGAGCTCGGTCTCCTTCTCGTAGTTCGGCGGGTTCGTCGGCAGCTCGCCCGCGAACACCTCGCCCGTCGTGCCGTCGATGGAGATCGAGTCGCCCTCCTTGATGACGGCCTTTCCGACGCGCATCTCGCGCCTCCCGAGATCGATCGAGAGCTCGGCGCAGCCGGCGACGCACGGCAGGCCGAGGCCGCGCGCGACGACGGCCGCGTGAGAGGTCGAGCCCCCGCGCGCGGTGAGGATCCCGGTGGCCGCGATCATCCCGTGGAAGTCGTCCGGCGAGGTCTCCGGCCGGACGAGGACGACGAGCTGCTTCTGGCCTTTCAGCGCGACCGCGCGGTCGGCGTCGAACACCGCACGGCCGGTCGCCGCTCCGGGTGACGCGTTCAGGCCCTTCGCGAGGAACCGGCCTTCCTTTCGCGCGCGCTCGACCGCGGCCTGGTCGAAGCCGGGCACGAGGAGCTGCTCCACCTGCAACGGGTCGATGCGCTGGATCGCCTCGTCCCTGGTGATGAGCTTCTCCCTCACCATGTCGGTGGCCATCTTCATCGCGGCGCGGGCCGTCCGCTTCGCCGAGCGCGTCTGGAGCATGAAGAGCTTGCCGCGCTCGATCGTGAACTCGAGGTCCTGCGAGTCTCGATAGTGCTTCTCGAGCCGCTCGGCGAACTTCTGGAACTCCGCGTACGCCTTCGGCATGTCCCGCTTCAGCTGGTCGATCTTCGAAGGCGTTCGGATCCCGGCCACCACGTCCTCGCCCTGCGCGTTCGTGAGGTACTCGCCGTAGAGCTTCTTCTCGCCGGTGTTCGGGTCGCGCGTGAACGCGACACCGGTGCCGGAGTCGTCGCCCATGTTGCCGAAGACCATCGTCGCGACGCTGCAGGCCGTGCCGAGGTCGTCCGGGATCTTGAACTGCTTCCGGTAGTCCTTCGCGCGCTGGCCGAACCACGAGCCGAAGACGGCCCCGATCGCGAGGCGGAGCTGGTCGTGCGGCTCGGTCGGGAACGGCTTCCCGGTCTCCTTCCTGACGATGGACTTGAACTCGTCGACCAGCCCGGCGAGGTCCTTCGCGTCGAGCTCGGTGTCCGACTTCGCGCCCCTCGCGCGCTTTCGCTTCTCGAGCGCCGCGTCGAACTTCTCGGCGGGGATATCGAGGACGATCCGGCCGAACATCGAGATGAACCGGCGGTACGCGTCCCACGCGAAGCGCTCGTTCTTCGTGAGCGTCGCGAGCCCCTGGCGGCTTTCGTCGTTGAGGCCGAGGTTGAGGACCGTGTCCATCATCCCGGGCATCGACATCGCCGCACCCGAGCGGACCGAGACGAGGAGCGGGTCTTTCGGGTCGCCGAGGCGCTTCTTCGTGTATCGCTCGACCGTCGCGAGGCCGCGCTCCACCTGATCCCAGAGTCCCGGCGGCAGCTTCCCGTCGCCCTTGAAGTACGCGTTGCAGGCCGCGGTGGTGATGGTGAATCCGGGCGGGACGGGGAGGCCCGCGTTCGTCATCTCCGCGAGGCCGGCGCCCTTGCCGCCGAGCAGCGCGCGCATCTTCGCGTTGCCTTCGGCCTTACCGCCGGCGAACAGGTACACCCACTTCTGGGCCTTCACCTTCGGAGCGGGCTTGGCCGCTTTTTTCTTCGCACGCGTCGACGACATGGCGCACCTCCCCTGACTGCGGGACGGATACTCGCAGATTTTCTGCTCCCGCGATGGATCACAGCAGCGGGGTTCGGCGCGTCCCTATCGGCCGGGATCGAGATCCCGCATGACGACCCGGAGGACCTGGCCTGCCAGCCGGGCCTCGCGCTCGGACACCGGCGCGTCCCCCCGCAGCTCGCCATCGGCATCGGTCAGATCGCGGTACCGCCGCGCCACGGGCGGCAGGCGGGCGCAGCCGCCCCGGATGAGTCCCGCGCTTTCGGCCGCGGCGATACGCCTCTCGAAGGACCAGTCCCCGATGCGCCCTTCGGGCGCGTCGGGGGCCTGCCGGCGCGCGTGGTCGAGCGCATCGGTGAGCAGCGCTTCAAGGACGCCGCATGAAAGAACCAGCGCCGGACCGAATTCGCCGCGCTCGAGAGCGTCGCCGCTGTCGGCGAATGTCTGCTCGAGGACGGGCCGAAGCTCCTCGTTGTGCACGAATTCGAATTGGCGCGCCCGCGGCGCCGCGCCGGAAGAGACAGCGACATCATCCATGCGTGACAGAGACGCCGCGCCCTGTGCCAGGACGCCGAGAATCCGGTCGACGATCTCCGTCGCGTCCACTTCGACGACGACCCCGCCACGGGCCGAGCGCACGAGAAAGGCACCGCTGTAGGCGCGGGCGAGCCAGTGGGCCTTGCTGCCGCCGGAAAGCTGATTGATCGCGGTCGCGCAGTCCTGTTGCCAGGCTCGGGTGGCATCGGCGGCCGGCGTGTTCCTGATCTGACGACCGCGTCGAATCAGGGCCTCGAGCTGAACGAGCGAGGTGTCACGCTGGTGGCGCAGGTTTTCATCCATGGCGAACCGGGGTCTACTCGTGCTGGAGTTTGTCGGCGATCTGATCGAGGTGTCCGCGCATGGCTTCCGCCGCGGCGTCGGCGTCGCGTCGCCGCAATGCCGAGACGACCGCTTCATGTCCCAGGATGGATCGGCCTGGCCGGCCCTTCTGCTTCAGCCTGAGCTTGCGCGATTCCACGAGCAGATCGTTCAGTGTCGCCATGATGCTGACGACCACGCGATTGCGCGTGGCGCGCGCGAGGACGTGGTGGAAAGCCGTGACCTCGACGATGGCCGATCGGCCGGTCTTGAGCTTCCTGCGTTGCGCGTCGAGGATGCGCTCCAGGTCGGCAAGGTCCTCGTCGGTGACGCGCGTGGCCGCGACGCGCGCGACGGCGGGCTCGAACATGCGGCGCACGTCCAGCAGCTCGTCCTGCAGCTCGAAATGGTAGCTCAGGACGGAAGCCAGAG
>JBGQDL010000112.1:0-13172 GCA_041495865.1 Thermoanaerobaculia bacterium | reverse complement strand
GGCCCGGGGCCAGGACCCGCTGACGACGAAGACCCTGGCGACGCTGCAGCGGCTCGGCGTCGTCCACGAGCGGCTCTCCCGCTCGGAGCTCGACCGCCGCTGGCCGCAGATCGACTTCGGCCCGAACAACTGGGCCATCCACGAGCCCGACAGCGGCTTCCTGGTGGCCTTCCACGCGCTCCAGTCGGTGGTCCAGATGGCGGAGACGGCGGGTGTCGACTACCTCCAGGAAGCCGTCCTCCCGCCGGCCGGAAAAGGCCGGCTCGGCTCGGTCGCGACGCGGTCCGGAAAGCCCGTCCGGGCGGGCACCTTCGTCTTCGCCTGCGGCCCCTGGCTGCCGAAGCTGTTCCCCGACCTGCTCGGCGAGCGCATCTTCCCCACGCGCCAGGAGGTCTTCTACTTCGGCCCTCCTCCGGGCGACGAGCGCTTTCGCCCGCCCGCGATGCCGGTGTGGGTGGATTTCGCCGAGGAAATCTACGGCGTGCCGGATTTCAAGGGACGCGGCTTCAAGGTCGCGCCCGATCGCCACGGCCCCGCCTTCGACCCGGACACCGGCGCGCGCTTCGTCACGTCCGAGAGCGTGGCCTCGGTCCGAAACTTCGTCGCCCGGCGCTTTCCCGGCCTCAAGGATGCGCCCCTCGTGGCCAGCGAAGTGTGCCAGTACGAGAACACGTCGAACGGCGACTTCCTGATCGACCGCCATCCCGAGCGCGAGAACGTGTGGCTCGTCGGCGGGGGCTCGGGCCACGGTTTCAAGCACGGCCCGGCGCTGGGCGAGTACGTGACGGCGCGCCTCGTGGAGGGCGGGGCCGTCGATCCCCGCTTCAGCCTCGCCACGAAGCAGAAGGTCCAGAAGCGGGCCGTGTACTGATCGCGGGCGCCCCGAAAGGTACGGGGCGCCCTCAGGTCCCTGTAACCGGCCTCAGAAGTCGAATCGGGTCGTGAGGCCGAAGGTCCGGGGCTGGTTGACGAGGAAACCCACGCGGGCACGAAGGCCCCGCTCCCGGTCGAGCGCGAGGAGCGCCTGCTCGTCCGTGAGGTTGTTGACATAGAGCGCGATGTCCCAGATGGCGTGCCGGACGCCGAGCCTGACGTTCAAGAGGTCGTAGGCCGGCAGCAGCGGGTCGAAGGTGAACGTCGACTGCGTCAATGGGCCGCCGATCGTACCCTTAAACGTAGTCAGGCTCACGGTGCCGGTGCCCGGCTCCTGGTCGGCGAGCTGCGTGTAGCGCGAGCCCACGTGGTTGTACGTGCCGGTCACGTAGCCGATGAAGTCCTGAGTGACCGGCTGCTGGAAGGTGGCCGAAAGAGCCGCCTGGAACTTCGGCACGCTCGGCAGTCGGTTGCCTTCGCGGATCCCGGTGGACGTCACGAGGTCGGGCGTGCCGGGGATCGTGGACCGGATCTGGGAATCCGTGTAGGCGGCCGAGAAGGAGAAGTCGAAGTGCTCGTTCGGCGTCAGCCCGAGCTCGAACTCGGCGCCGATGCTGCGGGCCTTCGGCACGTTGAAGATGAGGCGGGACGAGCACGAGCCGGCGGTCACGGTGACCTGGAGGTCGTTGATGTCCTCGTAGAACCCCGAGACGCCCACCGTGCCGCGGCCCCCGAGGAACTTGGACTTCGTGCCGATCTCGTAGTTCCAGGCCGTCTCGTCCTTCCAGGATTCCCGGCCGCTGAACGTCACGCGGTCCTGCGGGGTGCACAGACTGAAGTTGGTCGGGTCGTTGACGCCGCCCAGCCGGAAGCCCTTGGAGACCTGCGCGTTCAGGTTCGTCGCGTCGCTCAGCTTGTACGTGACGATGAAGCGCGGCGCGACGCCGTCGGCCGTCGAGGAGCCGGGTTGCGATACAGGGTGGCCGGCTCCGTCGTCGCCGAAGATCCCGTCGAAGACCTGCGCCTTGTCTTCCTTGAAGTGGTAGTAGCGCAGGCCCGCGGTCACGCTGAGGCGGTCCGTCAGCGTGAGGGTCCCCTCGCCGAAGAGGGCGAACTGGGTGAGCTTGTAGGCCAGGTTCGAGTAGAAAAGGTCGTCCTCGGGTGCAATGACCTCCTTCGACTTGACACCGCTGATCGCCGTGAACCCGGTCACGAAGAGGTTCTGCCCGTACCTTCGCCTCTGGTCGCCGTAGAAGGCGCCGCCCACCCACTTCAGGCGGTCGCTTCCGCCGGCCAGCCGCAGCTCCTCCGTCCAGCCCTGCGCCGTCGTGGCGTCGTCCAGCGGCGCGTTCAGCGTGTAGACGTTCTCGGGCAGGGCGATGGTGCCGCCGGTGATGCTGGAGGTCAGCGCGCCCGCGTCGCGCACGACGAGGATGTCGCGGTGCGTGTAGGACGTGACGGACGTCAGGGCGAGGCCGCCGCCAAAGTCGTACTTGACGTTCAGGTCGCCGAGCCAGAACTTGTCGGTGTACGGCTCGCTGACCTGCGTGAATTGCCGGTCGCCGAGGGTCACCGCCGGACGCGTCGTCGTGAAGGGGTTCGCGAGGATGTTGAAGGCGTCGATGCGGTTCCACCCGTCCGTCTTCACGTCCTGGTAGAGGATCCGCGGGGTGATCGTGAGGTGCTCGTCCGGGGCGATCTCGACCGCGGCCCGCACGCCGGTCCGGCGCCCCGAGTTGACGTCCTTCTGGACGCTCAGGTTCGGCTGCACCGCGTCCATGTAGCCGGGGAGGGCGTCGTAGTAGGCCGCGACGCGCAGGGCCGCCGTGCCGCCGAGGGGCGCGTTGAAGCCGAACTTCGCGTTGCCGCCCTGGCTGCCCCCGCTGACGGTGTTGCCGGCCAGCTCGGCGAAGAACTTCGTCGCGCCGAGCTCGGGCCGGTTCGTAATGTACCGGACCGTCCCCGAGAGCGAGCCGGAGCCGAACAGCGTCCCCTGGGGCCCGCGCAGGACCTCGACGCGCGACACGTCGAAGAAGTCCAGGTCCGGCGTGAACAGGGACATCGAGATGACGGATTCGTCCAGGTAGGCGCCCACGGATTCCTTGACGCCCGGCTGGTCTCGCGCGATCTGGCCCGAGGAGACACCGCGAATGGCCACCTGGCTCTGTCCGGGACCCAGGTTCTGGACGCTGAAGCCGGCCACGTTGGCCGCCACGTCCTCGATGTTCTCGATGCCGCGCTCCCGGATGTCACTCGCGTCGGGAGCGGCGACGGAGACCGGCACGCTGATCGCCGTGTCCTCGCGCTTCATCGCGGTGACGGTGGCCTCCGCGGCCAGCTTCAGCTCCAGCGTGACGTCCACGCTGAGCGTGCCGCCGGCAGCGAGCCGCTGGTCCTTCCTGACCACCTTTCGGAAGCCCTGCACGTCCGCCGACACGGTGTAGGTGCCGGGCGCGAGATCGGCCGCCTCGTAGGCGCCCGAGGAGGAGGACCTCACGACGCGTGTCGCTCCGCTCTCCTGGTTCGTGATCGTGATCGGGGTCCCCGCGACCGCCGCGCCGCTTGCGACGTGCACGGTCCCCACGATCTTTCCCGGAGGGGCCTGGGCGGAGATCGGCCCGGCCGCGAGCGCGGTGAGCGCGACGCAGGCCATCAGGATCGCAATCCGTGGCTTCGACATGTGAGCCTCCTCCTTCAGTCGTTTTGCACGAGCTCGGGTGGACGGGACAGGTTTTGGTGCGCTCTTAATACGGCGGGCTGCGACGTTTGTCAACGGCAGTCGTCGCACGACCGCCCGATCGCAGCCCCGCTCCTGCCGTCACCGCCGTCGGTGCGCCGTCAGTGCGCCGTGCCTTCGTACGCCTGATCCAGCACCTGGCTGACGTGGCGCACCTGCACCGGCAGACCGCGCCGGCGCACGCCGTAGGCGAGGTGCATCATGCAGGCGGGACACTCGGTCACGAGGATGTTCGCGCCGGTCGTCGCCACGCGGTCCATCTTGCGGTCCAGGACGCCGGTCGCCTCGGTGTGGTGGAGGAAGGTGTAGCTCCCGGCCGCGCCGCAGCACCAGTCCGCTTCCGGCAGCTCCTTGTACGCCACGCCCGGCACGCTCTTCAGGAGCGCGCGCGGCTGAGCGGTGATCTTGGCGAAGCGGTTCGAGAGGTGACACGGATCGTGATACGTGACGGTCGCCTCGACCTTGCCCGGGCCTCTGTCCAGCCCTTTGCCGGCGAGGAACTCGCTGAAGCTCCGCGCCTTCGCGGAGAGCGCAGCGGCCTTCCCGGCATACACGGCGTCGTCCGCCAGAAGCCGGGCGTAATCCTTGAGATGGGTGCTGCAGCTCCCGCAGTCCGAGACGATCGCCTCGAGCTCCACCGCCGCCGCCATCCTGTCGATGTTCCGCCGGGCGATGTCGCGCGCCGCCTCGAGGTCGCCGTAGGCCTGCGCCGGGCGACCGCAACAGGTGTTGTCGAGGATCGTCACGGCGCAGCCGGCCCGCCCCAGCACGCAGCGTCGCTTCGACGACCTCTGGGAACTGGAAGCTCAAGCCGCACGAGACGAAGTAGCCGATCCGCGACGTGGCTTTGTCCGGGTCGGCTCCGGCGTGCCGCTCGCCGCGGGGGAAAAAGCGCTTCGGGAGCTCCGGCACGACCTCGTTCGCGGCACGGAGGGGCGAGCCCGCGCCCCGCCCGAGTCCGATCCTCTCGGCCGCCTTCGCCAGCCCCGTGCGCTTGGCCCAGACGGCCCATCGCCCCGCCCACTCGAGCTTCTTGCCGTCCGCCAGCACGGAACGGAACAGCACGCGCTGCCACATCGGCTGCCCATGGCTCTCGAGGTACGCGTGTCTCACGGCCGTGACGACGTCGTCGGTCTTGAGCGCCGGGAAGCAGTGCGCCGTGCAGCCGCGACAGAGCAGGCAGTCGTCGAGCGCGCGGACGACCTCGGGTGTCAGATCGAGCTCGCCGAGCATCAGCCCGCGGGCGATCGCCCACCGACCGCGCGAGAGCGAGTGCTCCTCGCCCGTGACGCGGTAGACCGGGCATCCCGCCTGGCAGAACCCGCAGCGGTTGCACTTGGCGATGAGATCGTTCAAAGGAAGCAGCTCCGTGATGGCCATGTCGCCTCCCCTCAGATCCCGCCGACGAAACGTCCCGGGTTCATCAGGGCCCCGGGATCGAACTCCGCCTTCAGCCGCCGCTGGACGGCAACTCCGTCGCGAGGCTTGCCCCAGGCGTCGAGAGAACGTTTGAGCGCGGCGGGCGCCGCCTCGAGGACGAGGCTTCCCTCGGCCGCCTCGGCCTCGCCGCGCAGGGCCGTCAGCGCGTCCCGCAGCGGCTCGAGCGGCGTGCCGGCCTCGATCTGGTATCCGGCGCGCACGATGCCGCTTCCCGCGTGGGCCGTGACGGCCCCGCGGCAGCCGCGCCGGCGCATCAGCTCCTCGGCGGCCGCGAAAAGCTCCAGCGTCTTTCCGATCGGAACGGCGATCTTGACGACGACGCCCCGCCCCTCGAGAGGCGCGTGGACGTCCCGGATCGCGCGCCACGCCGACTCCGCGCCCGTCGCGCCGAGGGTGTTCGTCGCGATCGCCTGCCCCTCGGCGAAGAGCTTCGTGAAATCCCGCACCTGCCGCTCGACAGTCTCGCGGCTGCCCGCGAGAGAGACGACGAGGCCGTAGCCGGAGGCGGACGCCGGCTCGAGGCCGGTCTCGACCGACTCCAGCGCCCGGGGATCGAGCGCCTCGAGCGCCTCGGGGACGAGGAACGACTCCAGCGTGCGGGCGACGACCGACGCCACCTGCGAGACGTGGCGGAACACGCCGACGACCGTCGCGCGCGTCGCCGGCAGCGGCAGCAGCTTGAAGGTCGCCTCGGTCACGATCCCCATCGTCCCCAGGCTGCCGATGAAGAGCTTGTTCATGTCATAGCCGGAGACGTTCTTGATGACCTTGCCCCCGCAGCGGATGCGCTCGCCGCTCGGCAGGACGACCCGGAGGCCGAGCACCCAGTCGCGCACCGAACCGTAGAGCTGCCGGCCCGGCCCGCTCGCGTTGCTCTGGACGAGCCCGCCGACCGTCACGCTGTCGGCCCGCGCCGGATCGAGCGGCAGGAACTCCCGCTTCTCGTTCAGGACCGCCTGCAGGCGTGAGAGCCGCACGCCGGCCTCGGCCGAGACGTTCAGGTTGGCGTCGTCGAACTCGGCGATCCGTGTGAGCCGATCGAGACGGACGACGACGTCGAGCCGGCTCGGAGGGTTGCCGAGGCCCATCGCCGTCCCGCCGCCCCACGGGGCCATGGCCGCGTCCGCCGAGCCGCAGGCGGTCACGACGGCTTCGACTTCCTGCTGCGATCCGGGGCTGACCGCCAGACGCGGGCTGACGCCGTCGACCGCGAAGTCGGTGGCCGCCCCGTCCGCCAGCACGTGCTCCTGGCCCACGATCCCGGAGAGCTTCCGCGCGAGGCCGGCGAGGTCACGAGGCATGGGCCACCTCCTCGACCACCGGGAAGATCTTCCCGGGGTTGGCGATGTCCTCGGGGTCGAAGGCGCGCTTGATCTTCCGCTGCGCGTCGATCTCCTTCTCGCTGAAGACGAGGCGCATGGCGTCCATCTTCTCGATTCCGACTCCGTGCTCGCCGCTGATCGTGCCGCCCACCTGCACGCACAGCTCCAGGATCTCCATCCCCGCCTTCATCACGCGGGCCTTCTGCTCGGCATCTCGCCAGTCGAAGAGGATCAGCGGGTGGAGGTTGCCGTCGCCGGCGTGGAAGACGTTGGGGATCTTGAGGTCGTACTTCTTCCCGACCTCCGCCACCTTGCGCAGGATCTTCGGCAGCTCCGTGCGCGGCACGCTGCCGTCGCAGACGAGGTAGCTCGGCGTGATGCGGGCGACCGCTCCGAACGCGCCACGGCGGCCGGCCCAGAGCGCCGCGCGCTCGGCGTCGTTCTTGGCGACGCGGATCTCGCGGGCGCCGTTCTTCCTGCAGAGGTCCGCGATCGCCTCGGCCTGCTGCTCGAGGTCGTCCTTCAGCCCGTCCAGCTCGATGATCAGCACGGTCGCGCAGTCGAGCGGGAACCCGCACTTGATCGACGCCTCGACCGCCTGGATGACGAGCTGGTCCATCATCTCCAGCGTCGCCGGCACCATGCCGGCCGAGACGATCGCCGAGACCGACGCGCTCCCTTCCTCGATCGTGTCGTAGATCGCCAGGAGCGTCTTGATCCCTTCGGGCAGGCGGAGGATCCGGGTCACGATCTCGGTGCAGATGCCGAGCGTCCCCTCGCTCCCGACGAAAACGCCCGTGAGGTCGTAGCCCGGCGCATCGGGTGCCTTGCCGCCGAAGCGCGCGATCTCGCCGTCCGGCAGGACGACGGTCAGCCCCACGACGTGGTTGGTCGTCACGCCGTATTTGAAGCAGTGCGGCCCCCCCGAGTTCTCGGCCACGTTGCCGCCGAGCGTGGCGGCCTTCTGGCTGGCCGGATCGGGCAGGTACTGGTAACCGAGCGGCGCGAGCGCGTTGCCGAACTCGAGGTTGAACATCCCGGGCTGCACCCGCGCTCTCAGGTTGCGGGTGTCGATCTCCAGGACCTTGTTCATGCGGATCATCTCGATGACGACGCCGCCCTTCACCGGGATCGTTCCGCCGCTCAGGTTCGTGCCGCCGCCTCGCGCGACGAACGGCACGCCCCACTTGTTACAGACCTTGACGACGCCCGCGACCTCGTCCGTCGCGTGAACGAAGACGACGGCGTCCGGCCGCCGCTCCTCGAGATAGGCGTCGTAGCCATAGAGATGGAGGTTGACGCCGGAGTCCAGCACGTTGGCCTCGCCGACCACGAGCCGGAGATCGTGCGCGAGACTCGTTGCTCGCATGGGCTGCCCTCCTTGCGCGCGGCGCGCGCCTCAGGCTGGAGCGAGAAGAGCTTGTACGTCCTGCAGCGTGACGAGAGGTCCGGCCGCGGCACCCACCGCCGCGCCCGGAGCGACATGGAGACCGAGACCGCGAAGGCTTTCCTCGATCGCCTCGAGCGTGGCCACGACCTCGGCCGGACCGATGTTGCCCATGTGGCCGATCCGGAACGCCTTGCCGGCGAGCGGTCCGAGACAGCCGGCGACCACGACGCCGCGGGCGGCCGTCCCCTTCCGGAAGGTCGCGTCGTCCACCCCGGCGGGGAGCAGCACGACGGAGAGCGTGTCGGCGCGGCAGTCGGGAGCGGTGAACGGCTTGAGGCCGAGCGCCTCGAGGCCCGCGCGCATGGCTTTGGCGATACGGGCGTGCCGCGCGAAGCGGACGGGCAGCCCTTCCTCATGGACGATCCTCAGCGCCTCGCCGAGCGCGACGATCTCGTTGACGCACGGCGTCGAGTAGTAGCGCGCCGGGTCCTCCATGACCGGGAGCCAGCGGAGGATGTCGGCGTAGTACGCCGGCACGGACGGGAGCGCGCGGCGTTTCTGCAGGGCCCGCTCCGAGAAGAGGCAGAGCGCCAGTCCGGGAGGCGCCCCGATCGCCTTCTGGGCGGCGGTGAGCAGCACGTCGACGCCCCAGCGGTCGAACGGCTCGTCGATGCCGCCGGTCGCGCAGACGCCGTCCAGGATCACGAGCTCGCCGCGTCCTTTCAGCAGGTCGCAATAGGCCTCCACGGGCGCGGCGGTGCCGGTCGAGGTGTCGACGTGGGTGATCGTGACGGCGGCGTAGGAGCCTGTCGCGACCTTCCGCGCCAGCTCCTCGGGCGGGACCGCGCGGCCCCATTCGGAGCAGAGCACGTCGCAGGGGATGCCGAAGGCCGAGGCGAGCTCGGCGTAACGGTCGCCGAAGTAGCCGTGCGAGACCACGAGCAACTTCTGCCCGGGCGCGACGACGTTGACGAGGGCCATCTCCATGGCGAGCGTGCCGCTGCCGGCGACGACGAAGGGCCGTCCGGAGCCGCTCTGGCAGAGCTCGCGGAAATCGTGGAGCGCCTGGCCAAACGCGCGCGTGAACACCGGCGCGACGTGGGAGACCGTCGGCCGGGCCAGTGCGGCCAGGATCCGTGGGTGCACGGGCGTCGGGCCGGGGATCATCGTGAGGATTTCGTCGATCATGGCGCCTCCTTGAATGACGGCGGGCCTCGGACGTCCGAATCACCGCCCGGTCTGCCGCTGGCCGGCGCGACGACCGGGGGACGGTCGGTTCCCTGGCGTCTAGACTGCAAGCTAGCGCCGATGCGGACGCGGTTTCCATGAGCAGTCGGCATCAGAGCCGGTTTGATGACGAACGGGAGCAACCCGATCGGGCCGCTCTACGCAATCGGTGGACTACGCTCGTCGTCCGTCTCGAGCGCCCGCGTGTTGCAGGGCCATAACCCTTTGGGATAGAATGTTTTTACCTTCTCCCCTTCAAGGTCCGCCCCCCGGGCTTATTTCGCGGCGTGCCACACAAACTCTCGCCCGGTCTTCTCGCTGGCGGTCCCTTCCTCCACCGGATCGAGTCGGAATCCCTCAGGTGCTCGCGGCCTCACCGCCTCCGCTCTGTCCCGAGCTGGTCGTAGCCGGACGAACAGCCCCGCTGCATGAGCATCCTTCGATGCCGCCTGCCGGAGAAACGCGATAAACGCGGAAAGGCTCGGCGACTCGAGCCCCAGAGTCGCGTGTACCTGCTCCCTCGTCCACAGTCGCTGCATCATCCGTTCGAGCAAATAGCTCCGCCCACTTCCGCTGAGAAACCTCTCGAAAGCCTTCCGTGCTCTTTCAGTCTCGGCCTCCGTACTCGTCGTTGCCAGTTCTTGCAGCCAGCAGAGAAAAGGCGCGCTGGGCTCAACGCCGCTTGACCACGTCGCCGCTATGACGAGAATGCGATGAGATGCCGCTGGCGCTGCTACGTCGAAGAACCGCCGCTCTTTGGAATCCACAGTCCCAAGGACCAAGAGCCGCGCGAGAAGTGTCAAGGTGCGTTCACTAGCCAAGTGCGCGTCATCCAGCACGAGCACCGATGGAAGGCCGCCGCCTGGAAGGGCAGCAAATGCGGCAAAGATTTGTGCGCAGACATCGATCGTTTCATCTGGCGTCTCTGGAGAGTCCTTGCCGGCATGATGCCGGGGTCTGCCAACGGCCGAACCGCATCAATGAGGTCGCAGATGAGGCTGACAACATCGCCTGCCTTGAACTTGCCTATGGCAGCCGCGGCCGGCGATCTCGAAGGCGCGGCGGGCGTCGTCGATCGTGTCAGCGATCTTGACGCGCTCTCTTGATGTTCAGTGCAAAACGCCCGGAGGCGTACGGCCCATGCGTCCCGCCCTTGGGCGCCGACTGCGGGTGAGCGGGAATCAGTGGTCCCGGTTAATTACCAGACGCAACAGCGACCGGATGCCGATTGGGAATCGCGCGGTCGAGGGCCTTCTCAACCTTAGTGGCGACCTCGCTCTCCGGCAGCCCGTTGATCTGCGCGATCTCGGAAACGATGAGATAGCGGGCGCGCTCGTACATCTTCTTCTCTTGAGAGGAGAGCGCCTTCTGCTTCTGAGCACACGCCAGGTTCCTGAGGACGTCAGCGATATCCGTGAGGTGGCCCAAACGCATTTTGTCTAGGTTCTGCTTGTACCGGCCTTTCCAGTCGTCGCTCGGCGGGAGCGTCGCGTTCTCGAGGACGCGGAACACCGACCCCACATCCGTGCGCCGTGTGAGCAGGCGGAGCCCGATGCGGTCGGAGTTTCCCACCGGCAACATCACGCGCGAGTTGTTTCCGAGAAGGCGGAGCTGGTACCAAGGGGCGGGCGAGCCTCCGAGGAGGGACTCCTGAATCGCTTCGACGACCCCGACACCGTAGTTCGGGTAAACAAGCCTATCGCCGATCTTGAAAGTCACGGGATTGCCTCCTCCGGGAACGGGGATGATGATGTTACTCAAAAACCCGCTCCCCGTCAATCGGGGGGCAACGACTCCCCTACCAGCCCGGATCTTCGTCGGGATCCTGGTAGATCCGGATCCTTCCTATCTCGACGATCCAGAGGTGGTGAGCGATCGTCTGCTGCAGCGCTGCCACGAGCGTCTGAATGGCGAGCTCGAGATGCCCGAGGGTGGCCTTGGCCGGCAAGCGCAGGACGGCGATGCCCGGGAAGTCTGCGGCGTGGTAGCGAAGAGGATCGCCGAATTCGAGATCGAGAGTGACGAGACACCTGTCTTCCTGCCGGCAAGCCTGGATGACCTGATCATCGCTGGCCGAGCTGAGGTTCTCGCCGTGGACCGTGGCGACGTCGTGGCCGGCGGCTTCGAGAAGGGCCAGAGCACGATGGCCCAGGTTCTCGTCGAGCTTGAGCTTCAACGGGGGTTGCCGAGCGGGACCTCGACGTAGCGCTCGCGCGCCATCTCGGCCCCGTAGGCGATGCAGGCGCGGACGTCGTTCTCGTCAAGACCCGGGTACCCCTCCAGGATCTCCGCGGTACTCATTCCGTCCGCGAGCAGGTCGAGAACCAGCGACACCCAGATCCTGTGCCCCCGGATGCAGGGCTTTCCGAAGCACACCTTCGGGTCGATCGTTATGCGGGAAAGCAACTCTTCTCTGGTCATGACGACACCGTCACCGTAAGTCTAGACCCTGCCTGGATTCCGTGCGCATCCCGCGGTCCCGGTTTTCCACTCGATCGCGCAGGGCGGCCGGAAGGTCGGAGCGAAGTGGGCGTAGCGCTCCGTCATTCGAGCTGACGAGTGACCGAGGACGTACTGGACCTCGCGCAGCAGAAGCCCTCGACGCAGCATCTCGGAAGCCGCCGTGTGCCTGAGATCGTGGAAGCGGATGTGCTCGACCTTCGGGGCCTTCTGCACCGCGTACCAAGCGCGCATGTCGTATTGCTGTACGTTCGCGCCGAGGAGGAGATCTAAAATGGTGGAGTTGAACTGGATCGAACACGCCCGACCCGCGCTTTCGAGCGCGAGGCCTCGCTCCGCTGGGTCGGGCTCTGAACGGATCTGAGGCGGGGGCGCAACCCCCGCACCCCAGCGGGAGGGCAGGCTGAGACGACGATTGATTCTGCTTGCGGGATGGGCGGTGTTCAGCCTCTGCCGCCCCACTGCGGTCAACGGCCAGACAACTGGCGGAATCGAGGGCCGCGTCCTCGAGCCCTCCAGCCACGCGCTCTCCGGCGTGCGAGTCGAGGCCAGGAGCCCGAGCCTTCAGGGGGCCCGCACGGCGATGACGGCCGCGGACGGCGGCTACCGGCTCCCCGGTCTGCCGCCCGGAAGCTACACGGTGCAGGCGTCGATGAAGGGCTTCACCACCGTCCAAAAGACGGCCCGCGTCGCACTGAACGCGATGTCGACGGCCGATTTCACGCTGGTGTTCTCGGCGGAAGAGAGCCTCGTGGTCAGCGGCGAGGCTCCCACGATCGATCTGCGATCCGCCGCGACCGGGACGACCTATCCGGCGACGGTGCTCCGCCGGATCGCGATCATCCGGAACTACGCCGACATCCTGAGGCTGCAGCCCGGAGTGCAGCCGGACACCGCGGCCACACAGGGCCGGGCCGTGTCGCTCGCCGTCTACGGATCGACCTCGATCGAGAATCTGTATCTGATCGACGGCGTCAACACCAACGACGTCAAGCAGTCCTTCCAGGGAACGGTCCTCCACCCCGAGGCGATCGAGGAAGTGGAGGTAAAGACCGGAGGCTACGGGGCCGAGTACGGCCACGCGATCGGCGGCATCATCAACGCGGTGACGCGCTCGGGCGGCAACGATTTTCACGGGGACGTCTTCGGCTACACCAATTCGCGCGGGATGCGGGCCGACGTCAAGGTCACGGACCAGAACATCCTGGCGGCGGAGCAGACGTCGATCGATCGGTGGGACGCCGGCCTCGCTCTCGGCGGGTACATTCTCAAGGATCGCCTCTGGTTCTTCGGTTCCTACGACCGGATCGGCCAGACGACGGACCGGATTCCCCAGGAGGGACCCGCCGCAGGCGGAACCTACCCCTTCGACTCGCAGTCGAACGTCTACAGCGGGAAGCTCACCTGGAACGCCGGTCCGAGCACGAGCGTCGTGGCGACGATCTTCGGAGATCCCGAGGAGAGGACGGGAGCCACGGGAAATCTGGTATCGACGGACCCTCTGACCTACACCGCCACTCGCAACCTCGGGGGAACCTCGTACGCAGGGCGGCTCAATCAGCTCTTCGGACCGTCGGTCATGCTGGCGCTCCAGTACTCAGGGCACGAAGACGGCTTCCGGACGAGCATCGCGCCCGAGGCGAACTTTCCTCGCGCGACCGATCTCACCGTTCCCGGTCTGAACTTCTCCTCGGGGGGATTCGGAAACATCAACGGACCTGGT
>JBGQDL010000111.1:0-13189 GCA_041495865.1 Thermoanaerobaculia bacterium | reverse complement strand
GGAAAGGACGTCACGATCCAGGATGTCTTCGAGGCGGTTGGCGCTCACTCGGCGGGAAAGCTCTCCGAGGCGGGGCTGTGCGACGTCGAAGCAGGGGCCTGTCCGGGCGCGGGCGCGTGCGGCGGCCAGTTCACGGCGAACACGATGGCGACGGCGCTCACGTTCCTCGGGATCTCGCCGATGGGCGCGAACGACGTCCCCGCGACGGATCCCGCCAAAGCCGCGGTCGCGCGCGCCGCCGGCCGGCTCGTCATGCAGCGCCTCGCGGACGGACTCACGCCCTCGAAGATCCTCACGCGCGCGGCTTTCGAGAACGCGATCACCTCCGTCGCCGCCACGGGCGGCTCGACGAACGCGGTCCTGCACCTTCTCGCGATCGCGCGTGAGGCCGGCGTGCCGCTCGTCCTCGACGACTTCGACGCCATCGCCTCGCGGACGCCCCTCTTCGTCGACCTCAAGCCGGGCGGCCGGTTCACGGCTCCCGATCTCCACCGCGCGGGCGGCTCGCGCCTCGTCGCGAAGCGGCTGTCGGACGCGGGCTTCCTGAAGCACGCGACGACCGTCACGGGCCGGTCGCTCCTCGAAGAGGCCGCCGAGGCGCGGGAGACGCCCGGGCAGCAGGTCGTTCGTGACATTACCCGGCCGCTCAAGAAGACCGGCGGGCTCGCGATCCTGCGCGGCTCGCTCGCGCCCGAGGGCTGCGTCGTGAAGCTCGCGGGGCACGAGCGGCTGAAGCACACCGGCCCGGCCTGCGTGTTCAACGGCGAGATCGCCGCATTCGCCGCCGTCGAGCGCCGGCAGATCCGCGCGGGCGACGTCGTCGTGATCCGCTACGAGGGCCCGAAGGGCGCGCCCGGGATGCCCGAGATGCTGGCCGTCACCGCTGCGCTCGTGGGCCAGGGTCTCGGCGAGACCGTGGCGCTCGTCACGGACGGCCGATTCTCCGGCGCCACGCACGGCCTCATGGTCGGGCACGTCTCGCCCGAAGCGGCCGCGGGCGGGCCGATCTCTCTCGTCCACGACGGGGACCTCGTCACGCTCGACGTCACCGCGCGGCGCCTCGACCTCGAAGTGGGCGAGGAGGAGCTGGCCGCGCGCCTGCGCTTCCACCGCGCGCCGGCGCCGCGGGCGACGACGGGCGTCCTCGCGAAGTACGCGCGGCTCGTCTCCTCGGCCTCCGAGGGCGCCGTCACGAGTCCGTGTACGCCCGCTGCCGCGGCGACCTTTCGCGAACGGGCGGGGGTGAGCGCGTGAGCGCCCAGTTCCAGCCCCGCGAGAAGACGCGCGTGAGGGCCGCGGACGCGATGGCGAAAGAGCTCGTCGCGCAGGGCGTGACGCACATCTTCGGCCACCCGGGCGGCGCTTCGCTGCCGCTCTACGACGCGCTCCTCTCGACCCCCGTCACGCACCTCCTCATGCGCCACGAGCAGTGCGCGGCCCACGCGGCGCAGGGCTACGCGCGGGCCACGGGGCGGCCGGGCGTGTGTCTCGCGACGTCGGGACCAGGCGCGACGAACCTCATCACGGGCCTCACCGACGCGATGCTCGACTCCACGCCGGTCGTGGCGCTCACGGCGCAGGTCGCGACGCCGCTCCTCGGCCGCGACGGCTTCCAGGAGGCCGACATCCTCGGGATGACGGCGGCCGTCACGAAGCACAACTGGCTCGTCCTCGATCCGCAGGAGCTCCCCGGCACCGTGCGCGAGGCCTTCCGCCTCGCCTCCTCGGGGCGGCCCGGTCCCGTCCTCGTGGACGTGCCGCGCGACGTGCTTCAGGCCGAGATCGAGTGGGAGGCAGGCACCCTGATCACGTCGCTTCCTCTGCGGCGCGCGGACCCCGTGGGCCTCCGGCGCGCGGCGTTCGCGATCTCGAACGCGAAGCGCCCGATCCTCTACGTGGGCGGCGGCGTCATCTCGTCCGGAGCTTCCGCGGAAGTGCGGCGCCTCGCGAAAAAGACGCGCATCCCCGTCACGACGACGCTCATGGGGAAGGGCGCCTATCCCGAGCTGGATGCCCTGTCCGTCGGGATGCTCGGCATGCACGGCACGGCCTACGCGAACTGGGCGATGAACGGCAGCGACCTCATCATCGCCGTGGGCGCGCGCTTCGACGACCGCATCACGGGCAAGCTCGCCACGTTCGCGCCGCACGCGAAAGTCGTCCACATCGACATCGACGAAGTCGAGATCGGCAAGAACCGCAAAGCCGACTACCCGCTCCACGGCGACGCGCGCGCCGTGCTCCAGCAGCTCCTCCCGCTCGTGGGCGCGCCCGACACGGCGGACTGGTGGAAGGAGATCGAGGCGTGGAAGGCGAAGGCGCCCCTCGGGTACCGGCAGGAGGGCGACGTCATCCTCCCGCAGTTCGCGATCGACCGGCTCTGGCGGGCGACGCGCGAGAGGCGCCCGATCCTCACGACGGACGTCGGCCAGCACCAGATGTGGGCCGCGCAGTTCTGGAAGTGCGACGAGCCCGGCACGTTCATCACCTCGGGCGGCCTCGGCACGATGGGCTTCGGCCTGCCCGCCGCGCTCGGCGCGCAGTGCGGGCGGCCGGACCGTCTCGTCATCAACATCAACGGCGACGGCAGCTTCCAGCAGACCATGCAGACGCTCGCGACGGCCGTCGAGGCGCACCTGCCGCTCAAGGTCATCGTCCTCGACAACCAGGGTCTCGGCATGGTGCGGCAGTGGCAGGACCTCTTCTACGACCGCCGCTTCTTCTCCGTGGCGCTGAAGAACCCCGACTTCGCGAAGCTCGCCGAGGCCTTCGGCGCCGCGGGCTTCACCGCGCGTCGGCCCGACGAGCTGGACGCCGTGTACGAGAAGGCGCTCGCCGTGACCGACCGGCCGGCCCTCGTCCACGTCGTCAGCGACCCCGCAGAGAACTGCTTTCCCATGTGGCCCGCCGGCCAGTCCATCGACACGATGGTGGTCGAGGACCCGAAGTACGCCGCAAAGAGCGCGAAGAAGAAGAGCTGAGAAGTCAGAGCGAAGAGGGAGAACGCCATGGAACAGATCTTCGAGATCAGGATTCAGAACGTGCCGGGGATTCTGGCGCGGGTGGAGTCGATCTTCCGCCGGCAACGCGCACCCATCCGGGGGTTTTTCTTAGAAGGGGAAGAAGGGTCGGCGGCGCGCCTCTCGATCACCGCAGAAGCGAGCTTCGACGCCGCGAATCTCCTTAGAAAGCAATTGATGCGTCTCATGGATGTGCACGACGTCGCCGAATCCGGCCAGGCGCTGGCCTTCGCTTCGCCCGAATCCTCTTTCACCTTCAAAGAAAAATCAGCCTGACGCGAAGCGCGAAGAAAGCAGGAGTAGATCAATGGCGACGATCTGGTACGACAAGGACGGAGAGATCTCCCGCCTCAAGGGGCGGACGGTCGCGATCATCGGGTACGGCAGCCAGGGACACGCGCACGCGCTCAACCTGCGCGACAGCGGCGTGTCCGTGGTCGTGGGGCTGCACGCGACGTCGAAATCGGCCGCGAAGGCGAAGGCGGACGGATTGACCGTGCTGAGCGCCGACGAGGCCGCGAGGCGAGCTGACATCGTCATGATCCTCACGCCCGACACGGGCCAGAAGAAGCTCTACGACGAGTCCATCGCGCCGAACCTCAGGGCGGGCAAGACGCTCATGTTCGCGCACGGCTTCAACATCCGTTTCGGGCAAATCGTGCCGCCCGCCGACGTGGACGTCTCGATGGTCGCCCCGAAGGCGCCGGGCCACCGCGTGCGCGAGCTGTTCCAGGAGGGCGAGGGCACGCCCGCGCTGCTCGCGGTCGAGCAGAACGCGAGCGGCCATGCCCGCGAGGACGCGCTCGCCTATGCAAAGGCGCTGGGCGCGACGCGCGCGGGAGTCCTGGAGACGACCTTCGCCGAGGAGACGGAGACGGACCTCTTCGGCGAGCAGGCCGTCCTCTGCGGCGGCACGTCGGCGCTCGTGAAGGCGGGCTTCCAGACGCTCGTCGACGCGGGCTACCAGCCCGAGGTCGCGTACTTCGAGTGCCTGCACGAGCTGAAGCTCATCGTGGACCTCATGTACCGCGGCGGCCTCAACTACATGCGCTATTCGATCAGCGACACGGCCGAGCACGGCGACTACACGGCCGGCCCGCGCATCGTGACCGAGGCGACCCGCGCCGAGATGAAGAAGATCCTCCAGGAGATCCAGGACGGCGTGTACGCCGAGAAATGGATCGACGAGAACCGGAACGGACGCCCGACCTTCGAGGCCACGCGCGAGAAGGAGAAGGGCCAGCTCATCGAGAAGGTGGGCGCGGAGCTGCGCGCGAAGATGCCTTTCCTGAATCCGGTCGTCGTGGACAAGGTGGCCTGACATGGAGAGCGACGTTCCGGTTCCGGCCCGCATCACGATCTTCGACACGACCCTGCGCGACGGCGAGCAGGCCCCGGGCTTCTCGATGTGCGAGGCCGAGAAGGTGCGCCTCGCGCGGAAGCTCGACGCGCTCGGCGTGGACGTGATGGAGGCGGGCTTCCCGATCGCCTCCGAAGACGACTTCAACGCGGTGCGCGCGGTGGCGCGCGAGGTGCGCCGCCCGATCATTGCGGCGCTCGCGCGCTCCGTGGACGCCGACATCGACCGCGCCGCGGCGGCCCTCGAGGGCGCGGAGAGGCCGCGCATCCACACGTTCATCGCGACGTCCGACCTCCACCTCGAGCACAAGCTCCGGATGTCGCGCGCCGAGTGCCTCGAGCACGCGGCCGCGGCCGTGCGGCGCGCGCGCCGCCGGGTGAACGACGTCGAATTCTCGGCCGAGGACGCGACGCGGAGCGATCCCGACTTCCTCGTCGCCGTCGTGGAGGCCGTCATCGAAGCGGGCGCGACGACCGTGAACCTCCCCGACACGGTCGGCTACGCGACGCCCGACGAGATCGCCAGCTTCTTCCGGACCGTGCGCGCGCGCGTGAAGGGCGCGGACCGCGTCGTCTTCTCGGCGCACTGCCACAACGACCTCGGCCTCGCGGTGGCCAACTCGCTCGCAGCGCTGGAGGGCGGTGTGCGGCAGATCGAGTGCACCGTGAACGGCATCGGCGAGCGGGCGGGGAACGCGTCCCTCGAAGAGATCGCCATGGCGCTCCGCGTGCGGCCCGACAAGCTGCCGTTCACGACGGGGATCGTGACGGAGGAGCTCTTCTCGTCGAGCCAGCTCCTCACCCAGATCACCGGCGAGGGCGTGCAGTCGAACAAGGCCATCGTCGGGCGGAACGCCTTCGCGCACGAGGCGGGCATCCACCAGGACGGCATCCTCAAGGACCGCCGGACGTACGAGATCATGCGTCCCGAGGACGTCGGCGTGCCCGAGACGACGCTCGTCCTCGGAAAGCACTCCGGACGCCACGCTCTGAAGAGCCGCTGCGCGGCGATCGGGATCGAGCCCACGCGCCTCGAGCTCGACGAGCTGTACAAGCGCATGATCGCGCTCGCGGAGCGGAAGAAGACCGTCCGTGACCTCGACCTCCTCGACCTCTGGAACGCCATGAAGCGTGCCGCACCACGCCCGAAGGCGCCCGCGGTCGTCCTGTTCCGGGACGAGGCGGCCGTCGCCGACGAAGCGGGCTACGGGCACGGGGTCTGACTTGGGGCGACGCGCGCGCCTCGCGGTCCTCCCGGGGGACGGGATCGGCCCGGAGGTCACGGCCGCGGCGGTGACGGTTCTCAACGCCGTCGCGGCGCGGTTCGGACACGACTTCATCCTGTCGGAGTGGCCGATCGGCGCGATCGCGATGCGCACGAAAGGCGCCCCGCTTCCCGAGGAGACGCTCGCGGCCTGCCGGGACGCGGATGCCGTTCTCCTGGGCGCCGTCGGCGATCCCGCGTTCGACCTGGCACCGCGTGACCAGAGACCGGAAGCGGGGCTCCTCGAGATCCGCAGGGCCCTCGGCCTCTACGCGAACATCCGGCCCGCCCGCGTCTACAGGGGCCTCGAGGGCGCGGGCCCGCTGAAGCCGGAGATCGCCCGCGGCCTCGATCTCGTCGTCGTGCGCGAGCTGACGGGAGGGCTCTACTTCGGGACGCCCCGCTCGCTCGATCTCGCGGCGGGAACGGCCGTGAACACGCTGCCGTACACCCGCCCCGAGGTGGAGCGCATCACCGAGGTGGCGTTCCGTCTCGCGGTGGGCCGCCGGAGGAAAGTCACGTCCGTCGACAAATCCAACGTCCTCGAGACCTCGCAGCTCTGGCGCGCGGTCGCGTCAGAAGTCGGCGCGCGTCACCCGGAAGTCGCCCTCGAGCACCAGCTCGTCGACTCCTGCGCGATGAACCTCGTGCTCAACCCGGCGGCCTTCGACGTCGTCGTCACGGAGAACCTCTTCGGCGACATCCTGTCCGACGAGGTTGGCGCGCTCGTCGGCTCGCTCGGGCTCCTGGCCTCGGCGAGCCTCGGCGACGGCCCCGGCCTCTTCGAGCCGGTGCACGGCTCGGCGCCGGCGCTCGCGGGGCGCGACATCGCGAATCCGATCGGCGCGATCGCGACGGCCGCGATGCTTCTCGAGGACGGGCTCGGCTTGAAGGAAGAAGCGGCGGCGGTGCGCCGGGCCATCGAGACGGCGCTCGAAAAGGGCGCCCGCACGGCGGATCTCGCGCCGCGCGGCGCGCGCGCGCTCGGCACGCGCGAGATGGCGCGAGCGGTTGTGGACGCGATCCCGGCTCACGTCGCGGTCTGAACGGAGGAACCGATGGGGATGGAATCGAAGACGATCTGGCTGAACGGGGAGTTCGTCGACTACGAGAAGGCGACTCTTCATTTCCTCACGCCCGGCCTGCACTACGGCATCGGCGTCTTCGAGGGCATTCGCTGCTACGGAACGGCCCGCGGGCCGGCGATCTTCCGCCTGAAAGAGCACATCGCGCGCTTTTTCGACTCGGCCCTGTGTCTCGGCTTCCGGGAGCTTCCGTTCTCCGAGGAGCAGATCAACGAGGCCTGCACGGAGCTCGTCGGCCGGAACGCGTTCGACGACTGTTACATCCGGCCGCTCCTCTACCTGGCGGGCGGCAGCGCAGGCGGCGGCTGGAACCTGAACCTCGACGGCGGCTCGCCTGCCATCGGCATCGCCGCGTGGCAGTGGAAGAACTACCTCGGGGCCGAGGCCCTCGAGAAAGGCGTGCGCGCGAACGTCTCGTCCTTCACGCGCCACCATCCGAACGTCACGATGACGAAGGCCAAGATCAGCGGCAGCTACGCGAACAGCTTTCTCGCCAAGACCGAGTCGGTGCGGCTCGGATTCGACGAGGCCATCATGCTCGACCCGCAGGGCTACGTGGCCGAATGCACGGGTGAGAACCTCTTCCTCGTGAAGGGCGGTACGATCGTCACCTCGCCTTCGGCGCCGATTCTGGAGGGCATCACGCGCGACGCGCTCGTCGTGCTCGCGGGGGAGCTCGGGTACGCCGTCGTCGAGCGGCCCGTCTCGCGCGACCAGCTCTACACCGCGGACGAGGTCTTCGTCTGCGGCACGGCAGCCGAGTGCATCGCGCTCCGGGAGATCGATTTCCGCAGGATCGGCGGGGGCACGACGGGCCCCGTCACGCGTAAGCTCCAGAAAGTCTTCCACACGGCCGTGCGCGGCGAGCATCCGCGGTCGAAGGAATGGTGCACGTGGGTCCGCGAGGCGGCGGCGCTCCCGCCCCCCGCCCGGTTCGCCCGCGGACGGCGCGGCTGAGCTCGGCGGCAGCGCCGGTGCGACGGACCGCGGCGAGGACGGGCGAGGAGTATCTCGAGCGGATCCTCTCGGCGCGCGTCTACGACGTCGCGGTGGAGACGCCGCTCGAGTTCGCTCCTCTCCTGAGCCGGCGGACGGGCCACACGGTGCTGCTCAAGCGCGAGGACCTGCAGCCGGTCTTCTCATTCAAGCTGCGCGGCGCCTACAACAAGATGAGCCGACTTTCCCGCGCGGCGCTGAAGCGCGGCGTGGTCGCGGCCTCGGCGGGCAACCACGCGCAGGGGGTGGCGCTGGCGGCGGCGAAGCTGGGGTGCTCGGCGACGATCGTCATGCCGGTCACGACGCCGCGCATCAAGGTGGACGCGGTGGCCGCGCGGGGCGCGCGGGTCGTCCTGACGGGCGACTCGTACGAGGAGGCCTACGCCGAAGCGCGCCGCCTCGCGCGCAAGGGGCGGAAGACGTTCGTCCATCCCTACGACGATCCCGACGTCATCGCCGGGCAGGGGACGGTCGGGATGGAGATCCTGAGACAGCGGACCTCGGGGATCGATGCCGTTTTCGTGGCCGTGGGCGGCGGCGGGCTCATCGCCGGGGTGGCGGCCTGGGTGAAGCGGCTCAGCCCGGCGACGCGCGTGATCGGCGTCGAGCCCGTGGACGCGGACGCGATGCGCCGCTCGCTCGAGGCCGGGCGCCGGATCCGGCTGGAGAATGTCGGCCTTTTCGCGGACGGGGTGGCGGTCCGGCAGGTGGGCCGCGAGACGTTTCGGCTTTGCCGCGACCTCGTGGACGAGGTCATCCTCGTGGACACCGACGCCATCTGCGCGGCCATCAAGGACGTGTTCGAGGACACGCGCTCGATCCTGGAGCCGGCCGGAGCGCTTTCCGTCGCGGGGCTGAAGGTCTGGACGGAGCGCCGGCGCGCGAAGGGCCGGACGCTCGTCGCCATCGCGTGCGGCGCGAACATGAACTTCGACCGGCTCCGCCACGTGGCCGAGCGGGCCGAGCTGGGCGAGCGGCGCGAGGCGATTCTGGCCGTCACGATCCCCGAACGGCCGGGGAGCTTCCGGGAATTCTGCGCCATCGTGGGACCTCGCAACATCACCGAGTTCAACTACCGGTACGCCGACCCGGCGCGGGCGCACGTCTTCGTGGGCGTCGAGGTCGAGAACCAGGACCAGACGCGGGCGCTCCTCGCGGCGCTGAGGCGCCACCGCCTTCCCGCGCTCGACCTTTCCGACAACGAGATGGCCAAGCTCCACGTCCGCCATCTCGTCGGGGGGCGCGCTCCCCTGGCGCGCGACGAGCGGCTCTTCCGGTTCGAGTTCCCCGAGCGCCCCGGCGCCCTGCTCAAATTCCTGAACCGCATGCGGGGCGGCTGGAACATCAGCCTGTTTCACTACCGGAACCACGGTGCCGACCACGGGCGGGTCCTCGCGGGGATCCAGGTTCCCCGCAAGGACGACGCGAAGTTCGGGCGATTCCTGAAGGAGCTGGGTTACCGGTACTGGGACGAGAGCCGGAATCCGGCGTACCGGCTCTTTCTGGCTTGACCTCGACGGCCGGTGATAGCGTGTCCAAGAAAAAGGAGGATCCCAATGACCAGTAGGTTCCTGTCCTCCGCGGGTAGTCTCATTCTCGGAACTCTGTCGCTCGGCATGCTCTTGCTGACGCACACAGGCCTCGCCCAGGCGCCGCCGCCGCGGAAAGAGGCACCCGCTCTCTCGGCGGGGCAGGCTGTGCCCGCGGTCACCGACGGCCGCACCGTGAAAGTGGAAAGCAGCACGAGGCTCGCGCCCGACGCGGTCGCCAAGATCCAGGCGGCCTTCAACCGCAGGCTGCCCCGAGACCTGCGCACCTACACACTCGGCGAGATCATCAGCGCCGGCGAGGCGGCAGGCAACGAAGGGGCCCCTGCCGGGGCCGCGACGGCTCGCATAAAAGTAACCATCCGCGTGACGTGCTGCCCGCTGACCATCACGATCATCTTCTCGTAGCACGACCTCGCGGGAATCCTGACGACCGAAGCGCGCTCTGGCTTGCTGCCCCGACCGCTCTAGCGCATTCGTTTCGCCTTGGAGTCCACGCGCGGAGCCCGGGCCTTGAGCGTCACGCGCCTGCCCGGCGCCGGGCGGTCGACGCCGCGCCCGAGCAGCTCGAGAAGATCGGACACCGTGACGATCCCGACGAGCCGGCTCCGGCGCCCCTCCTCCACGACGGGCAGGCAGCCGATCGCGCGGCCGCGCATCAGATTTGCGGCCTGCCTGACCGACATGTCCGGACTGGCCGTCACGACCTGCGTCGTCATCAGCTCGGCCACGCGGTGCTTCTCGCGGAAATCGTATTGATCGGGCACGCCGAGGTCGCGCTTCGAGAGCACGCCCACGAGCTCCGAGTCGCGCTTGACGACGAGATGCCGGATGCCCTTGAGCTTCATGGAATCGAACGCGACCTGCGCGTTCTCCTGACCGTCGATCGTCTCCACATGGCGGGTCATCACGTCCTGGACGCGCATGAAACCTCCTCGGGGCAGCCCTCCAAGGCCCCCGCCTGAACGTGGGGCCGCCGGGGGTTCCTCCGCAAGGTGTATCTGAACCAGGCGGAACGGGAGGTCGTAGAATCGGCGGCGGGAGCAGTCCATGCCTCTTCTGGAATACCGCTGTTCGGACTGCGGCAAGAAGACCGAAAGCCTCGTCCTCGCTGGCGAGTCGACGCGGCCGCCGACTTGTGCGTCATGCGGCTCGAAGAAAGTCGCGCGCCTGCTCTCGACGTTCGCGGCACAATCGTCGACGTCCTCGAAGGGCGGATTCGACGCCGCCACGGCCTGCGGCGGCGGCGCGTGCGGCATGCCGGAAGTCTGCGGCGCGGGGCGAGGGTTCGAAGAGAACTAGGCGCTCGCCCGGGGCCTCGTCTGAAGCATTTGCATCAGGCGGACAAGCGCCTGGATCGTCGATAGTGGCGAATCGCGTCACATCCTTCCATTGAGTGAGGTCGACTCCATGAGCAGTTCCGTGCCGGGGTCCCGTGCCACCCGGACCGCCGGCTGGTCCGGCCTTCTTTCCCGGGTCGCCGCCGGGCTCCTCGTCTACCTGGTGGTGAGCGGCCTGCCGCTGCGTTTCATCCGCTTCTCGCCCATCCTGGAGTGGACCGTCCTCCTCCATACCCTGGCGGGCGTCCTGTCGCTCGTCCCGGTCGGGCTCTACCTTTGGCGGCATTTCGTGGAGTACCGGGCCGACGCCCTGACGCCGGCAAAGGTCCTCGGCTACTGCGGGCTCGTCGCGGTCGTCCTCGCCGAGGGCACCGGGCTCTGGGTGACATACCTCGCTCTCTTCTCGGACCGCGTGCCGCCTCTCTATCGGACGCTCCACCTCGTCCCGTCGATCGCGCTGGTGGTTCTCCTCTTCGCGCACCTCTGGCCGCTTCGAAGGAGGAGTCCGGCCGAGGGCGTGACAGCCGAGGCGTTTTCCGCCGCGCGCCGCGGGTACGTCGGGGCGCTCCTTGGGATTCCCGCGGTCGCGCTCCTTCTCGCCTTCCCGGCGAGCCTCCTCTACGACGGTCCCAAGACGGCCGGGCGGTTCCCGAAGGACTACCGGATGCCGTACGGACAGAACCGCCCGTTTGCGCCGAGCCTGGCACGGACGGAGTCGAACGGCGCGCTCGCCCCCGAGGCGCTCGCGGGCTCGGCGAGGTGCGGCGATACGGGCTGCCACCCGGCGATCTTCGCCGAGTGGTCGGTCTCGGCGCATCGTTGGTCCGCGCTCGACCCCGCTTTCCAGAGGGTCCAGGAGGAGATGGGGAAGCAGAACGGCCCGGAGTCGACGCGCTATTGCGGCGGGTGCCACGATCCGATCTCCCTTTTCTCCGGCGCCAAGGTCGTCTTCAAGGAGAAGCTGACGGAGGACCTAGGCTTCCAGGAGGGGGTGTCGTGCCTCTCCTGCCACGCCGTGACGAAGACGGACGTGCAGGGCAATGCGAACTACGTCATCAGGCCTCCGAAGCGGTACCTGTTCGAGACCGCGAAGAGCGCGCCCCTGAAGCTCGCGTCGTACTTCCTGATCCGGAGCTATCCGGGCCACCATGTGGACTCGCTCGAGAAGCGCCTCTTCAAGACCCCGGAGTACTGCGCCGCGTGCCACAAGCAGTTCGTCGACCAGGAGGTCAACAACTTCGGCTGGGTCCAGCTCCAGAACCAGTACGACAACTGGCGGAAGAGCAAGTGGAACCACCCGAAAGACGCGAAGAAGACGGTGGAGTGCCGCGAGTGCCACATGCCGCTCCTCGACGGCCGCGAGCCCGCTTCCGGCGACACGGCCGACTACAACCGGACCGCGACCGACGGCAAGCACCGAAGCCATCGCTTCCTCGGCGCGAACCAGTACATGCCCGCGCTCCTGAAGCTTCCGGGAGGCGAGGAGCAGGTCGCGCTCGTGAAGAAGTGGCTGAAGGGGGAGGTCGAGGTCCCGGAGATCGCGGGCAAGTGGGCCACGGGCGCCGTCGTGCAGCTCGACCTCGACGCGCCGGCGAAAGCCCGCCGAGGCGAGCCCCTGAAGCTGCGCGTCGTGATCACGTCGAACAAGGTGGGGCACGACTACCCGACCGGGCCGCTCGACCTGATCCAGTCGTGGGTCGAGGTCGAGGTGAAGGACGAGACGGGCCGGATCGTCTTCGCGTCGGGGAAGCCGGACGAGAAGAAGATGATCCCGCCCGGCACCTTCCTCTTCAAGGCCGAGCCCGTCGACCAGTACGGGAACCTCATCGACCGGCACAATCTCTGGGAGATGGTCGGCGTGAGGTACCGCCGGAGCCTCTTCCCGGGCTACTCCGACGCCGCCGAGTACGCGTTCGGTTGCCCGGGCACGCTCGAGGGCCACAAGCCCGCGCGCGACGTGACGGTGCCCGCGCCGCCGCGCGGGAAGCTCGACATCCTCGCGACGCTCCACTACCGCAAGCTGGACCAGTACCTCGTCGACTTCCTCTTCCCGGGCAAGGGTCTCTCGGCGCCGATCACCGACCTGGCTCAGGCGCGGGCGACGGTGGAGATCGTCGACTAGCGTGGCGCAGCGGCCCACCCTGAAACGCTGGACGCATCGGCGCGTCCTCCTGGCCTTTGGGCTGACGGCACTCGGGGCCTGCGCGGTTCTCTGGTTCACGCGGAAGGGGGACGAGGCGCCCTACACGCCGGGAGCGGCCGTCGAAGGAATCACGGACGTCCTCAAAAAAGACGTGTCGGGCGCGGGCTGGGGCGTCGTGTTCCGGGACGTGGCCTCGAGCCGCGGGATCGACTTTTCGCACTTCTCCGCGGGGACGCGCTCCACGCAGCTTCCCGAGGACATGGGCTCGGGCTGCGCCTTCGCCGACTACGACGGCGACGGCGACTGGGACCTCTTCGTCGCCGACACGATCGGGCCCCTGACGCTGGCGCCCGGCGACGTGCGCGCCGCGAAGGGAGGCTGCCGCCTCTACCGGAACGACGGCGGCACGTTCACCGACGTGACGGCGGAGGCGGG
>JBGQDL010000110.1:0-13260 GCA_041495865.1 Thermoanaerobaculia bacterium | reverse complement strand
GGTCAGTGCGCCCGCGAGGAGGTCGTCGACCATCCGCGAAAGCTCTCCCGCACGAGCCGGGTAAAAGGTCCCCGCCACGGCGGGCGTACGAACGCGGGACGGTTTCATCGCTCCGATGTCATGACCCCGCGAGGTGAACGGGAAGTCGGCGGGAGCCCCAGGAGCCGGGAGATCCTTCGAAGATTCCCGGGCAGGGGGCGCCGCACGAGCCGCAGAGCCCACCCTTCGCCAGGGACCACTCGAAGATCTCGTAGCCGTCGCGGCCTATGGTCCGCGCGCCGCATTGCGGGCAGGTCGTGCTCTGTCCCTCGGGATCGTAGACGTTTCCCGTGTAGACGTAGTGCAGCCCGTTCGCACGTGCGATCGCGCGCGCCCGCTTCAGCGTCTCGGGAGGCGTCGCCGGCCGGTCACGCATCTTCCAGTCCGGATGAAACGCGGTGAAGTGAAGGGGCACGTCGGGCCCGAGCCGGTCCGCGACCCAGCGCGTCAGCTCCTGGATTTCCGCATCGGCGTCGTTGAGGCCGGGGATGAGGAGAGTCGTGATCTCGGTCCAGACGTCCGTCTCCTTCACGAGGTACTCGAGCGTCTCGAGGACGGGCTGAAGGTGTGCGCCGCACTCCTTCCGGTAGAAGTCCTCCGTGAACGCCTTGAGGTCGACGTTGGCTGCGTCCATGTACCGGTAGAACTCGGCGCGCGGCGCGGGAGACATGTAGCCTGCCGTCACGGCGACGGACTTGATGCTCTCTTCGCGGCAGGCCTGCGCCACGTCGATGGCGTACTCCATGAAGACGACCGGGTCGTTGTACGTGAAGGCGATGCTCCGGCAGCCGAGCTCTTTCGCGGACCGGGCGATGCGTTCGGGCGAAGCCGAGTCCGCGAGCGTGTCGATTTGCCGGGACTTCGAGATGTCCCAGTTCTGGCAGAACCGGCAGGCGAGGTTGCAGCCGGCCGTGCCGAACGAGAGGACCGACGAGCCCGGAAGGAAGTGGTTCAACGGCTTTTTTTCGATCGGGTCGACGCAGAAGCCGCTGCTCCTGCCGTACGTCGTGAGGACGATCGCGCCGCCGCGCGCGGCCCGCACGAAGCAGTGGCCCTCCTGGCCCTCCTTCAGCCGGCATTCCTTGGGACAGACGTCACACTGGATGCGTCCGTCTTCGACGGCGTGCCAGTAGCGTGTGGGGTGAAAGGCACCCGCGAGGGTTTCCACGGCTTCCTCGGTCCCCATCATGCACCCGCCGCTCGTCGGGCGTCAGCGGAAAAGTCTCGATCGCTCGAAGAGCCAGCCGATTCCCGTGAAGAGCGCGTTGAGCGCGGCGAACCACACCAGCATGTCGAGGAGGACGAACATTGCCGCGAGCCCGATGTCCTTCGTCGCGAAGATCGCCGTGAGCGGCGCGAAGAGATAGAGCAGGCCCGGCCGGGGGCGGCGCGGGTGATCGAGGAAGGCCATGTAGAGGAAGCCGAGCGTCGGGAGGAGAACCGACGGCGGAATCGACAGCAGCAGGCGCACGCCGAGCGGCGGCCCGAGCCGCCGCCGGCGGTACATGTTGTCGGGCGGGACCGACCTACTTCGCGAAGACGTCCTCCACCGGCGTGATCGTGACGGCCTCGGGCCTGATGCCGAGCTTCAACGCGCCGATGACCTTGTCTTCGTCGAGGAGCTCCTTCGGCTTCTCGCCGTCGTATTTGATCGGCGAAAAGGCGTCCGCGACGAGCTTCTCCTTGAGGCCCTCGGCGTCCTTCGTGATGATCACGACCGAAAGGTCCTTCGTCTGGAGGTGCCGCTTCACGGCGGCGTTCACGTCGGCGCGCGTGAGCTTCGACAGCTTCCCGCGCGTCGTCGCCACGTAGTCGTCCAGCCCGTACCACTTCTGATCCAGCGCGTAGCCGAGCTGGTGGTCCTGCGTGGACGTGAGGAGGTAGACGTTCTTCATGAGGTAGTCGCGCGTCACCTGGAACTCCTCCTCCGTGAGCCCGTCGTTCACGAGGCGGTCCAGCTCGCGGATCGCGATGCGCAGCGCCATGTGCGCGTTCTCGGGAACGACCGGACGGATCCAGATCTCGAAGACCTGCGCGCGGCGCGCGAGGTTCGCGTTCGGAAAGAACTGGAACATGCCGCGCGGGAACGCCTCGATGTAGGCGTAGTCGCCGTAGTTCATGCCGCGCACCTCGCGGATGCGCTGGTAGAGGTGCGAGCTGGACGAGCGGTGCTCGCCGAGCCACGACCGGGCGACGGACAGAGCCGCGAAGTCCGGGTGGGCGCGGGTGGCGGCGATCGGGAAGCCGAGCGAGATCGCCGTGGCGCGGGTCTCCTTCTTCACGATGTCGGCCTCGATGCCCACCGGCCTCCGAGCGGTGACGCCCTCGGGCGCGGGAAGCGCGGGGCCGGGAGGGAGCTTCGCGATCTCCTCTTTCAGGCGCGCGGCGAGGGCGGGCGGCGCGTCGCCCGCGAGGCCCACCGTGAGCGCGGCGCGGGTGTAGGCCTTCTTCGCGAAGTCCTTCACGTCGTCCAGCGCAATCGCGGTGATGCCCGCGACGGTGCCGAGGGTCGGATGGCCGTAAGGCGTTCCGCGGAAGAGCAGCTCCTGAAGGCGCTCTTTACCGAGCTCCTCTTCGTTGTTGTTGCGGAGGTTCTGGACGAGCGCGTTCATCTGCGCGTCCTTGAGGCGGCGGAAGTCCTCCTCGCCAAAGCCGGGGTCCGTGAGCTGGGGAAGGGCCGTGTCGAAAAAAACCTTCCAGTTGTCCCGGTGGATGATGCCCGTGAAGGCCGTCATCTCCCGGTCCACCTGCGCGTCGAAGCTCCCGGCCATCGGGAATAGGACTCTGCGGATCTCGTCGATGTGAAGGTCCTTCGATCCGGCCTGGGCGATCATGCGGGCGGTCAGGGCCGCGAGACCCTCCTTGCCCTTCGGATCGTGGGCGGAGCCCGCCGCGAACAGGAGCTTCACGTCGAGGCGCGGCAGGAGAGACGCCTGCGTCACGAACGAGGGTTCCGGGCCGGAGCGCTTCGACGCCGCGGCCGCCGCGAACGTCGCGAGGGCCGGAAGCGCGCGGACGGAGTCGGGCATCGGGTCGTTCGAGAGCGTCGTAACGACGAGGTTCGCGTCCGTGAGATACATCCGGGCCGCGGCCTGGAGGTCGGCCGGCGTGAGCGTCTCGCCAAGCCGGTAGTACGCGTTCAGCGTGCCGAAGGACCGCCGAAGCCTCACGAATCGCGCGAGGATGGACGCAATCGCCTCGGTGTTGTCGAGACTCCGCACGAGGCTGTAGCGCGCGTTCGACTTGGCTTCCTCGAGTCGCTTCGCTTCGACGGGCGCGTCGCGCAGCGCGGCGATGGTCTTCAGGATCTCGTCGCGGATGTAGGTCGGGTCCGTGCCCTTCTTGAGCCGTGCGGCCACCGTGACGAGCTCGGGGTCCTCGTTGATGTCCACGTTCGGGGACAGGCCGTCGAGCTTCTGCTCCTTCTCCACGAGACGCTTGTAGAGGTCGGACGTCGGGCCGAACGACAGGTCGAACAGGGTGTCGATCGCGGGGAGGTCCTTCTTCGTCTCGGAGAAGGCCGGACCGTGAAACGCCACGGTGACCCAGGACAGCGTGTCCGAAGGCCACGGGACGTGGGCGTAGACGGACCCCCGCGCGGGCGGCTCGGACGGAACGGTCACGCTGTGCGATCCGCGCTTCCACCCGCTCCAGTACTTCTCGACGAGGCGGAGCGCCGCCTCGGGCTTCACGTCGCCCGCGACGATGATCGTCGTGTGCTCGGGCCGGTACCAGCGGGCGAAGAACGTCTTCGAGTACGCGAACTGGTTGGGCATGTCCTCGATGTCTTTGATGAAGCCCATCGTGGTGTGCTTGTAGGTGTGGACGCGGAAGGCGCTGTCGCGCTGGACCTCGAAGAGCTTCGAGATCGGGTTCGCGCTGTTCTTGTTGTACTCGCCGAGGACGGCGCGCGCCTCGGTCTTGAACGCGGACTCGGGATAGGAGAGGTTCTGGAAGCGGTCGGCTTCGATCTTCAGGATCGTCTCGAGGTCTTCCTTCGGGAACGTCGTGTGGTAATTCGTGAAGTCGTCGGTCGTATAGGCGTTCTGGCGGGCACCCGAGCGCGTGACGATGTCCTGATACTTCTCGGGCGGATACGCGAGCGTACCCCGGAACATCATGTGTTCGAAGAAGTGGGCGAAGCCCGACTTGCCGGGCTCGACTTCGTTCCGCGAGCCGGTCTTGACGGGGATCTGGACCGACACGATGTTCGGGAAGCCGGTCGGGACCACGATGACCCTGAGGCCGTTCGGAAGCGTCTTCTCGACGGCCTTGAAGGGGAGGAGGTCGCGGGAGGCGGCGGGAGCGGCGGGCCTTTTCGCGGGGACCCTGGCTTTCGTCTTCTGGGCGGTCGCGTGGGTGGCCATGAGGGCGAGGAGGATAGCGGCAAGCGGGCGGAAACGAAGCATGTGGACATCTCCTTCGATTCGAGGGATTCCGTTCGATACGCAGCGGGGCCCTCGAATGTTACGGCCGGGCGGGCGTAAAGTGGGGAGGGCGCGGAGCTTCAGATGGACCGCCTCGACGACGCTCTCGTGATCCTGGATGGCGCGGGGCCCGAGTACGCCGGAGGTCTCGCGAACCACGGTCCCATGGCGGCCGAGGCGCTCTTCGCGCTGGAGCGGGTCGACGCGGTCGTGCCCTGGACGGAGCGGTATCGCCGGAAGCTCGGCGACGAGCCGGCTCCCGGCACTCCCGTGGATCGCGCCGCCTTCCGCGAAGCGCTCGGGCAGATGCGAAGGTACCCGGACTGGCTCGCCCTCTTTCTGGCTGAGTTCCGGGAGGGCCCGTGGAAGCCGGCCGTCGACCGGTGGGTGTTGGAGCTCGCGCCCGGTTTCGCCGGAGCTGCCGCGCACGGAGTCATCCGCGTCGGGCACGCCGTGCGCTCGCTCGCCCGGCTCGACGCGCCGGGGCGGCGCAAGGAGCTGGCGCGGGGCTTTGCGTACTGGGCCGCGACGCATCAGACCCTCCCCGTCAAGGAAAGCTGGCCGGCGCACCTGACGCCCGATCAGGCGCTCGCCCACGTTCCGAAGGTGCCGCCGGGCGTGCGCCCGTCCGGGTCGATCTCGCAGGGGCTGAAGCTCGTGACGACGCTGCCGGAGTTCCCCGCGGTGATCTCGCTCGTCGATGCGGGCGTGCCCGAGTCGTTCGTTCCGGCCCTCGGCGAGACCTTCGCCCGCGTCTTCCTCGCGGGGACGAAGACCTCGGGGCGCACGATCGCTCTCATTCACGCCGTGACCGGCCCGGCCGCCGCCGGCCTCATCGTGCCGCACGTGTCCTCTCGGACCGCGGCACGACTCCTGGCCTGCGCATGGCAGGCGGCCGCGGCGATCTACGCGATCTGGGGAAAACCGCCGGAGGCGGGGGATGCCGGGCCCTCGCGCGCCTCGCGGGAGGAGCTGATCGCCGCGGCCGTGGCAAGCGGCGACGAGCACGCGATCAAGTTCACGGAGGCGTGCCTGCGCCTGGACGCGGCAAAGCCCTCGCCGGCGTACCGGGCGGCCGCCTCGCGGGCGCTGGAGCTGCTCTCGTAGGCGCCTTTGACGGGGGTCAAAAGCCGCTGCGCGACTGTCTGAACTAACAGGAGCGCCGCGACATTCCTGAGGCCCTTCATCTGGAGGCACGATGGCGGCCGTCGGAGAAGCAGTCGTCCTGATCCCGGGCTTCATGGGCTCTCGGCTCATTCGGCCGGATCCCCTCCAGACGATCTGGCTGGATCCCGAATGGAATCTCCTTCACATCCAGGAGGCCGTCGATCTGCTGCGCCTTCAGGGACCTGATGATCAGAGACTTGCTGCGGACGCGGTCCTCGAGTCCGTGCCTCTCGGCGCGTTCAGTCCCCAGATCTACACGCCCCTCCTGAACTTTCTGCGCGACCCCTCGCAGGCGGGCTATCCGGCCGAGAACATCCACACGTTCGCCTTCGACTGGCGAAGGTCGATTGCAGATGGCGCTTACGAACTGGACTCGAAGCTGGGCCGCTGGGCGAACCGATACCAGACGGACCACCCATTCGTCCTCCTGGCTCATTCGTACGGAGGCCTTGTTGCCGCCCACGCCCTCTTCACCGGAAATCACGCCCCTGCCCGTACGGCGCTTCTGATCACCTTCGGAACGCCCTATGCCGGCCTCGTGAAGACTTTGAAGTCTCTTCAAGACATGGACGAGATAAGCGATCTTCCGATCGCACCAGTCCATCTACAGCAGCTTCTTGGGGATTGGCCGAGCACTTATGACCTCATGCCTTTCCGAGATCGGCTCTTGATGGTGAAAGACGCCGCAGGAAGACCCGTTAGTACGGCGGACGCCCGTATCAAGCTCACCGGATTCCGTCAGGACCTCGTCAACGCCTCGAAAAACCGGCTTCGTCTCCACCAGGTTCCTCTTCCCGACCAGCTCCCGGCTCCGCCCGACGCGGTCCCTCTGACCCCTCGCCCACTGCCTGTCCCTGTGCGCACGATCGTAGGCGCGGGCATCGACACGCCGGTCCGCCTGCGCGCCAAGGCATCCGGCGGAGTCACGGTCGAATCAGACACCGAAGGGGACGGTACCGTTCCCGTCGTCAGTGCTCTCGACGTCGCGAGCGCCGCATCGCTGGGGCGCCGCGTCTACCCCGTTCCATACGGCCATCACGTCTCGCTCGTCAAGGATCCCGTCGCCCTGGCCTATCTTCGAACGGAGCTGCGGTATGGCGCTGCTGAACGATACATCGTTCAGCTCGCCCTCCGATCACCGCGACTCCCCATCGGCGGGGCCAATGAAGTGATTCTCGAGGTCCGCGATGGCGAGGGCGGAGGTTTGTTGGACCACGTCACCGCTTCAGTCGAGTTCTCGCCAAAGCTCCGCTTCACCGAAGAGTCGAGCGCGGTTCCTTCAGAGGCGGCAGGCCGGCACTACCTGCGATTCAACATGCCGAAGCAGCCGACGCGGCTGAGGGTCACCATCCCCGGCCTTCCGACGAACGCGCAGCCCGCACCGCTCCTCATCGTTCCAAGCGCCTAGAGGGCGACCAGAAACAACCATGATCACCCATGACGACGTCCTTACGACGCTTTGCGGCCAGCTCAACGGCTCCGTCACACTCGTTTCAAGGGTCGTCGAACCCGGCCTGCGAGTTCCATCCTCCACCGCCGTTCTCCTTCTGCCCGATCTTCATCTCATCACGGACGCCGCCGCCGACAAATACGCCGGATACCACTTCCGGCCGAACGAGCTGGGTGCGCTCCTCGGCGCTGTGATTCGCGCCGCGAACGAACTCGGGAGCGACCTCACCCGGATTCAACTCGGAGACCGCTACGACCTCTGGCGCGAACAGATCGTCGATGGCGCTCGGACCGTCGGGGCCGTCGTCAGCGACATCCGGAACGCCTGCCAGGAATTTGCGGCGAGTATGACGACCGCCCAGGGCTGGCAGTTTCTCGCGGGTAATCATGACCACGAACTCGCTCGCCCGACCGATGGTTCCACGCCGGAGGCGTTTGAAGACGCCGAGCATCTGATCTGGCTTGGAGCGTCGGCCGTGTCGGGTCGTGACACCCCGATCCTCGTCCTCCATGGAGACACATTCGACATCGTCGAGCAGGTGTTCCCGGCCTCGCTGAAGAAGGGGATTCTCCACACCGTCGGCGCCAGCGCCACAGAAACGACAAAGAAGCTCTCCCGTGATCCGACCACCGTGAAGCAACAGCGCAGCGGCCCTGTCATCGATCCGAAGCAGTTTCGATCGATCCCTCTTCCCGATTACGTCGCTCCGACGCGCCCTCTTCCTGCGGTCGCATCGGATGCGCAGGTCCTTCAGGCCGCGCCGGACCCGACCTTCAATGTCTACTTCTTTCCCTCTCCGAACTTCTACGTTCTTGATCCGGGCGGGCAGGACCTCGACTTCTTCAAAGCAGCACGCTCGCGAACGAAAGACATCGCCGTCCAATTCGCTCGTCCGGCGCCCAAGCTCACGATCATCGGCCACACCCACAATCCCCGGATCGTCGCGAGCCGCCGCGAGGATGAACAGACCCCTTTCCTTCTGATGGACTGCGGCGCCTGGGTCGAGAAAAGCACCTTCCCGTCGAAGCTAGGAGGTCAGATGACCGTTTACTCCGCCCATCTTGGTGTCGTCGTGGGGTGCGACATCCGAATCTATCAGCTGCCGACACCCGACATTTCCGACTAGATGCTCCCGTGGAGCCGATGGCTCGACGGCATCCCTTCCGGTGCTCGGTAGCGACGCTTACCACTTGTATTTCGCACAAGGAGCACGCCCAGGCCTGACCCGTTTTCGCGCCCATCCACACACGCGGTTTCATGATGCATCTGTTCCATTGACGCGGCCACGGCAGCTCCCTACTCATTGAAGCAGGCGGCCCTCCTCGCAACGGTGGCGGCGCGTAACAAGGAAACCCACACGATTGTTGCCAGGTACCATCCCCAGGCCCGTACACCCGGCGTCTCGCCTCTCGGTGCGGCCGGCACAGTCGAGAAGTAACCACGGAGCTTTCGCATGGCTCACCTGTCGCTCCATTCCGCCCGGCCCATGGCCTCTCGACATCGCCTTTCGACACCGACCTGCGCTGACGACGCGCACGCCAAGCACTTCTCCAGTCAACTCCTGATTCTGCTTGTGGCCGTTGCATCGCATCCTCTGCGCGGCACCGGCTCACCTTCAAGGGGGCCCCGATGACTGCTTCCAAGCCACTCTATACACTGATGCTGCTTATCGCGCTCTTTGTATTCATCTCGCAGGGCGCTGTCGGCATTTTCCTCCTTGCCAAGGCGGGGTCCTCGCACGTCGAGTTACTCGTCGCCCTCGTCATCATTACCGGCATTGCTACTCTGTTGACGGTCTTGTTCATTTTAGCGGCCGGTTTCAATGCGATGGCTCTCACTGATCGGACGCAGGCCCTCGGTCTCCCCGAGGGCAGCATCCGCGCAATCATCGCGCTCGTCCTCATCCTCGTCTTCATCCTTTTTGGTATTTACCTCTTCCGCGTGGTGGGAACCGACTTCACCACGAACCGTGTATCGACGGTCACCGACCCCGCTCAGGCGAGGATACCGTCCGACAAAGTAGTCATCTTCGAGCCGAAGCCCGGCGCGACGCCAAATGCGCCGAGCGAGTATTGGGTGGTTGTCGTAGAGCCACTGAGCGCAGACGCCAAACGGTTAGCCCAGCAGCTCCTTACCACAATCGGCACCCTGGTCGTCTCGATCGCGAGTTTTTATTTTGGCAGCACACTGACGCGCACTGGCACAAAAGGAGAGCGGGACACTTCTGCCATACCGCCGGTCATTTCACAGGTCACGCCGAAGGAAGCAGGACCAGGCGACCACCCGCTGGAAATCGTGGGCACGGGGTTCAAATCGCCAAGCGTGCGTTTGGTGCGCGGCAGTGAAACGCTGCCCGCCAAGGACGTCGTCGCCGATGCCGCCACTATCAGGTGCCAAATAACCGTTGACAAGGAATCGAAGGGCGATTGGGATCTCGTTGTCGAGAATGAAGACGGCGGTACCGCCATGGCGAAGGGGAGATTCATCATTACATAGGTGTCGAGCCTCGGATTCTCGTGGGAGGATCTGGTAGCGGGCCGTCGCATCCCTCGGACTTGGACGGAAGCGGCGTGTCTCTCCCCGCGCGGGGGGTTGCTAGAATCGGGGACATGAACGAGGCAAGCCCGCCGGCCTACGAGCGGGAGCCGTACCGAAGGACGCTCGACACGTCGATCCTCGAGAGGGGTGAGGAAGCGGGCCGGCCGTACGCGATCCTGGGCGACACGATCCTCTTTCCCGAGGGCGGCGGGCAGCCGGCGGATCACGGCTTCCTGAACGACGTCGAGGTGCTCGACGTGCAGAAGCCGGGTAGGGAGATCCGGCACTACGTCGCGGCGCCCCTCGCGCCCGGACCGGTACGGGTGCGGCTCGACTGGGACCGCCGCTTCGACCATATGCAGCAGCACACGGGGCAGCATCTTCTCTCCGCTGTCGCGCAGGACCGCTTCCGCTGGCCGACGACGGCGTTTCATCTCGGTCCCGTGGTGTGCCACGTCGAGCTCGACGTGCCCGTCTTGTCGCCGGCGGACGTCGAGGCGCTGGAGGACGCGGTCGCCGCCGGGATCCGCGCCGCCCGGGCTGTACGCCCGAGGCGCGTCACGCCCGACGAGCTTCGCGCGCTGCCGGTGAGGACGCGGGGGCTGCCCGAAGGCCACGCGGGCGACGTGCGCCTCATCGAGATCGAAGGCCTGGACCTCAACACGTGCGGTGGAACGCACCTTTCGAATACCGCCGAGATCGAGGTCGTGGCTCTTCTGTCCACCGAACCGCTACGTGGCGGAACCCGCCTCTCCTTCGTCGCCGGGCGGCGCGCGCGGCGGAGGCTCGCGCGGCACGAGGAGCGGCACGCCGCGCTCCGGACGCTCCTCGGCGCCCCGGATGCCGGCCTCGTGGACGCGGCGAAGGCGAAGCTCGACCAGCTCCTGGAGGCGCAGCGGGCGCTGCGCCACGCCGGCGAGGAGCTGGCCGCCGCGGCGGCGGAGGCCGCGCTGGCCTCGGGCGCGCGCGTCGTGCATGCGCATTTCGAAGGGCAGGACATGGCGTTCGTCCAGACGGTCGCGCGTCGGTTCTCCGCAAAGGTCGGGCCGCGCGCCTCGCTCCTCACGGCCACTCGCGAGGGCCAGCACGTCTTCGCTCTGGGCGCTGGAGACGGCTTCGGCGACGTGCAGGCTCTGGGCCGCGAGATCGCGTCGCTTCTCGGGGGCAAGGGCGGCGGCGCGGGCCGCGTGTTCCAAGGGAAAGCGCCCGGTCTCTCGGGAGTGGACCAGGCGCTCGCGCGGCTGAACGAGGTCTAGCGGACTTCCGGGCAGAACTCCTCGAAGCCGCGCCCCCGCTCGCGGCGCGCGATCCTCGAGGAATCCGGGTCGCGCGGCAGGACGCCGAGCGCGACGAGCTGCGGGTGGAATTCATAGCGCAGGCGCACGACGGCGGCGGGCTCGCTCTCGAGGTCGAGGTCGACGCGCGTCACGCCGAAGCGCGTCTGGCGCCCCATCCCCGTCGCGGCGTACTCGTCCGATAGGACGAGAGATGGGGACGAAGAAGGAGGTTTCTGCGAAGAGTCCCGAGACAAGCCGGGCGGCTCGTTCTGCGCGAGCTGACCCCTTTCAGCGGCACCCTCCGAAGACGAGGATTTCTTCGAAAGGTCGCGCGCGCTCGCCTCGGCCGGGGCGGCCGGCGGTGCCGCGCCGGTTCCGCCGCTCTTTTCATTCGAAGAAATTCTCTCTTCCCCCTCGCCGGACCGCTGGTCGTCGCGCGTATTGGCTTCCCTGTCTTTCTCATTCGCAGAAAATCTTCGGTTCTCCTCTTTCCATCGGCCCTCGACGTGATAGGGCAGCCGCTCACGGAAGAACACCGCCTCGATGACGCCGAGGTCTTCAATCTTCCCGAGCGCGGCGCCATAGGAGCCCCGCTCGCCGGTGAAGACGAACTTGCGCGATGCGGCATTCGAGATCTGCCAGCCGGGAATCACGACGGTCTCGTAGGGCGCGAGGACCCACTTGCGCGCGTCCGACGCGGACGTGCGGCGCGAGTCGATCGTGTTGAGCCCGTCGACCGACAGCGCGACGGCCACCCGCGCGCCCGTGGGGTTCGAAAGGCGGAGGGCGTAGTCGCGGCCGCGCAACGCCTCCACATAAACGGTCCCGCGCGCGGCGAGCTCCGGGCGCGGACTGCCGTCCACCAGGACGTCGAGGCCGAAGCCGCCCGTCCCCGCTGCGGCGGGACCCGAGGAAGCGGCGAGAGTGAGGACGAGGGCGAACGTCGAGGCTGGCGTTTTCATGGATCGATCTCCTTCCGAAGCATGGGACCCAGGAAGGAGTCGATCGGTTCCCGGAGTGCGCCGCGTTACATGGAGGGCAGGGCGCCCTTCAGGAACGCCCCGACGTCCCTGCGCAGCTTCGCGAGCTCGCCGATGTGGATGTACATCATGTGGCCGGCCTCGTATTCGTGCGCCGTGATGCGCGCGCGCTGGCTCGGGTCGAGGCCCATGTGTTGGAGCGTGTACTGCGTCGCGAAGTACGGCGTGGCGAGGTCGAAGTGGCCCGACGCGACGAAGAGCTTCATGTCGGGGTTCTTCGCGAAGGCCTGGCGCAGGGACTCGCTCGTGTCGGCGAAGCCGTTCCTGACGCCCCAGTCCCACGGCCCGATGCCGCCGCCCAGTATGTGGTAGGTCGCGTCCGACTTGTAGCCGAGCGCCGTGCGCACGTACTGGTTGAGCATGGCGGTGTAGGGAGGGCGAATGGCCGCGTAGCTCGGGTCGAAGTCGGGGCGCTCCGAGACGGCGCTTTGGTCGATGCCCACGAAACGGGTATCGAGCCGGCCCACGGTGCGGCGTTCGCTCCGGAGCAGCTCCTTGCAAAAGTGCTGGATTTCGATCCTCATGTCGGCGCGGTCGATCCACTCCGGGTCCAGGCCGCTATAGCGCGCGAGCCGCTCGCCGAGCGCCTTGCGCTCCGCCGGCGCCAGCGCGTCGCCCTTCGCGAGGGCAATCGGATAGTCGGCCGCGGCGAACTTCTCGACCTCGTCGAGAACGGCGCGAAGGGGCCTGGCCTGCAGGTCGGCGGGAAGCTTCTTGTGGTACCAGGCCGTCGCCGCGTACGTCGGGAGGAAGAGCGGGTAGGGAAGATCGTTGCCCTTCGAGAAATGGGCCGTCTGGAAGTTGAGGATCGACGAGACAAGCAGGATGCCGTTGAAGGCGACGCCTCTCTCGACGAGGTGGCCCGAGAGACCGGCGGCCCGGGTCGTGCCATAGCTCTCGCCCACGAGGAAGAGCGGCGATGCCCAGCGCTCGTACCGCGCGAGATAGAGACGGATGAACTCGCCGACGGAAGCGATGTCTCCCTCCACGCTCCAGAACTTCTTTCCGAGCTCGGGCTTTGCGGCGCGGCTGTATCCTGTCCCGACGGGGTCGATGAAGACGAGATCGGTCTCCGTGAGCCAGGTCTCCTCGTTGTCGACGAGCGCATAGGGAGGCGGCGGCATCATCCCGTCGTCCTTCATCCTGACGCGCTTCGGACCGAGCGCTCCGAGGTGGAGCCACACGGACGAGGAGCCGGGGCCGCCGTTGAACGAGAACATGAGCGGCCGCTTCTCGACGGGCGCGCCGCCGCGGTCGAGCGTGTAGGCGACGAAGAAGACGTGCGCCTCGAGGTCTCCCGTCTCGCTCTTCAGCGGCATGAG
>JBGQDL010000109.1:0-13291 GCA_041495865.1 Thermoanaerobaculia bacterium | reverse complement strand
GGCTACCGAATCGACTACCAGGGGCGCTCGGTCGTGTTCTCGGGCGACACGCGGCCGTCGCGGACGCTCGTCGAAAACGCGCGCGGCGTGGATGTCCTCATCCACGAGGTCGTGGTGCCGTCCGTCGAGATGATGCGGTCGGCCGTGGCCGACGTCGCCAAGATCCGGCGCATCATCGACCACCACACCACGCCGGAGGACGCAGGGAAGATCTTCACGGAAGTGAAGCCCCGCCTCGCCGTCTACTCCCACATCGTCCCGTCGCCCGCGGCGGAGAAGGACCTCGTCGCACCAACCCGCAAGACGTACTCCGGACCCCTCGCCGTCGGGTACGACCTCATGTCCATCTCGATCGGCGAGAAAGTCACGGTCGAAAAGCGCGTCGCGGCGGTGGAGTGACGCGCGCCCGGGCGTGATCGTCTCCGGGGACTCGTGCCCCTCTGCCAGCTGGAGGCTCGCCCGGTAGCACGAGGCGAGGCGGCTCTAGCCGGGTACTCCAGGTAGCCGGTCGCAGCGCGGCGCGAGCCGGCGGCGGACTGGCCCCGGTCCGCCCGCCTTTCCGCGTACTTCCACAGGGACCACGCGGATTGTCGGCGACTACACCGAATCACTTCGACTTGAACAGGAAAGAGAGGCCAATACGTGGGAAAAGCCAGCGGGTGGATTACCGTTTCTCTTGGGGCTTCGATCCTCGCTGCCGCGTTTGCCGTGCCGGCCCAGGCGCAGAAATTCTCGGACTGGTCCCTACCGGTCAACCTCGGTCCGGTCGTCAACACGTCGGCCACTGAGAGTTGCCCGGCCATCTCGAGGGACGGGCTGACTTTCTACTTTGCGCGGGGCGGCAACGAGATCTGGTTCACGGAGCGGCAGAGCCTCGACGGCCCGTGGGGGGCTCCGCAGAAACTGCCGGCAACCATCAACACCACCGGCTCCGCCAACTTCTGCCCGGTCCTCACCGCGGACTTGCACTCCCTCTACTTCGTGAGCGACCGTCCGGGCGGCTGTGGGGACGCCGATATGTACCTCTCATACCGCCGCAACACCCACGACAACTTCGGCTGGGAGGCGCCCGTCAACCTCGGCTGCCAGGTCAACAGCCCCCAAACGGACCTGAGACCCTCCCCCTTTGAGGGCGACGACGGAACCGAATACCTCTGCTTCAGCAGCACCCGGCCAGGCGGCCCCGGTGCCGCCGGCACGTCGGACATTTACGTGAGCAAGAAGCAGCCCGACGGAACGTTCGGGCCGCCAACTCTCGTCGAAGGGCTGAACACCACGTTCAACGACACGCGCCCGAACGTCCGGGAGCGTGACGGGCTGGAGATCTTCTTCGATTCGAACCGGACAGGGGGATCTGGCGGAATCGATTTATGGACTTCGACGCGGGCGAGCATCTCCGACCCGTGGTCAGCGCCCGTGAATCTGGGCCCTGTCGTCAACAGCTCCGTCAACGACATGCGCCCGTCGCTTTCCTGGGACGGCACGACTCTCTACTTCCAGTCGAACCGCCCCGGTGGCTCCGGTGGAGTCGACATCTGGGTCACGACACGCACGGGACTAACGGGCTACGTCTTCCCTTCGTCCGCAAACGTCCTGGGCCGGAACGACGCCTTCTACAAGACGAACATGAAGCTCCTGAACCTGAATTCGCAGGAGATCACGATTTCGGCCGGATTGATGACCCCCTCCGGTGCGGTGGGCGCGAAGACCATCGCTCTCGCCGCGAACTCGTACAAGACGTACGAAAACTTCCTGCAGGAGGTCTTCGGCTACACGGGCGGTGCCGGCATCGCGTTGTTCGACAGCGCGTCGCAGCCCTTCGTCGCCGTCGCCGAGGTCTACACCGAGAGCTCCGCCGGAAGGTTTTCAACTCCCCTTGTCGGCCTCAACAGCAGCGACGCGGTCGTGGTTGCGGCGAGCGGCGCGACGTCCGTCGCAGCGGGTCTGAGGGTCACACCGAGCACGCGAGCGAACTTCGGCTGCTCCAATCTCGACCCGGTCCCGGCGACCGTTCGGGTTGGCTTCAGCGCGATCACGAACGGCGTGAAGGCGACCACGAGCACCGACCTGACGCTGGGCCCGTCACAGTGGGCGCAGTTCGCCGTTCCCATTCCGGGAGACGAAATTTTCGCGTTCTTTTCCGTGACGTCAGGAGGCGGCCCTCTCGGCGTCTATTGCTACGGCGTCAACGTGGACAACGTCTCGAACGATGGCACCCTGATCCCCGCCGTGCGCGTGCCCTGAGGATCAGCTCCGTAGTTCCCGGAAGAGCCAGGCCTTCGCGAGCCGCCATTCCCTCTTGACCGTCCGGGGAGACCGCCCGAGCACGTGGGCGGTCTCTTCGACGGTGAGGCCCGCGAAGAACCGCATCTCGACGATTCGGCCCTGCTCCGGGCTGCGGGCGGCCAGCCGTTCGAGCGCCTGGTCGAGCTCGAGGAGGTCGACGTGAGTGGAGCCGGGCACGTCGTCGGCTGCGTCGATCTGGACGGTCGGGGCGCCGCCTCCGCGCTTGAGCGCGTGCCGCGCCCGGGCGTGATCGACGAGGATCCGCCGCATGAGCCGCGCGGCGACCCCGAAGAAGTGCGCGCGGTTCTCCCATTTCGTGCGCCGTTGATCGATGAGACCGAGATACAGCTCGTGGATGAGCGCGGTCGGCTCCAGGCTGTGGTTGGCGCGCTCGCGCCGGAGCTCGCGCTGCGCCAGGCGACGCAGCTCCGCGTAGACGGCCGGGAGCAGCCGGTTGAGGGCCTCCGGGTCTCCGCCGTTCCAGGCGAGGAGCAGCCCCGTGACGTCCGGATCGCCCGCGGCCACGCGGGTCACCGGGTCCCCATTCTCCTGAGGAGATCCAGTTGGCGCGGATCGTCGCGGAACCGCGATGTCGCCGAGCCGCGTACGAAGTACGCAAACCCGTTGGCCCGCTCCGCGAAGGCCTTCTCCTGCCAGAAGAAATGAGCATCGGCCTCGCCGAGGGCCTCGTAGACCGACGCGACCGCGACGGGCGGCACGTACCGCTGCGCGGAGGCATCGAGTACCTCCTTGAGGAGCTCGCGCGACTTCTCGGGACGGCCGGCCCGCGCGTAGCCCGACGCAAGGGACGCGACTGAAGAGGGGCTGCGGAGGCTCAGCCGCACGTTTGCTTCCAGCTCGCGCAGGCCCTCCTCGATCCGCCCCACGTCGAGGTACGCGCACCCCAGGCGGAAGTGCGCCTGGGGATAGTCGGGGTCGATCTCGAGCGTGCGCGTGAGCTGGGCGATAGCGTCGTCTCTCCGTCCGGCCATCGCGAGCGTCCAGCCGACGTTCGTGTTCACGACGAGGGAGAACGGGTCGAGATCGCGGGCGAGCTCCACCTCGCGGAGGGCCTCGTCCATGCGGCCGAGCGAGGAGAGCAGGTTCGCGTACCAGACGTGCGCGAGCGCATGACTGGGGTTCAGCTCGAGCGCGCGCCGGAAGTCGCGCTCGGCGGCGGCCCACTCCCAGTTGTAGTGGCGCACGTAACCAAGCGCCGCGTGCGCATCGGCGAGGCCGGGGTCGATCCGCAGCGCCTGGATCGCGGCGTGCGCCGCCTTCGGACGCCACTCGGCCGGCGACCCGTTCCCGACGAGGACGGTGCCGAGCTGGTTGTAGCAGTCGGCGAGCGCGGCATAGGCGGGCGCGTACGTCGTGTCGAGGGCCAGGGCTTCGTTTAGATCCCGCACGGCCTGCCGGAGCGAGGGCTCGGTCCGCTGGTTCCAGTGGGTACGGCCTTTCAGGTACGCCTCGTAGACATCGGGCCGCACCGCGCGCACGGCCGCGAGACGCCTCCTCGCGTCCTCCTCGATCGGCAGCCCCGCGGCGGACGCGAGGCCGCGGACGATCTCCCCCTGGAGCGCGAGCACGTCTCGCACGTCCCGGTCGTACGTCTCCGTCCAGCGCACGCGGCCGGTGCGCGTCTCCACGAGGCGGATGCCCACGCGTAGCCGCTCGCCGGCGCGCGAGACGGTCCCGACGCCGACGAGGTCCGCGCCGAGCGCGGCTCCGGCTTGCTCGGGCTGGCCGTCGCGATATCGCATCACGGAGGGGAGCGAGATGACGCGCGCGCTCCGGACGCGTCCCAGCTCAGCGATGATCGCCTCCGTCGTGCCGTCGGCGAAATAGGCCTGCGTGGCGTCGCCGGAGGCGTTCTCGAAGGGCAGCACGGCGAGGACCGGCATCCGGTCCGGCCGGGCGCCGGAACCCATCCACGTCGACGCGGCCGCGGCGGCCAGGAGCGTGAGGAAGGCCGCGATGGCCGCGCGCTTTCTGATCGCGCGTTCGGCGCGCGCCGCGAAGAGACGCACCATGAGGCGGCGGGAACTGCCGTGGTGCAGCGCCTCGAGCGCGGCCTTGACGTCCGCGGCGCTCTGGTATCGCTCGGCGGGATCCTTCGCGAGGCACCTGCCGACGATCATTCGGAGCGGTAGCGGCGCCCGCGCCGGCAGCGCCGGGGCCGGGTCGCGCAGGATCGCCTGGCTCGTCGCGAACGGCGTCTCGCCCCTGAAGGGCAGCCGGCCCGCCGCCATCTGGTACAGCAAGACGCCCAGCGCCCAGACGTCGGAGCGCGCGTCCGCGTCGCGCCCGAGCAGCACTTCGGGGGCCATGTGCGAGAGCGTGCCGGCCAGGGCGCCGTGGTCGATCGTCGAGGCGGAGACGGCCGCAACCGTGCCGGGCAGGCGCCGCGCGAGGCCGAAGTCGAGCAGCTTCGCGCAGCCATCGGCGCCGACCACGACATTTGCCGCCTTGAGGTCGCGGTGCACGATCCCGCGGGAGTGCGCGTGTTCTAGCGCCTGCGCGACCTGGAGTCCGTAAGCGAGGAGCTCCGCGATCGGCAACCCGTCCGGTCGAAGCAGGTCGCCGAGCGAGCGGCCCTCGACGTACTCCATCACGATGAAGGGCACGCCGCCGGATTCCTGCACGTCATAGATCGCGCACACGTGCGGATGGCTGAGCGTGGAGGCGTGCCGCGCTTCGCGCACGAGCTGCGCCTGCGCCGCGTCGTCGCCCGCTCCGCCGTGCAGAATCTTGATCGCGACGGTCCGGCGGAGCCGCGTGTCCCGCGCGCGATAGACCTCGCTCATGCCGCCGACGCCGACGAGCGACGTGATCTCGTACGGCCCGAGCCGCGCGCCATCGTCCAGGCGCGGCCGATGGCGATCGGACGCCCCGCTCTCCTTCGAAGAGTCGGTCGAGACCCGTTGCGCGACGGCAGGTGTCTCGATGAAGCTGCCGGCTTCTTCGTCACTCCTGAGGAGGGATTCGACCTCCCGCCTGAGGTCCGGGTCCCCTTCGCACGCGTCCGCCACGAAGCGTTCGCGGTCCGGGCTCGAGCGGTCGACCGCTCCGCAGAAAACCGCGTTGACGCGCGCCCACCGTTCGGGGGAGTCCAGCGCGGACTGAGGTCCCCGTTTCGGCCCGTGGCGGAACTCGACGGGGGGCTTCGAGATCGATCAAGAATAGAGGGGACAGAGTGAGGCCACAAGCCGGGCGACCGTGGCTGACGCGCGTGCACGCGGGGAGGTCAGCCGGATTCGCCGAGAAGGGCGCGGTACGCCCGCCACACATCCTCCCCGAAGCTCACGAACGTGATCGTCTCCGGAGCTTCGTGCGCGTCGAGGAAGGCGCGCGCCTCGTTCACGGCGACGGCGCAGGCGTCGGGGACGGGGTAGCCGTAGACGCCGCAACTGATGGCGGGGAAGGCGATCGTCCTGACGCCGTGCGCCTCCGCGAGCCGCAGGCTCTCGCGGTAGCACGAGGCGAGGAGGCGCTCCTCCCCGTCCCCTCCGCCGTGCCACACGGGGCCGACCGTGTGAATCACGTGCCGTGCCTTCAGCCTGTATCCCTTCGTGATGCGGGCCCCGCCGGTCTCACATCCTGAGAGAGCGCGGCATTCCGCGAGGAGTCCCGGTCCCGCGGCGCGGTGGATCGCCCCGTCCACGCCGCCGCCGCCGAGGAGCGACGCGTTCGCCGCGTTCACGATGGCGTCCACGTCGAGCGACGTGATGTCGCCGCGGAGGAGAAGGAGGCGCGCGGTCACGCTGGCAAGCGCCCGGGGCTCCGGTAGAAGAGGGCGTACCCCGCGGGGAGGAAACCCGCGGCCTCGTAGACGCGGCCGGCGCGCGCGTCGGCGGCGGAGAGGAACACCAGCGAGGCGCCGCGGGCGAAGGCGGCGCGAACGGCCTCGAACGAGAGGAAGGCGCCGATGCCGCGCCGGCGGAACGGCGGGACGGTCGCGACACCCACGAGCTCCGTGAGGCCGTCCGCCGGGGCCTGGATCATCGCGGTGGCCACGGGCTCGCCCCCGATCCGCCCGAGGAAAGCACAGCCGTCGCCGAGCGTCTCCCGCAGCGCGAGCGCGTCCTTTTCCGAGGCCGGCCGCGAATACGGAAAGGCGAAGGCCCGTCGCTGCACGTCGAGGAAGGTCGCGAGGTCCCGGAGCGCCGTCGCCGCGTCGAGGGTCGCGACGTCGAGCCCGCTCACGGCAGGCACGGATCGCTCTTTTCCGCGCGGGCAGACCATGATCTGCGCCCGGTTCTCCCGCGTGAAGCCGTGCGCCTCGAGGGCCTCGCCGAGCCCGGGCGCGCAGGCCTCGACGAACTCGAAACGCGGCACGCGGCGGCGAAGGTGGAACTCCGCTTCGAGGCGGACGAGGGGCGCCGTGAGGTCGAAGGACGGCGCTGAGGAACCGTCGGGGATCGCGTAGTTGAAGGCGGGCAGCGGGTCCGTGTCGTGAAAAAAGAGCGTGAACGGAGGCACCGCCACCGCCTCGTACTGCCGGAGCGCGACCGCCCGCATCCGCGACTGGATGCGCTCGAGGAGGGCGAGGCCGGCCTGCGCCGTCATCGCCCCATTCTAGGAGCGCGCTCTGCTAGCCTCCCGCGCATGACACCGAAACCGCTCGTCCTCGCCCTCGCTCTCGCGCTCTCATCGCCCGCGCCGCGTGCCTGGGGCGCGGAGGAGAAGACCCCCACGCCCGGAACTCCGGTGACCGTCCTCGTGAAAGCCGGCGCGCTCGTGGACGTCGTGACCGGAACCGTGAGGAAGGGCCAGGAGATCCTCGTCGAGAACGGCTTGATCAGGGAGGTCGGCTCGAGTCTCGTGACCCCCGCCGGCGCGAGGATCGTCGACCTATCCGCGAAGACCGTCCTCCCCGGCCTGATCGACGTGCACACGCACGTCACGTCCCAGCCCGAGGATTACTACGCGGACCGCTTCCGGCGCTCGCCGATCGACGTCGCCGTCACGGCGCACGTCTACGCGAGGCGGACGCTCGAGGCCGGGTTCACGACGCTGCGGGTCGTCGGCTCGCCCGAGTACATCGATGTGGCGCTCCGCAACGCGATCGACAAAGGCATCATCCCCGGGCCGCGACTGAAGGTCGCGGGCCTCGCCATCGGATCGACGGGCGGGCACGGCGACCTCACGGGCTTCTCTCCCTACCTCCGGTTCGAGCGTTTCTCCGGCGTCGCCGACGGTGTCGACGCCGTGCGCAAGCTCGTCCGCCAGAACGTCAAGTACGGCGCCGACGTCATCAAGATGATCGCCTCGGCGGGCGTCCTCTCCGAGGAGGAGTCGGTGGGTGCGCCGCAGTATTCCTCCGAGGAGATGAAGGTGATCTGCGACGAGGCGGCGATGTGGGGCCGGAAGGTCGCGGCGCACGCGCACGGCACGGAGGCCATCAAGCGCGCGGTCGTTGCCGGCGTCGCGTCGATCGAGCACGGAAGCCTGATCGACGACGAGGGGATCCGCCTCATGAAAGAGAGGGGCACGTACCTCGTGGCCGACGTCTACAACGACGACTGGATCCTCGCGGAGTTCGCGAAAATGGGCTACCCGCAGAAGATCATCGAGAAGGAACGAATGGTCGGACGGCTCCAGCGCGAGAACTTCCAGAAGGCGGTGAAAGCGGGGGTGAAGCAGGCGTACGGCACGGACGCCGGCGTCTATCCCCACGGCATGAACGGAAAGCAGTTCGCGCACATGGTGCGCTGGGGCATGACGCCGATGCAGGCCATCCAGTCGGCGACCGTGAACGCCGCCGATCTCCTCGGCTGGCCGATGGTGGGCGCGATCGCGCCGGGCAGGTACGCCGACCTCGTCGCCGTCGACGGCGATCCGCTGAAGGACGTGACGCTCCTCGAGAAGATCCCGTTCGTCATGAAGGGCGGCGAGGTCGTCGTCTCGCGATGAGAGCTTTTCTCGCCCTCGCGTTTCTCGCGCTGCCGCTCGCCGCTGCGGCCGCCGAGCCCCGTTTCGAGAAGCGCACGGTGACGATTCACGGCGTCGCGTGGCCGTACGAGGTGTTCGTACCAGGGAACCTCCGGTCGGACGAACGCCCGCCTGTCATCCTGTTCCTCCACGGCGCGGGCCAGCGCGGAAGAGCGGGCGAGCAGACGAGGGAGGGCCTCGGCAGGGCGATCCGCAAGGATCCCGCCCGTTGGCCGTTCGTCGTCGTCTTTCCCCAGTGCCCGAAGGACGCGCAGTGGGTCGAGGACGTCGAGGCGCAAGCCTTCGCGGCGCTGAGCGCGGCGCTCGTCGAGTTCCGCGGCGACCGCGACCGCGTGACGCTCATGGGCGTCTCGATGGGCGGCGCCGGCACGTGGTGGGGCGCGTTCCGGCGGCCCGGCGCCTTCGCGGCGATCGTGCCCGTCTGCGGATACGCGGTCTCGTCCAGCGGATTCCGGTTCCAGGGCGTCGTGCCGCACGACATGCGAGACGTCATCGGCACGGGCGACCCCTATGGAGCCATCGCGTCCTCGATCGGGAGGACGCCGTTGTGGGCGTTTCACGGCGACGCCGACCCGGTCATCCCCGTGACCGAGACGCGGCGTCTCGTCGCGGCTCTCCGGAGGCTGGGCGGGAACCCCGCGTACACCGAATTCGCCGGCGCGGGCCACGACGTCTGGACGCAAGCGTTCGCCGAGCCCGACATGCCTGCCTGGCTGCTCGCGCAGAAGCGCGGTGTACCGGGACGCCGCCCGAATCCATCCGTGTCCGCCACGGTCTACATGGGAGCGACTGTCCGTCCCGCCTGGGACGCCCCTCCCGCGAAGGCCGCGATTCTCGTCGAGGGCGGAGGCGTGGCGTTCGTCGGCGACGAGCGCGAAGCGCGGGCGCTCGCGCCGTCGGCGCGCATCGTCGATCTCGCGGGAGCCGTCGTCGTCCCCGGCCTCACGGACGCGCACGGCCACCTGCGCGGACTCGGGACGCTTCGCCGCGCGCTCGACCTGCGCGGCCTCTCGAAGGAAGAGGTCCTCGCGCGCGTGAAGGCCCGCGCCGCCGCGGCCGCCGACGGCGAGTGGATCCGCGGGCGCGGCTGGGACCAGAACCGCTGGCCCGTGAAGACCTTTCCGACCGCGGCGGAGCTGTCCGCCGTTTCGCCGCGCCACCCGGTCGTCCTCGGGCGCGTGGACGGACACGCGCTCTGGGTGAACGAGGCCGCGCTCCTCGCCGCGCACGTGACCGGCGAGACGAAGGACCCCGACGGGGGGCGCATCGAGCGCTTGAAAGGCGGCTCGCCGTCCGGCGTCTTCGTGGACAACGCGCAGAACCTGGTCGCGAAGGCGATTCCGGAGCCTACGCCCGACGACGTGCGTCGCGACTTTCTTTCCGCTCTCGAAGCCTGCGCGCGCGCGGGCCTGACGGGAGTGGGCGAGGCGTCGGGATCGGATGCGTCGGACCTCGCGATCCTCGCGTCCCTCGCGGCCGAGAAGAAGATGCCGATCCGCGTTTACGCGACGGTGGGGCCGCGATCTCTCGATGCGGCGATCGCGAAGGGACCGATTCACGAGAGGCGCCTCACCGTCCGCGCCCTGAAGATCGTCGCGGACGGCGCGCTCGGCTCGCGCGGCGCCGCTCTTCTCGAGGACTACTCGGACGCGCCGGGAAACCGGGGCCTCGACGTGACCGCGCCCGCGGAGACGGAGCGCCTCGCCGAAAAGGCGTTTCGCGGCGGCTTCCAGGTGTGGACGCACGCGATCGGCGACCGGGCGAATCGCGTCACGCTCGACGCCTACGAAAAGGCGCTCGCCACGGTGCGCCCGACCGACCCGCGCCCGCGCATCGAGCACGCGCAGGTCCTCGCGTTCTCGGACGCGGAGCGTTTCGCGAAGCTGGGCGTGATCGCGTCGATGCAGCCGACACACGCGACCTCGGACATGCCGTGGGCCGAAACGCGCGTCGGACCCGAACGGATCAGAGGCGCGTACGCGTGGCGCTATCTCCTGAGTTCCGGCGTCAGGCTCGCGGGCGGAAGCGACTTCGCCGTGGAGTCCGAGAACCCGCTTCTCGGCATTTACGCCGCCGTGACGCGTCAGGATCTCGAAGGGCATCCTCCGGGCGGCTGGCGGAGGGAGCAGGCGCTCACCCGGGCCGAGGCGTTCCGCCTTTTCACGGCGGACAATGCCTATGCCGAGTTCGCCGAGTCGCGGCGCGGCCGGATCGCCCCCGCGTTCGACGCGGACTTCACGGTCCTCGATCGCGACGTGTTCTCCGAGACGACGCCCGCGTCGGAGATTCCGAAGGCGCGCGTGAAGATGACGGTCGTGGGCGGAGAGATCGTTTACGACGCGAGGACGCAACAGAAGCCGTAGGAGCGCCAGGACATGACCCCGCGGCTAGGCGCCCGGCGCCGCGGCCTCCGGGACCTCCACGAGCCGCCCTGTCCGCACGTCGTAGACGTAACCGGACAGGGAGACCGCGGGGGACACGAGCGGATGCGCGCGGATGCGCCGCACGTCCGCTCGGACGCTCTCGGCCTGGTCGCGGATGGTCAGCCAGTCGACGAACTCTCCTTCCGTGGATCCCGGGCCCCGCCCGGTGTCGCGCCAGCCGCCGGTCTCGAGGGCCGCCGTTTCGAGGCTCCGCGCGAGCAGGCCGCGCATCACCTCGTCGGTGAACGTCTCCATTCCACAGTTCGTGTGATGGACGACGAGCCATTCGCGCGTCCCGAGCAGCTTGTGGGAGATCACGAGGGAGCGGATCGCGTCATCGCTGGCCCGGCCCCCCGCGTTGCGGATGACGTGGGCGTCTCCTTCCGAGAGGCCCGCGAACTTGGCCGGATCGAGCCGCGCGTCCATGCACGTCAGGATGGCCAGACGCCGCGCGGGCGGCATCGCGAGGCGGCCGCGTGATCCGAAACCCGCGGCGTAAGCGCCGTTGGCCGCCAGAATCTCATTCAAAAGTGCCGTCATGTTCGTTTCCTTTCTGGAGATCGGGCGTGTTCCTCACGCGACGACCTGCTTTCTCTCTCCCGTCACGAGCGGCATCACCTCTTCGGCAAAGCGCTCCATCTCTTCGGCCTGCGGCGAGAACTGGAGGAGCGTCAGGTCCGCTCCGGCGCGCTCGAAAGCGTCGAGCCTTTCGGCGACCGCTTCGGGCGTCCCGACGAGCCCCGAGTTGAGGCCGCGGTTGGAGACGGAATAGTCCTCGAGGCTGACGCGCTGCTCGAGCTTCGTGCCCGCGATCCACTGCTCGTACGTCTACGACGTTGCGCAGCCAGCCGCCGAAGACCGGCAGCCAGTAGCCGAATCGCAGCGTCATCGCCGCCTCCCGCCGGCGGCCGCGGCCGGCTCGTCCGACTCCTCGAGGCCCGCGCGCGCCACGAGCGCGTCCACGAGGCGTTCCGTCGGGTCGAAGCCCACGACGCGGACCGGATCGGCCACGAAGTTGGAGAGCGCGTTGATGTCGTAGAAATAGAGACGCCCGTCGCGCCCGCTCTCGAGGTATTCGATGCCTCCGACGTCGAGGTGGGCGGCCCGCGCGATCCGCTCGATGTCGCGGACGACCTCGGGAGGTGGCCCGTAGTCTTCGACCGTAAGCCCCGCCTTGGCCGCGCCGACGGGACAGGCGGCGCTGACGAGGTCGGCGCCGTCCACGGTCTTGCAGACGTCGGCCGGGCAGAGATCGAAACCGGCACCTTCGCCGAGATGGATGCGGATCCCGTAGAGCGCGCGCCCCTCGAGCGTCTCGACGCGGACGATCGAGGAGCCGCGCGGCGCGTGGTACTCCTGCAGGAGGAGCGTGCCGTCGATGCTCGTGGTGACCGTGCCCGATTCCACGGCGGCGGCGAGCTCGAGAGGCTCGTCGAAGCGGACGATGCCGGCGCCGCTGCCCCCGACGTTCGGCTTGACGACGAGCGGAAAGTCGAGGTCCCGCGCCGCCCGCGGCAGGAGCGACGGATGGTTGACGACGCGCGTTCGCGGCACCGGAATCCGCAGCCGCGCGAGAAGCGACACCTGCAGCGCCTTGCTCGTCTCGAGGTTGAAGGCGCGCGAGCCGTTGAAGACCGGAACGTCACGGCTCTCGAGGTGGCCCAGGAAATCCCGCGTCGAGAAGATCGCCTCGGGGTGCCCGCGCTTCCAGGCCGACGGGCTCATGCGGTTGAAAAGCAGCGAGATCTCCTCGCCGACACGGGACGGATCGAAGCCGTGACGCGCGGCGTCGATCCTGACGTGCGGGATCTCCCGGCGCGAGAGCTCGGCAAAGAGCGGCTCGAACCAGTGGGGGTGCTCGAAATAGATTCCGATCGGTCGGGCAGGGGCCATGGTGCGTTCCTCCTGACCCTACCGGCAGCGCCGAAGACGGGAAAGAAAAAGACCCGCTCCGGCTGCGCCGTGCGGGTCTTGAATGCCGTTGGAACCTTTGTCAGTGAGAGATCAGGCTCCGGCGACTCCTTTCCCGCAACCATGCGGACAACAACAGATACAGGCGCCGGAGAGGCCGAGACCGAGTCTCATCGCCGCGAGTCATAGCGCGCGGCGTGTGCCGTGTCAAGCGCGGCGAGGCACGGCCGGTCGCGGTAAAAGGGACGCGGCGCCGTCCCGAGCGGTCACGCCTGGCGCAGCGATTCGGCGAGCGCGGCGTGCCCATGCTCGCCGGCGAGGTCGGCGGCGGTCTTGCCGTCGTCGTTCCGGGCCGTGACGTCCGCCCCCTTCGCGCGGAGAAGGCGCACGATCTCGACGTTGCCCTGTGACGCGGCGCCGTGGAGCGCCGTCCAGCCGCTCTGCTGGGCCGCGTTCGGGTCGGCGCCCCTCTCGAGCAGCGTTCTCGCCATCGCGACGTCGCCGCGGGAGACGGCCGAATGGAGAGGCGTGACGCGCAACGCGTTCGCCGACGCGGCCGTCACGTCGGCTCCCGAGGCGAGGAAAAGGTCTGCGAGCGCCCTGTGCCCGAAGAACACTGCGAGTCCGAGGACTCCGAACCCGTCCGGCGACACCGCCCTTGCGGCGGCGGCGTCCGCCGCGAGAAACGCTTTCACGGCGGGAACGTCGCCCGCGGC
>JBGQDL010000108.1:0-13293 GCA_041495865.1 Thermoanaerobaculia bacterium | reverse complement strand
GCACTACGAAAGGAGGACACCCATGAAACCGCGCTTCCTCTGCACGGCCTTCGCTCTTCTGGCTCTTTCCACATCCGTCCTTCGGGCGGAAGACAAGCCCAAGGGACCGCCTCATCCGGGACCGGAGCACAAGCGCCTCGCCTATTTCGAGGGGAAGTGGACGAGCGAGGGAGAGATGAAGGCGAGCCCGTTCGGACCCGCCGGCAAGGTCACCGGCACCGACGTGTGCGAGTGGTTCCCGGGCGGCTTTTTCCTGAAGTGCACCGGCGAAGGCAAGACCCCGATGGGGGACATGAAGAGCCTCGGCATTCTCGGCTACAACACGGAGGACAAGGCCTACACGTACTACGGGATCGACAGCACGGGCATGGGCGACTCCGGGAAAGGGACGCTCAAGGACGGCACGTGGACCTACACGAGCTCGTCGAAGATGAACGGCAAGGTGATCAAGAGCCGCTACGTCATGAAGGAGATCTCGCCGACTTCCTATTCCTTCTCGTGGTCCATGGCGGACGACAAGGGCAAATGGACGACCGTGATGGAGGGCAAGGAGACGAAGAAGTAAAGGCTCAGCGGGGCGCGGACCGACGGCCGAAAAGGAAATAGAGAGCCAGCCCGAGAAGGACGGCGAGTCCGCCGCCGACGGCCTGATCGCGGGAGATGCTCGACAGCAGCCAGAGCGAAAGAGCCGTCGCGACGGCGGGAATGGTGATGCCTCCGGGGACCCGGAACGGCGCGGCCGGAAACCGGCGTCTCAGGACGGGAAGCGCGAGGCAGGTCGCGGCGCTGAAGACGAGGCGCGCGATGGCGCTGACGACGACGAGCTGCGCGAACGTGCCGGCGAGAGTGACCGCCCAAGCCATCGAGGCGAAGACCGCGATGGCCAGGTGAGGCGTGAGATGGCGCGGGTGGATTCGCGCGAGCGGGGCCGGAAGCTGGCCCGCGCGCGCGAAGGCGTAAAGGATGCGCGGCCCGACGAGCACGAGGGCGCTCGTCGAGCCGAGGGTCGAAAGCACGGCCGCGACCGTCATCAGGACCGCGCCTCCCGGCCCCAGGAACATCGCCGCGGCCGAGGCGAGCGGCGTGCGGTCGGTTGCGAGGCCGGGCAGCGTTCCGAGCGCCACGATCTGGATGAGCACGTAGAGCACCGCCGCCAGCCCGATGGACGCGACGAGCGCGATCGGCAGTTGCCGCCTCGGTTCCTTCACCTCCTCCGTGAGGACGCTCGCGTTCTCGAAGCCCCCGAACGCGAAGACGAGAAGGAGGCTCGCCTGCTGGAGGGCCGCCGCCGGCGGAAGCGCGAGGAGCCGGTATCGGCTCGGGTCCGCGGCGAAGAGGCCGACCGACACGAAGAGGAACAGCGGGACCAGCTTCGAGATCGTGAGGACGTTCACGACCCTCGCGCCGGAGCGAATCCCGATGACGTTGAGCGCCGCGAGGAGGGCGATCGAAAGCGTCACGACAGCCACGCGCCCGGGGCCCCGAGCTGCCGCCGGCCAGAAGTAGCCGAGATAGGCCACGAAGGCGTTTCCGATCGCGGCCGTCGCGGCGAGACGCGTGATGAAGAACATCCACCCGACGAGAAAGCCGGTGAACGGCCCGAACGCCTCGCGCGCATAGACGTAGGGGCCTCCCGTCTCCCCGAGCAGGCTTCCCGCCTCGGCGAAGCAGACCACGACGAGCGACATGAGGGCGGCCGCCACGAAGTACGCGGCCGGGCTCGCCGGCCCCGCGAGCGCGGCCACCGTGGCCGGCAGGACGAAGATGCCGGACGCGACGACGCCGTTGACCGAGATCGCCGTGAGGCCGGCGAGCCCGACGGCTCTGACGAGTCGCGGCGCGGAGGGTTCGGCCACGCGGACGGCTCAGACGTTGTTCAGGATGGAGAGCGCGGTCCCGCTGAAGATCCGTTCCTTCTCGCCGGCGGGGATGTTCAGGCCCTCGATCGAGGAGACTGCCCGGTCGATGGAGCCGAGCATGTGCGGATAGTCGCTCCCCATGACCATGTGGTCCGTGCCCACGAGGTCCCGCACCATGCTCAGCGCGTACGGGCTGAAGGAGACGGTGTCGTAGTGAAGGCGCTTGAGAGAGACGCTCGGCAGCTCGTCGAGCTTCGCGCGGCATTCGGCGAAGTCCCGGAACCCGTTGTCCAGCCGCTCCATGAGGTACGGGATCGCTCCGCCCAGGTGGCCGATGATCCACTTGATGTCCGGGAAGTCGCGGAAAAGCCCGTCGAAGCACATCCGGGCCACGGCCAGCGTCGTGTCGAACGGGAAGCCCACGAGCGGCCCGAGGACGTACTCGTTGAACGGCTCGGAATGGGCCGGGAGCATCGGGTGGAGAAAGATGCAGAGCCCCATCCGGTTCGCCTCGTCGAAGAACGGGCGGTACGCGGGCGCGGTCAGCGGACGCCCCTGGATGTTGCTCAGAAGGATGACCCCGTTCAGCTTCAGCCCGTCGATGGCCCGGTGGAGCTCCTTCAGGGCCGCGTCCGGCGCGTCCATGGGGATCGACGCGAAGCCCTTGAAGCGCTTCGGGTGAACCGCGATCAGCTCGGCATACGCGTCGTTGACCATCCGCGCAACGCCGGGCTGCGCGGGCGCGTCCGCGAAGAAGACGTTCGGCGTCGAAAGCGAGATGACCTCGACGTCGATCCCGACCCGGTCCATGTCCTCGAGGCGGCGCGCCGGGTCTGTCATCGGCGGCGTGATACCGAAGAAGCGGGCGCCGCGATGCCTGATGATCGTCCGCCCCGTCGGGTCCGTGCCGAAGGAGAAGTCCGACGGCGTGTCGCGAATCGTCTCGAAATAGCGAGACGGGTAGTAATGGGTGTGGAGGTCCATTCTCATGACGTCGGCTCCTCAGGAGGCAGAGCCTACGGGACAGGAGTGGCGACTCCAAACATCAGCGGCACGAGGGCGGCGCCTTCGGACGCGTTCGAGAGGAGGATGCTCGATCCCTCGGGTACGAACCGGGTCGTCAGGACCGCGCCGCCCGGAGGCAGCTCCAGCAGGAACCGCTCCACGAGGTTCCCGCCCGCGTCATGGATCTCCAGGACCATCGATCCCGGGCCGGGGGACGTGTTCTTTCCGCCCAGCTCGATGAAACCCTCGTCCCTTTGAACGAGAGTCGTGGCTTCTCCCTCGGCGAGCGCCGTCCAGAGCGGAACGGCGATTCCCGCGCGCCTCGACCGGGGGCGGAGAAAAGGCTCGTCCCCGCCGTCCACGGTGGTGACCTCTCCGCACACCGCCCGCGGTTGAACGGCGAGGTCGCCGTCCGCCCGGAGCGTGAAGACGAGGGGCGCATCCTCCGCGCCGGCGCGCGCAACCCCGAGAAGGACCGCGCCACCCGGCGCGACGTCCGCCGATTGGGATCGGGCGAGCGTCCCGCTTCCGGTTTCCAGGCGCGCATGGACGGGACTCGCTCCGGCATTGGTCAGTCTCACCTCGGGCCGGTCGCACCCGTCGGGCAGCGCGACGAGCCAGGTCCGCCCGGTGGGCGCGCGATCGACCGGCCGCGACGCCACGTCTTCCAGCGTCGCAAGGTCGGCGTCCTTCAGCTTCAGGACTTCGGATGCGGCGAGAAGAAACGCTCCCACCCCGTACGAGACGTCCACCGCCGGGTCCGTCGACGCCGTCACCCCGCAATCGGGACCTGTCCCGGGCGGCTGGATGCCGGCGAGATCGGCCTGCGGGTCGAGCCGGTGGAGGAGAAGGGAGAACGCTTTCAAGATGACCGGGGTGAACGCGGGGCGGTCCAGCCATCCCTCGTCGACGCCCTTCGCCAGCATGTAGGTGATGAGACCGGTCGCCGAAGTCTCGCCCGCGGGGCAGGCCTCGGGGTGCGCGAGATCCGTCGGCCAGCCGCCGTCGTCCGAACGGCGCGCGGCGAGCGCGCTCGCGAGGCGCGCGAGCACTTCGCGAATCCCGACTCGGTCGACGACCTCCTCGTACCGGCCGCCCCCGTACGGAGCGTCGAGGTAGCGGGCCGAACGCGCGAGCCCCCACGCCGCCCATCCGTTGCCGCGCCCCCAGTAGCTCCCGGCGCCGGAGCCCGGATCGTGGCGGAAGAGCGAGAGGCCGGGGTCCCAGAGGAGCGGCCCGGCCCGCAGGCGTTGCGAGGGCACCGCCGCCGCCGCGCCGTCCGTCGCCTCGGGACGGTGGTCGAAGAGATAGCTCTCGATCCATTCATAGGCGAGGTCGCGCGCCTGAGGATCCGCGGGGAGTCCGTCGCGGCTCGCGCCACGCATGGCGAGTCCGGGAGGCAGGGTGAAGAGGTCATCCACCCAGAAGCGCGTCCCGTAACCGCCGTCCACCCACCAGGGCGTGACCGGAGGGCCGCTCGAAGGCGTGACCCGGATCGCCCGGGCCGCGAACTCGATCGGCCCGACCGTGGCCTCGAGAAGGCCGGCCCTCCCGGCCGTGTCGGTGGGCGCGGTGAGCCGGTAGAGATCCATGGCGGCCTGGGCGTAGCCGGCGGAGTCGCCGTGGAAGAGGGGTGCGTCTCCGCCGCCGATCACCGCCGTCACGCGATCGATCCAGGCTCGTCCCGAGCCGGGCGCCCGCCCGTCGAGCTGCTCGGCGAGGAGGAGGAGGCCCACCAGATACGGCACGTCTTCCCAGCTTCGCCCCTCGGCCCTGATCGTCGGGAGTCGGTCCGCGGCCCTGACCGCGGTGTCGAGCAGGTCGCCCTTCGTCGCGCCCGCCGCTCGCCCCGAAACCAGGAGCGCCGCCGCGAGGAGAGACCACGTGGACAGCCGCACAATATGGAGTGCTCGGCCGCAGCCGCCCCTCACGGAGCCGTGGTGCCCGAGGTTTCCCTTTCAGCCGCGGGCGGAAGGCGGGCCGACTACTTCGAGGCCTGAAGCGCCGCGAGATCAGCGAGCACGTCGTCGCTGTGCGTCGCCGGGTTCACCTTCACGTAGACCTTCCGGATCACTCCCGAAGGGTCGATGAGGAAGGTGTTCCGCGCGGAGTACGTCTTGTCGTTGTACGTCGCGAGGGAGTCGTAGGCTTTCGAGGCGGCCATGTCCGCGTCCGAGAGGAGCCTGAAGGCGAGCCCCTCCTTCGCGCAGAACCCCTTGTGAGAGTCGACCGTGTCGACGCTCACCCCGAGAATCACGGCGTTCGCCTTCTCGTACCTGGCGAAGTCCCGCTGGAAGTTGTGGGCCTCCACGGTGCAGCCCGACGTGAAGTCCTTCGGGTAGAAGTAGAGGACGATCCACTTCCCCTTGTTCTGGTCGAGCGTGACCGTCGCGCCCTCCTGGCTCGGGAGGGAGACGGCGGGGGCCTTGGTGCCGACGGCCGGCTGATCTGCCGCTGCGAGCGTCGAGAACGCGAGGAGGACGGCGAGAGGGAGACTCAGGCGCTTCATGCCGGGGAGCTTATCAGAGCCTTCCTCGCGCCGCGCTTCCCGTTCACATCCCCGGATCGTCCGCCGAAGGCCCGTAGATCGAAGGCACCTTCGCGCCCATGGGCCGGAGGTACGTCGAGAGCTGGCCGCGGTGGTGGATCCCGTCGAAGAGGAAGCCCCACAGCATGTCGCCGAGCGAGGATTCCCATGCGACCTTCCCATCCATGAGGAAGCGCGCTTTCTTCTTCCACCCGGCGTCCTTCACCTTCGCGAGGCGTCTCTTGAGCGCAGCCGCGTTCTTCTCGTAGGCGGAGAGAGATTCGGCCAGCGCGGGAGCCGGCTTCTGGACATAGTTCACCTGGCCCTTGTCGACGAGCTCGCACGCGTCGCGGAGCTCGCTGGCGAGCAGCCACACGAGATCGCCCGCGGACATGGAGCGCGGATGGGGCCGATAGGCGGCCTGGTCCTGAGGCACGGCCTTCAGGACGCGGACGAACTTCGGGACCTCGGCCTTGAAGCATTGGATGTAGTACTCGCGTGTGTTCATGAGCTCTCCCTTTCTGACCTCAGCATTTCTCGTACTTCCAGTTCCGGGACTTGCCTTCCGCGAGCCACTCGAGCGTCGTCGCGAGGCGCTTGGCACGCGTCTCGTCGCGCCTGGCCTCGGTGATCCACTCGACGTAGTCGTTCCGGTGGCTGGGGCTGAACTTCTCGAAGGTCGCGGCCGCCTTCCTGTTCTTCTTCAGCGCGGCCGCGAGATCGGCCGGCACGCGAAGCGGCGCCACGGGTTTCCGGACCGGACGCGGGCGGGCGGGAGCTTCCGACTCGTTGAGCAAGGCGGCCGTCCGGATGCAGCGCAGAAGCGCCTCGTCAGAGGGCAGGTCGGCGAGGTCCGTGAGGCGGCCGAGGCTTCCCCAGGCCGCATCGCTTTTCACGCCGGATTTCTCGAGCACGGCCTCCATGCCCTGGTGCCAGAAACCGAACGTGCAGTGCTCCTTGAACGCCGCCATCCCGCAGAGGATCTTCCCCCGATACACGAACGACGGGTGACTCCACTTCAACGTCTCCTCGGTCTCGGGGCAGGCCTCGTGGACGAGCTCGCGGAGATGGCGAAGGATGGGCTTCGCGAAGTCTGCCGCCTTCGCGATCTTCGAGTCGATGCGCGGGTCGGTGCTCTTCATTTCGCGGGGCGCATCATGAACCAGTTATTCGAAAGAGGAAGCCTTATTCTGCGGGGCCATGCCCGCCCGGCCGAAGCTGAAGGATGTCGTCGCCGCCCTCCAGCGCCTCTACGGTGCGCCCAAGCCGTTCCCCTCGCGCGATCCGTGGGAGCTCGTCCTCCACGAGAACGCCGCCTATCTCGTGGACGACGCGACGCGGGGCGAAGTGTTCCGCTCGCTGAAGTCGCGCGTCGGCCTCTCGCCGGAGTCCATCCTCGGCGCACCATACGAGCGTCTCGTCGAGGCGATCCGGACGGGCGGCATGCGCCCCCCCGAGCGCGCGAACAAGCTCCTCGAGGCGGCGGAGATCGCGCGCGAGGTCGGGCTTCCCGAGCTGCGCCGCCTCGCGCGGCAGGGCGGCCCCGCCGCCCGCAGAACCCTCAAGCGGTTCCCCGGGATCGGCGACCCCGGCGCCGGCAAGCTGCTTCTCGCCGCCGGCGGCGCCGTCACCCTCGCGCCCGAATCGAACGGGCTGCGCGTCCTCGTGCGCCTCGGCTTCGCCCAAGAGGACAAGAGCTACGCGAAGACGTACCGCTCGGCCGCGGAGGCCGCCAGACCGGAGCTGCCGGACGACAACGGATGGCTCGTCGCCGGGCACCAGCTCCTGAAGACGCACGGGCAGGAGCTGTGCACGAGGACGACGCCGGCCTGCGACGCGTGTCCGCTGGCGAAGGGCTGCGCTTTCCCGGCCCGGCGGTAGGCGCCGCATTCTTCCGGGCCCTGTCCGGCCGTTCTAACGCGCGTCGCCCACCGCCTTCAGCCGTGCCGCCTCGAACTCGTCGCCCTTCTTCCACAGCGGCATCGCGGGCGCGTCGGCCACGCGGCAGCCGAGCCAGAAGGCCAGCCGGGCGTCCTCGACCGCGCCCGAGTAGTCCCAGGACTCCCTGAGCTCGTCCGACGGCTGGTGGTAATCGTTCTTCTCGTAGAGCTCCTCCTGCTCGCGGCCGAAGAGGGGCGGCTTTCCGACGACGTCGGTCCCCTTTTTCAGGTACGCGGCCGGAACGCCGATCCTCGCGAAGTTGAACTGGTCGGAGCGATAGAACGTACCGCGATCGGGGAACTGGTCGCCCTCGACGCGCCGGCCCTGCACCTTCGCGATGGCCTCGAGGTCGGCGTCGAGCGACGACTTGCCCTTGCCGATCAGGACGATCTCCTTCGTTCGGCCGAACCAGCCGATGCCGTCCACGTTGATGTTCGCCGCGATGCGCCCGGCGGGAACGGGCGGGTGCTTCGCGAGGTATTCCGAGCCGAGAAGACCCTGCTCCTCCCCCGCCACGAACGCGAAGTACGCCGAGCGCGCGGGCGCCCTTTCGAGATCCGCGTAGGCGCCCGCGACGGCGAGGATCGTCGCCACGCCGGAGGCGTTGTCGAGGGCGCCGTTGTAGATCGCGTCCGCGCCCGGCTTGGCGCCCACGCGAAGCCCGAGGTGATCATGGTGCGCGGTGTAGATCACGGCCTCGCCGGCGCGCTTCGGATCCGAGCCTGGCAGGACGCCGATGACGTTGCCGGACTCCTTCTGTCCGACTTCGCTCGTGAGCGCGACGGACAAAGTCACGCCGAGCGGCACCGGCCGGAACGAGCGGCTCTCGGCCGCGGCGCGGAGCGCATCGAGGTCCTTGCCGCCAAGCTCCGCGATCTTCTTCGAAAGCTCTCCCGTCGCCCACATCCTCGAAGCGAGGCGCGGCGCGCCGTCGTCCGGCAGCTCGAACTGCTCGCCCGACCACGACGTCTGGATGACCTGCCAGCCGTAGCCGGCGGAAGGCGTCGTGTGAATGACGATCGCGCCGACGGCGCCTTTCTTCGCGGCCATGAGGTACTTGTAGTCCCAGCGGCCGTACCAGAGGCGCGTCTTCCCCGCGAAGAGGTTCGGCTCGGCCGGATTCCCCTCCGGATCGCTGTTCATGAAGAGGAGGACCTTGCCCCTGAGATCGGCGTCCTTGTAGTCGTCCCACTCGTATTCGGGCGCGACGATGCCGTAGCCCACGAAGACGATCTCCGCGGCGTCGATCTTCGACTCCGGCTTCTGGACGCCGGAGACGGCCACGAAGTTCTCGCCCAGCGTGCCGGTCACGGAACCCCGGCCGGACTTGAAGATCGCGGGATCCGAAGAGACTCGCTTGATGCCGACGAGCGGGACCTTCTGGATCCACCCGCCGCCGGGCGCGCCGGGCTTCAGGCCGAGTCCCTCCATCTGTGACTGAAGGTAAGACTCGGCAAGCTGGTCGCCGCGCGTCGCGGGCCCGCGTCCCTCGAGGAGGTCCGACGAGAGGAAGCGGATGTGCGAGCGGAGGATCTCGGGCGTGATCTTTTTCGCGGCCGCCTCTTGCGCGGGCGTGACGGGTGCGTCGGCGGCGAGGACCGCGAGCGCGGCGAACGCGAGTAGACCCGGGAGGAGGACTCTTGAAGCTTTGCGCATGGTGGCGGATTATCGCCCCGCCGGTTCCACGGAGGAGACTCACATGCCGCACACCCAGGCCATGAAGCCCAAAGCCCAGGAGGCCGTGCCGTACTACTCGACGTACATCGACAAGGTTCCTCCCGGCGACATCCGCAAGACCCTCGAAAGCCAGCTCAAGAAGACGCGGAATTTCCTGGAGGACATCTCCGAGAAGAAATCCCGCCACCGCTACGCTCCCGGCAAGTGGAGCATGCGCGAGGTCCTGGGCCACATCAACGACGGGGAGCGGCTCTTCGTCTTCCGGGCGTTCTGGTTCGCGCGCGGCTTCGATACCCCGCTCCCGAGCTTCGAGCAGGAGATCGCGGTCGCCGCGGCCGGGGCCGACGACATCGCCTGGGCGCGCCACGTCGAGGAATTCGCGGCCGTCCGGGCGGCGACGTCGATCTTCTTCCGCAACCTGCCGGACGCGGCCTGGGCGCGGACCGGCATCGCGAGCGGGAACCCGTTCAGCGTGAGGGCGCTCGCGTGGATCGCGGCGGGTCACGTCGCACACCACGTCGGCCTGCTGAAGGAGCGGTACCTGTAGCGGGTTCGGCAGCGCGTTCCCTGCTCTATAGTTCCCCCGATGTCGACGAAGACGGCTCTCGCCGTGACGACTCCGCGCGCGGCGGGGTTCCGGCAACCCGCCGAATGGGACCGGCACGAGGCCGTCTGGCTCGCGTGGCCGAGCCATGAAGACCTCTGGGGCGACGCGCTGGCCAAGGTGCGCTCGGCCTTCACGGCGTTCGCGTCGGCCATCGCGGACATGAACCCCGCGACCGGCGGCCCGCGCGGCGAACGGCTCGACGTCCTCGTGCCGGACCGCGAGAACGAGGCGGCCGCGAAGGCGGCCCTGGCGGGTCTCGGCGCGCGCTTCCACCGCATCCCGTTCGGCGACATCTGGCTGCGCGACACGGGCCCCGTCTTTCTGACGGGTCCCGGAGGCATGCGAGCCACGGCCTCGTTTGGCTTCAACGGCTGGGGCGGCAAGTACGTGCTTCCCGGCGACGACGGCGTGTCGTCGCGCATCGCGGAGGCGGCGTCCCTTCCGGTCTTCCGCTTCCCGTGGGTGCTCGAGGGCGGCTCCGTGGAGGTCGACGGCGAGGGCGCCTGCCTGACGACGCGCCAGTGCCTTCTCAATCCGAATCGCAACCCCGGGATGTCCCGGGAGGCGACCGAAGCGGGGCTCGGGGACGCGCTCGGTGTCACGACCGTCCTCTGGCTCGGCGACGGCCTCCGGAGCGACCACACCGACGGCCACGTGGACACGCTCGCGCGCTTCGTGGCGCCCGGCGTCGTCGTGTGCATGAGCCCGGCCGGGCGAGGCGACCCGAACCGCGACGCGCTCCGTCAGGTCGCGCGCGATCTCGCGTCCTTCCGGGACGCCGAGGGCCGGGTCCTGCGCATCGCCGAAATCGCCTCACCCGGCCTCGTCCTCGACGCGCGCGGCGAGGTCATGCCCGCGAGCTACGTGAATTTTTATATAGCCAACACGACGGTCGTCGTCCCCGCGTACGGCGTCCCGAACGACGAGGCGGCCACCGCGGGCGTCGCGAAGCTCTTCCCCACGCGCCGCACCGTCTCCGTCCCCGCCCGGGACCTCCTCGAAGGCGGCGGGGCGTTTCACTGCATCACGCAGCAGGTCCCGGCATGACCGCTCCCGAGAACGTCACCCTAGCCGCGGTGCAGTGCGCGCTGGGCGGCCCCCTCGAGAAGAACGTCGCGAAGGTGGAGGCGCTCGTGCGCGAGGCGGCCCGGCAGGGGGCCGCGGTCGTCCTGCCGCCCGAGCTCTTCGAGGGCCCGTACTTCTGCGCGAAGCAGAGGGACGAGTTCTTCGCGTGGGCGAGGCCCGCCGAGGGGCATCCCACGATCGCGCGCTTTTCGGCGCTCGCGAAGGAGCTTCACATCGCGATCCCCGTCTCGTTCTTCGAAAGGGCCGGCCCCGCCTATTACAACAGCCTCGCGATGGTGGACGCCGACGGCACGGTGATGGGGATCTACCGCAAGAGCCACATCCCCGACGGCCCGGGCTACGAGGAGAAGTTCTATTTCCGCCCGGGCGACACGGGCTTCCTGGCGTGTCGCACGAAGTCCGTGCCTCTGGGCGTCGGCATCTGCTGGGACCAGTGGTTTCCCGAGGCGGCGCGCGCGATGCTCCTCGCGGGGGCCGACGTCCTCCTCTATCCGACGGCGATCGGGTCGGAGCCCGAAAACCCGACCCTCGACACCCGCGACCTGTGGCAGCTCGCCATGCTCGGGCACGCCGTGTCGAACGTGGCGCCCGTCGTCGCGGCGAACCGCGTCGGGAACGAGGGCGGCCAGGTCTTCTACGGGTCGTCCTTCATCGCGAACCAGCGCGGCGAGAAGCTGGCCGAGCTGTCGCGCGACGAGGAGGGCGTCGCCGTCGGGACCGTGGACCTCGCCGCCGTGAGGAGGGACCGCGCCTCGTGGGGTTTCTTCCGCGACCGGCGGCCGGACCTCTACGGCGTTCTCACGACCGCGGACGGCTCGCGCTGACGGCAAGCCCGCGAATTTGAACACGTTCTTTCACGATTTCGCGCGTTAGCGCGGGAGCGGAATCCCTTGACAGCGCCGTCGAAAAGCGGTCTGCTCTGCGTCCAGCAGCCATAAACATGAGGAGGACGTGATGGGCCTCACCCGACGTACTTTCCTTAAGGCGGGGACCGTGGGCGGGGGTCTCGCCCTCGGGTTCGATCTCCACGAGGCGCGGGCGGAGATGCGCGAGTTCAAGATCTCGCGCACGACTGAAACGCGCAGCACGTGCCCCTACTGCGCGGTCTCGTGCGGCGTGATCATCCACACGCTGGGAGACAAGGCCAAGAACGCCACCGCCTCCGTTGTCCACGTGGAGGGCGATCCCGACCATCCGATCAACCGCGGCACGCTCTGCCCGAAGGGCATCACCCTGAAGGAAGACATCACCCACAAGCAGCGGATCACCAGCCCGAAGGTTCGAAAAGCCGGTTCCGACAAGTGGGAGGACATCTCCTGGGACGACGCGATCGCGCAGATCGCGAAGCACGTCAAGACGACCCGCGACAAGTGCTTCGTCGAGAAGAACGCGAAGGGGCAGACGGTCAACCGGAATCCCGGGATGATCATGATCGGCGGCTGCACCGACACGAACGAGTTCAACTTCCTGCAGTGGAAGGCCAGCGCGTCGTGGGGGGTGACGTACCGGGACACCCAGGCCCGGGTATGACACGGCCCCACGGTGGCCAGTCTGGCCGCCACGTTCGGGCGCGGAGCGATGACGAACGGATGGGTCGACATCAAGAACGCCGACGTCATCCTGTGCATGGGCGGGAACCCCGCCGAGAACCACCCCTGCGGCTTCAAGTGGGCCATCGAAGCCAAGAAGACGCGTAACGCGAAGCTCGTCGCCGTCGACCCGCGCTTCACGCGCACGGCGGCCGTGGCCGACGTCTACTCCCCGATCCGCGCCGGGACCGACATCGCCTACCTCCTCGGCCTCATCCGGTATGCGATCGACACGAAGCGCTTCCACGAGGACTACGTCAAGCTCCATACGAACGCGCCTTACGTCATCGGAGAGAAGTTCGCTTTCACCGACGGCCTCTTCTCCGGCTTCGACGCGGCCAAGGGCGAGTACGACAAGACACAGTGGGCCTACGAGCCGGATGCGAAGACGAAGGCCTACATGATCGACGAGACGCTGGAGAACCCGCGCTGCGTCTTCCAGCTCCTGAAGAAGCACGTCGACCGCTACACCCCCGAGATGGTGGAGCGGATCTGTGGCGTCCCGAAAGAGACGTTCCTGAAGGTGGCCGAGATCGTGACGTCCACAGGAAACGCCCAGAAGGTCGGCACGATCATGTACGCCCTCGGCTGGACCCAGCATTCCGTCGGCGTGCAGATCATCCGGTGCGCGGCGATGCTCCAGCTCCTCCTCGGGAACGTCGGGCGGCCCGGCGGCGGTGTCAACGCGCTGCGCGGGCATTCCAACATCCAGGGCGCGACCGACATGGGCGGCAACACCGAGATCCTGCCCGGCTACCTCAAGACGCCGTCGTCCACCATGGGCACACTGAAGGACTACCTCGAGCAGGCGACGCCCACGACGCTCAACAAACAGCCCTGGGCGTCGATGAACTACTGGCAGAACTACCCGAAGTTCATGACCTCGCTCCTGAAGTCGCTGTGGGGCGCCAAGGCGACGAAAGAGAACGACTTCGGCTACGCGTGGATGCCGAAGCTGGACGGCAACTACTCGTGGATGCTGATGTTCGACGACATGTACCG
>JBGQDL010000107.1:0-13413 GCA_041495865.1 Thermoanaerobaculia bacterium | reverse complement strand
GATCACGAGCATCGAGTAGTCAAACACTGAACCAAATGCTGAAGAAAACGCTAATAGCAGTAAAAATAAAAAAAAATATTACAACAGAATGACAAGATCCGTCTACGAGACGACCGGCGCGACCTCGAGGACGGGCCGGGCCGCGGCGAGGTTGCGGTGGCTGCCGTCGGGCGCGATCCCGGCGTCGGCGAGCCGGCGCGCGCCGGGCAGAAGCGGCACGGCTCCGGCCGAGACCTCGGCCGAGACGCCGCCCGAGCCGAGCATCTCCTTGAGGTGGCCGAGAAGCCCGTATCCCGTGACGTCCGTGGAGGCCGAAATCGTGAAGGCGTCGGCGGCACGCGCCGCCGCGCGATTCAGGCGCGTCATCGAGGCGATCACGGCACGCTCCTCCTCCTCCGACGGCCCGGAGTTCTTCCTCAGGACGGAGAAGAGAGAGCTCTCCCTTAGGACGCGGGCCCGCATCGCCGACGTCAGGATTCCCGTTCCGACCGCTTTCGTCAGGACGAGCGCGTCTCCCGGCCTCGCGCCCACGTTGCGGCGCAGGCGCGAGAGGCGCACGCGGCCCGTGACGGCCATGCCGTAGACCGGCAGGTCGAAGTCGGCGGAGTGTCCGCCGAGGACGGGGACTCCCGCACTTTGCGCCACCTCGGCGCCGCCGCGCAGGATCTCGCCGAGCACCTCGAGCGGGAGCGCTTTGACCGGGAAGCCCACGAGGTTGAGCGCGAAGAGCGCCTCGCCCCCCATCGCATAGACGTCCGAGAGGGCGTTCGCGGCCGCGACCCGTCCGAAGTCGAAGGGAGAATCCACGACGGGCGTGAAGAAGTCCGTCGTGGCGAGCAGCGTCTCCGGATCGGGGTCGTCGGCGGAGCCGAGACGAAACACCGCCGCGTCGTCGGAAGAGTCGAATCCGACGAGAGCACGCGGGTCCTGAGTCCGCGGCAACGCACCCAGCAGCTTCACCAGGTCAGACTGACCCAGCTTGCACGCTCAACCCGCCGACGACGCGAACGTCAGAATCGACGGATGAGCCTTCGCGGCTTTCTCCATGATGCGGAGTCTACTCAGATGGAAGGGGATGTATTCTTCTTGCTCGAAAGAGGAAGAGAGAAGAGGAAGACCGTATTCTTATTCTCTTGTTCTCGTCTTCCTAAGAAAATCCTCTCTCTATTCTTCTTCTTACAGGTCGCCGGCCGCGAAGGACTTGCCGAGCTGGCGCAGGAGCATGTTCGTCGCGACCGCGGCGAGAGCGCCCACGAGCGCGCGCCCGCGGTAGCGGCCCACGAGAAACCCGACGGCCGCCGCGCCCACGAGGCACGGCAGGGGGTGGCGCTGCACGGTGTCGAGAGCCGCCTTCTGCCAGTCGATGTCCTTCGGGAAAAAGTCGAAGGGCTCTCCGGGCCGTCCGACCGGGCCGTCCGGCGAGGCGCCGTGGGGCGCCGGAGGGCGAACCTCGGCGTCCTCCATCAGTCGTCTCTCCTGTGCAGAAGCAGTCCGAGCGCGAAGCCGACGCCGAGCGCGATCGCGACCGACTTGCCGGGGTTGTCACGCACGTAGTTCTTCACGCCCGACTGGACGTCTTTCCACTCCGTCTCGGCGATCCTGTCCCTGAGCGCGCCCGCGCGCGCCTTCACGTTATCGGCGACCTCGCCCACGCGCTCGCGCAGGCGGCCGGCCTTGTCACCCATCGCCTCGCGTGTCGCGTCGATCTTCTGCTCGACGACTCTTGCAGCGTCCTCGACCGTGCTGTTTGCCATGGTCCGACCTCCTCGGGGCGGCGATCTTGTCACAGCCCGCGCGTCAGGGGAAGGTACGATGGCCGCGCGATGCGTTCCAGGGCGGCGCCGGCCCGGCTCGCCGGCTGGCGGCTCCACGAGGTTCCTCCTCTGGCGCGCGCGGTCCTCGTGGGGACCGCGCGGCGATTCTTCGACGCGCGCGGCTTCGACCTCGCGGCGAGCCTCGCCTACTCGGCCCTGCTCACGCTCGTGCCTCTCGTCGCGTGCGTGACTCTCCTCACGTCCGTGTTCCTCGGGCAATCGGGAACGGGTCTGTATCGCTTGCTTCGCTTTCTTCCGGGGGCGGGGCGGGACTTCGTGACCAGCTTGCAGGCCTTCGGCACGAAAGCGACCTCGGTCTCGGGTACGGCGACGCTCTTTTTCCTCGTGACGTCGCTTCGCACGTTCTTCCTCGTCGAGAGCGCCGTCCGCGCCCTCTGGGGCTCCACCGCGACTCCGCGCCGGCCGCTCAGCCGGCTGGGCATGGCCCTCTCGGTCATGATCCTCGGACCCATCGCGCTCGGTGTCCTGACATCGATTCTTCTCGAGAGCGGCGCGCCGCTCGGCGAATTCCGTCCCTTCGGGTCGCTCCTGTCGTTCGGCGTGCTCGTCTACCTCTACCGAAAGCTCCCGGGCTCGTACGTGCGCTGGGGGCCGGCGGTGATCGCGGCCTTCCTCGTGAGCGCCGCGCTCACGCTCCTGCGCGTCGGCTTCGCGCGCAGCGTCGCGCACCTCACGGATCTCAACCAGGCCTACGGCCCGCTTTCGGCCATCGTCATCTTCGTCGTCGCGATCGGCATGATGACGACGCTCTTTCTCTTAGGAGTCTCTCTCGCCCACGCGATCCAGTACCGGAACGAATTCCTCGACCACGACACGCCCCCCGAACGCACCGAGGAGGGGGGGCGCCTCTACGTGGCCGTGCGCCTCCTGCTCGTGCTGGCATCGGCGTGGCAAAACGACCGCGCGACGCGCACGCGCGCCGCCCTCGCCCGCGAGATCGGCCGGCCGGAGGAGGAGCTCTCGCCGCTCGTCGCGGCGCTCCTTCACGAGGGCCTTCTCGCGTCCGATTCGGGAGGGAACGTCGCGCTCGCGCGGGCGCCCGAGACGATCTCCCTTTACGCCGTCGCCCGTGCGATCGGAGAGTCGGCGCTCCAGGCCGTGCCGGCGGGCCAGGACGCCGCCGCCCGGACGCTGCACCGGGTCTTTTCGAAAGCGAACCGCGAGGAACGCGCCGTCCTGCAGGGGACGAGCCTCAGGGATCTTCTCCGCGGCCCCAAAGAGAAAGAGGAGGAGACGCCGCTCCCGGAATGGCTCGCCCCCGTCCGATGAAGAAGCGCCGCGCCAGCCCCGGCGCCCTCGCCGTGGTTTGACGGCTCGTCGCCTTCCCGCTAATCTCCGCCCCTCTCTGGACGGGTGGGGCTGTAGCTCAGTTTGGGAGAGCGCCTGAATCGCACTCAGGAGGTCGACGGTTCGATCCCGTTCAGCTCCACCATTGAATTTCACTCCACCGGATACTCCAGCACAGTCGTCGGTGTTCCTCGCGCTGAACGGGGTCAGAACAGTCGACCTGGAGAGGTGCGGAGATCCTTCTCCGCATTCAGATCAGTCGGACCAGCCCGCCTCACGAAGTTCGCGCGCGCGAAGCGCGCGAGGCGGGCGGGTTCGATCCCGTTCAGCTCCACCACTTTACAAAGCATCCGAGAGCTCCGGTACAGCGATTCGGCACGTAGAGCCCGCACGCGTATGACGGCGTCGCGATATCAGTTCTGATATAGTCTTTTCGCGGCGAAGGCGCTTCGGATTCTCCACGGCGAAATCAGAACGCCGCCGATGTCTGTCGAAGCCCGGAGGGAGACCGGCTTCCTCCTGCGGCAGCTCCAGGAAAGAATCGCGCTTTCATTGCCGGCGTCGCGGCCCATGCCGGAGATCGAAAGCGGATGTCACGAGCCGAGAGTCAAGGACGGGAGTCATGCCTGGAGGATCGTCTACGCGGTCGAGCGGGACGCGATCTCGATCCTCGAGGTGTTCGGGAAAGGCTCGAAGAAGACACCGAAACAGGTCAAGGAAGTCTGTCGAAAGCGTATCCGCGATTACCGGCGATTGGTCCGGGAGGAAAAATGAGCGAAAGCAAAGAAGCCAGAAAGGCCGCCCGACTCGAGAGCGCTGGCTGGAAAACCGTCACGGTTCAGGACTTTCTCGGGCTCTCGGACGACGACATGGCCATCATCGAGGTGAAGGTGGCGCTCGCAAAACGGCTCCGGGCACAGAGGACGCGCGCCGGGCTGAGCCAGGTCGAGGTGGCGAAGATCGTCCGATCGAGCCAGCCGCGCGTCGCGAAGATGGAAGCGGCCGATAAGTCTGTTTCTATCGACCTTCTGGTGAAGGCCCTCGTGAAGACCGGCGTCTCGGTCCAGGAGATCGGCAGGTCGCTCGAGAAGATCACGACCTCGAAGGTGAAGCCGAGTCGAGCGCAGCGTCTCGCCCACGCCTGATGTTGCTCAGCGGATTACAGCACCCGCGCAGCAGTCGTCGCGCGTGCGTCCGAGTCCTAATCGAGGAGTGCGAGCGCCCGTTCCCGAACGTGCCGGGCGTGGGCGACGGCTCTTTGGAACCCCGCCTCCGCCTCGGTCTCCTTCTGCTTGTCGCCGAGCGCAGTCGTGAAGTTGGAGCCGAAGACTGCGTAGATCGTCGTCAGATCCGCCTCGTACGCCCTCTGGATGACTTCGCGGTCGCTCATGATGTCCCCCGGTCGCCGTGGTAATGGCGAAGCCGAAAATGGGGCGCGGACGTGAAGACGGCGTGAGCCGCCGGCGACGCCCCGTTCGAGGGCGGCCCCTACGGAGAATCTAGGGGCCCAAACGCCTCGGACGCAACGCGCGACCTTGGAAGGGCGGAATCGCCGCCGTCCAGGTCTTGGTCCTCGCCGCCGCGCCACATTTCGCCGGCGACTTCCGTCGGTTCCTTGACCGCATGAGTGACACGATTTAGTAGGGGAAAACCCGTTTGGACTTCCATGCACGACCCAAGGCCAAAAGGCAAGGCGCACACGTATAACTACTGATTAGTCAGACGTTTGGCTTGTAGGCCAAGATCTGCCATCGACGTGCCATATATGGCATTACTGTTGCTTTACATGTGTCAGAGAAACACTAATGACACACTTCCGAGGAGCGGTGCGTTCGGTGACCTTCCTGCCACGCCTGACCCTCCGCGCCCGGCTCCGGGCTGTCATCATGCTGACGACGGGGACCGCGCTCGTCCTCGCCTTCGCCCTCAACCTCGCGTTCGAGCAGATGAACCGGCGAAAGCGGATGGTGGACGACCTCGCGTCCCTCGCCTTCGTCATCGCGCTCGTTCTGGGCTGCGGCCTCATCGCGTTCGTGCTCTCGGAGCGACTCCAGGAGACGATCTCGCGGCCGGTCCTCGATCTCGTCTCCGCCGCCCGCACCGTCACTCAGAATCGCAACTTCGTCGTGCGCGTCGAGGAGGGCGCCCACGATGAGATCGGCACCCTCACACGGGCTTTCAACGAGATGCTGGCCGAAATCGAGAACAGGGACGGCGCCCTGAAGGAAAGCGAGGCGAGGCTCCGCCACCTCGCGTTCCACGATCCGCTCACGCAACTGCCCAATCGGGCGCTCCTCCTCGACCACTTGAAGCTCGGCCTCGCTCAGGCCCGGCGACATCAGACCCGGCTCGCGGTGATGTTCCTCGATCTCGACCGGTTCAAGATCGTGAACGACTCGCTCGGCCACTCGTTCGGCGATCGGCTTCTCGGGATGGCCAGCGGTAGGCTGTCGGCCGCCGTTCGCGAAGGCGATACCGTCGCCCGCATCGGGGGCGACGAGTTCATGTTCCTCCTCCCCGACCTGAACACGCCGGCCGACGCGGCTAAGGTCGCCGAGAAGATCCTGGCCGCCCTTAGGGAGCCGTTCCTCATCGACGACCAGACGCTCGTCGTCACGGGGAGTCTCGGGATCGCCCTCTTCCCGTCCGACGGAACGGATGCGGAGACCCTCGTCAAGAATGCCGATATCTCGATGTACCGCGCGAAGGACGCCGGGCGGGACGGCTACCAGCTCTATTCGGTCGAGCTCCACGCCCGAGCGCAGCAGCGGATGCACCTCGAGAGCCAGATGCGCGCGGCCCTCCTGCGCAGGAATTTCCGCGTCCACTACCAGCCGATCGTTCGCGCCGCGACCGGCGAGGTCATCGGCGCCGAGGCTCTCCTGCGCTGGACCCATGCCGAGCGGGGCGTGGTCCCGCCCTCGGAGTTCATCCCCGTCGCCGAGGAGACCGGCCTCATCGTCCCGCTCGGAGAATGGGTGCTCAACAAGGCGTGCGCGAAGGTGGTGTCCTGGGACGCCGCTGGGCTCCCGCCGCTCCGCATCGCGGTGAACCTCTCGGCGCGCCAGCTGAGCCAGCCGGGGTTTGCGTCGAAGGTCGCCGCCTGCCTCGCCGCAAACCGGCTCGCGCCGGACCGGCTCGAGCTCGAGATCACCGAGGGCCTCCTGATGGATTCGGCGGCGCCGATCAACGAGTCGATCGAGGAACTCCGCAAGCTCAGCGTCCGCCTCTCGATCGACGACTTCGGAACGGGCTACTCCTCCCTCGCCTACGTCAAGCGGTTCCCCGTGAGCACGGTGAAGATCGACCGCTCGTTCGTTCGGAACATCGAGACGGACCCGCGCAACGCCGCCGTCGCGCGCGCGATCATCGCGCTCTCCCATGGCCTCGGGATGGAAGTCGTCGCCGAGGGGGTCGAGTCCGGCGAGGAGCTGGGCCTGCTCGTCCGCGAGGGCTGCGACAGCATTCAGGGCTACGTCTTCAGCCCTCCCGTGACGTCAGCCGAGTTCGCCGCGTTCGTCGCCGCGTCCCGTGTCGGCGGCGCCGCTCGCGCCGCGACTCCGCCCACCCGCAACGTCTCGAGGGAGCGCTCGAAGTCGATCGTCACGCTGTTCAGCTGAGGAGGGGTTCAACGGAACCTTCCCGCCGGCCGCCGAGTAAGACACGGTAGGCGGCGATGGTGGGTGGCCCGGATGAGGATCTTCTCGAGAAATTCGTGCAGGGCGACCGGCGCGGCCCTCGTCCTGCTCTTGATTCCGGGGGGCGTGGCTTTGGCGCGACTCCTGGACGATTTCACGATTCAGATGAGGTTCGCCCTCCCGATGGTGCCCATCGGCATGGCCGTCTACTACCTCGCGTGGAAGCACCTCGTCGGCCGCCTGAACGCGGAGCTGGGGATCGCCTGAGCGCCGAGCCGGCCGCGGCCCGGCCAGGACCAGGCGAGCTGCTCCTTACGCGCGCCGCCGCGTGTGACAGGGAGGCGTGATCAGGGCTGGAGACCCACGCGGCGCAAGAGATCCTGGAATTGCGGCTCCGACCGAAGCGAGTCGAACATGGGCTCCACCTTGAGGCCAGTGGCCCAGGGATCCCGCTCCTCGTTGGCTTTCTCGAGCCATGTCAGCGCCTGGCCCTTCTCGCCCAAGCCGGAAAAGACGATGGCCACGGTCGCGGGCGGCACATATCGCTCCCTCGATTTCTCCTTCAGTTCCTCGACGATCCCGAGCGCCTCGGCCCGGCGGCCGGCGACCGCATAGGCGTATCCAAGCGACCCGAGCTGCCCCGCGCCGCCTCCCGACAGCTCGACAGCCCTCTTCAGTTCGGCAATAGCCTCGTCGTGTCTTCCTTTCTGAACGAGGGCGAGCCCCAGCCCCCAGTGCGCCCGGAGAAAGGTCGGATCCATGTCGAGCACGCGGCGGAACCATGGAATGGCCTCGTCGTCGCGCCGCGCCAGGTGCAGGACGAGTCCCACGTGAGAGTTGCCGCTGAGAGAGAGGGGATCGAGCTCCTGTGCTCGCTTGACCTCCCGGATGGCTTCGTCGAATCGGCCCATTCTCGACAGGAACGTCGCATACGAATGATGCGCGTCCGGGTAGCTTGGGTTCAGCCGGAGCGCCCGCTGAAACTGGCTCTCGGCAGTTTTCCAGTCTCGGTCGAAAATAAAGCTGCTCCAGGCCAACGACTCATAGGGCTCCGCGAGCGTCGGGTCCAGCTCCACTGCCCGCATCGCCGCCACCTTCGCCTTCGGGAACGCTTCCTTCGGAGAGAGCACGCCGTAGGCTGAACCGGCCATCTGGCCATAGGCATTCGCGACGCCCGCGTGGCCCATGGCGTAGTCCGGCTGCTTCGCGACAGACTGCTGAAAGTAATCGAGGCTCTTTTGCGCGTCGGGCGCCGTGCCTCGGAACCAGTGATAGCGGCCCTTCAAGTACGCCTCATAGGCTTCCGGGTTGACGGTCTTCTTGTCAGCGAGCCGTGAGCGTTCCTCTGGCGTCAGCCTGATCCCGATCTCGCCGGCGATTGCCCTGGCCACCTCCCCTTGGAGGGTCAGGACGTCGCGAAGGTCACGCTCGTAGTTCGAGGCCCAGAGGTGCCTGTCGGCCGGGGCCTGGATGAGCTGCGCCGAGATCCGAACCCGGTCCCCGACGCGCAATACGGAACCCTCCACGACCGCATCGACGTGGAGCTCTCGCGCGATTTCCGGCACGGACTTCTGCGTGCCCTTGTAGCGCATGGCCGAGGTCCGGGAGCTCACGTGCAGGGCGCCGATCTGGGCGAGAGTCGTGATCAGCTCTTCGGTCATGCCGTCGGCGAAGTATTCCTGCTGCGGATCGCCCGATAGGTTCGCGAGCGGCAGGACCGCGAGCGACTCGATCCGCCCCGTCCCCCCGGCGCGTCTCGACAGCCGGAGGACCAGCACGGCCGCGAGCAGGACGATTGCCGCTGCCGCGAGAAGAAGGGCGGTATGCCGCGAGACGAGGGACGCCGCGGGCGCCGCTGCCGAAATCCCCGCGCTGTCGGGCCCCTTGAGCGCGAACGACAGATCACTCGCGGACTGGAACCGTTCGCCGGGGGCCTTCTCGAGACAGCGCCTCACGACGCGGTCGAGGCCCGGCGGCAGATCCGGCGCTCCCTTCGAGGGCTCCGGTGGCTGGTCCCTGAGGATCGCCGCCATCGTCTCGCCGGGCGAGGACCGGCTGAAGGCTCGCCGCCCTGTCAGCATCTCGTACAGCAGACAGCCGAACGAGAAGATGTCGCTCCGCGCGTCGGCCGGCTGGCCGCTCACCTGTTCGGGTGACATGTACCCCACCGTCCCGAGAGTCGTGCCCGCCTCTGTCGCGACGGATTCCGTCGGCGCGAAGGTCTGAGCGGCCGATGAAACAGCGCCCGGCCGCGCCAGGCCGAAGTCGAGGATCTTCACGTGACCTTCGGAGGTGAGGAAGACGTTCTCGGGCTTCAGGTCCCGGTGCACGATGCCCTTCGCGTGCGCGGCGGAAAGGCCCTCGGCAATCGCGCTCCCGATCTCGAGCGCCTTCCGCCAGGAAAGTCGCTCGCGCAGCAGTCTTTGCCGCACGGTCTCCCCTTCCAGAAGCTCCGTGACCAGGAAGAAGAGACCGTCCTCCTGGCCAAGATCGTGGATCGCGAGAATGTTGGGATGCGAGATGGCGGCCACGGCCCTCGCCTCCCGCTCGAATCGCGCCCGATACTCCCGGTCCCCCGAAAGCCGCTCCGGCAGCACTTTCACCGCCACCTCGCGCTTCAGGCGCGTGTCCCGCGCCCGATACACTTCCCCCATCCCGCCCGCGCCGAGAGGCGCGAGGATCTCGTAGGGGCCGAGACGAGTTCCTGCGGGAAGAGGCATCGGATGTCGCCGCGAGAATTCTATGTCGCGAGGGCCGCGGGTTCGCGTGCGAGAATCTTCGGCGCAGCCGCGGTGACGAACGCATGATCGTCCATCTCGTCGACGGCACGTACGAGTTGTTTCGCCACTTCTACGGCCTCCGCCGCTTCAGCAAGGGCGTGGACCCGCCCTTCGGCGCCGTGATCGGCGTCCTCAATACCTTGCTGGAGATGATCGAGAAGGGAGCGACTCACGTCGGAGTGGCGACCGATCACGTCATCGAATCCTTCCGCAACCGCCTCTGGCCCGGTTACAAGACAGGCGAGGGGGTCGAGCCCGCGCTCCTCGCACAGTTTCACCCGCTCGAGGAAGCCCTCGCCGCGATGGGAGTGGCCGTTTGGCCCATGACCGAGCTGGAGGCCGACGACGCGCTCGCCTCCGCGGCGCGGATCGCCTCCGAGAGCGATGACGTCGAAAAAGTCTGCATCTGGACGCCCGACAAGGATCTGGCGCAGTGCGTCCGAGGCGACCGGGTCGTGCAGGCCGACCGCAGGGGGAAGACGATCCGCGATGCGGCAGGGGTTCGCGAGAAGTTCGGCGTGGAGCCCGTTTTGATTCCCGACTTTCTCGCGCTCGTCGGCGACGCGGCCGACGGATACCCGGGCATTCCGGGGATCGGTCGCGTTACGGCGGCACGGCTCCTGAACCGGCACGGCGCGATAGAAGGGTTCCCTCCTGCCGTGCTGGGCGACAAACGCGACCTGGCGCTCATTTTCAAGGACCTCGCGACGCTCAGGACCGATGAGCCCCTCTTCCGCGATGTGGACGAGCTGCGGTGGCGCGGCTCCACGAAGGTATTCGCGGCGTTAACGGAGCGCCTGGGAGACGCTCGTCTGCGTGACCGATGCCTCAAGGCACCGGTCGCGCCCGGCCTTCCGACCGGGCGCAATCGAGGTTAGAGACTGCCCATCCGGCCGCTCCGATAGTCCTGGACCGCCTGACGGATCTCGGCCTCGGTGTTCATGACGAACGGCCCGTAGCCGGCGACGGGCTCGTCGATCGGGGCTCCCGAGAGAACGAGGACGGTGGAATCGGCGCCGGCCTCGATCGAGATCTCCTCGCCGTGGCGGTCCAGCGCCGCGAGCTCTCCCTCGTCGACGGCGTCCGCGCCGTTGACGAGTCCGCCTCCCCGAAGGAAGAGAAGAGCGGTCGCGTGCCCTTCCGGCACGCGGAACCTCGCCGTCTTTTTCGCCTGGAGCCGCACGTCCCAGAGGTCGATCGGCGTGAAGGTGCGCGCCGGGCCCCTTGCCGTCTCGAACTCGCCGGCGATCACCCGGACGGTGCCGGCGTCGCCGGCCAGCGGAACCACCGGTGTCCGCCGACTCACGATGTCCTGATACCCGGCCGGGGACATCTTGAGCCTCGCGGGCAGGTTCACCCAGAGCTGCACCATCTCCATCGTGCCGCCCTTCTCGGTGAACTCGCGGCCGTGCATCTCCTCGTGCACGATGCCCGAGGCGGCGGTCATCCACTGGATGTCGCCAGGACCGATCCGGCCCTTGTTCCCGGTCGAGTCGCGATGAGCGACCTCGCCCTGATAGACGACGGTCACGGTCTCGAAGCCGCGATGCGGGTGCTCGCCCACGCCGCGGGGGACGAGGGCCGGAGGGAACTCCACGGGCGCCGCGTAGTCGAGGAGCAGGAAGGGGCTGAGGGCCGGGGCGGAGTCGTACGAGAACATCGAGCGCACGGGGAAGCCGTCCCCGACCCAGTGGCGGGGCGGGGCCTTTTCGATCGTGAGAACGCGCTTGGAGGCCGTTCGTGAGGTCGTCATCGGGAGTCTCCTTTCGAGGAGGGCGTTTCGAATCGCTCTCGAAGGAGAGCAATATACTAAATATAGTTACTATTTGTAAAGTAGCTACTTGTCGCGGAGAATCCGCTCGGCTATCCTCACCTCGGCGATGACGCGAGCGCCCTCCCGGCCCGACCTGATCCTCTGCACCCGCTTTCACCGGGCGATCGAGCTGATCGGGCGCCGGTGGACCGGGGCCATCGTCTTCGTTCTGCTCCGCTCGCGGTGCCGGTACGCGACGCTGCGGTACGCCATCCCCGACATCACCGATCGAATGCTCAGCGAGCGGCTGCAGGAGCTGGAACAGGAGGGGATCGTCGAGCGAACGGTCATCCCGGAGACGCCCGTGCGCGTCGAGTACGCGCTCACGAAGAAAGGCCGCGCGCTGGCTTCCGCGGTTGACGCCATGGCGGCGTGGGCAGAGCGCTGGGTCGAGCCGAAAGACGCGCCTAGCCCGATCGGATCGGCCCGCCGGACACCCCGTTCCCGCGCCGGGAAAGCCACGCGAGGAAGCCGGCGGCGGTGATGTCATACGCCAGACAGAAGGCCGGCCACCAGGGCGGCACGCCGGGATTCGCCACGACACGGGCGTGGAAGAAATCGAACACGCCGTGCGCCGCCAGGGCACTCACCACGACCCAGAGGCTGAACTTGAATCCCACGACGGCTGCAACCACGAAAGCCGTCATCACGAGCACTTCGACCAGGAGCGCGTGGACGGACCCGCCCATCACCGCGAAGAGGACGTAGTACGAGGCGATCACGGCGAGGACCACGGGGTAGAAAGCGCGGTCCCTGTCGAACCCCGCGAGCCGTGCGAAGACAGACACGAGAAGCGCAAGGGCCACGCCGATGACGTATCCCACGGACGCGCTTCGCTCCCTGCCTACGCCCGGTTCAGGTCCGGCGCGCGCCTTCGCGCTTCCGCCTCTTTCATCCAGCCGTTCCGTATCGCCTCCGGGGGCACGCTCGACAGGTACGGCTTGATGTCGAGGATCGGCGTTTCGTCGAGCATGTCGACGCCCCGGACGTGCAGCCGGGGCCGTCCCGGCGGAGAAGCTCGACGACCGTCAGGCCGATGGGATTCGGACGCCACGGGGAGCGCGTCGCGAAGACGCCGTGCGGCCGGTCGTCGCTCGGAGGCGTTCCCATCAGTTCGAACCCCTCCGCGCGATCGAAGACCCAGATGACGAAGAGGTGGGAGAAGCCCTCGATGTCGGTCAGCCCCGGTTCGAATTCCGGCAGGATCTCGAGAACGCCCTCCGCTTCGTGCTTCGCGCCGGGTCCTTTCGGGATTTCCCGGGTGTCCTTGAACGGGCTCCTCACACTCCCAATGGGTCGCATCAGCCCCCCGCCATCGCCCCCACGACCAGAAATGGCTCGGCGCCTTTCGCCACCGCGTCGGGCAGCGGCGCGTCCGGCGGCTCGTGCGACAGATCCTCGGCGCAGGCGAAGAACCTCACGAACGGCCGGCGATGCTCCGTGACGTGCTCGCGGATCGCCCCGCGGAGCACCGGGTAGCGCGCCTCGAGCGCGTCGAGGACCGAGCGCTGCGTGACGAGGCCCTCGAGGTCGAGCGTCACCTCGCCCTCGACGCGCGCCAGCGTCCTGAGATGCGTCGGAAGGACGACTCGAATCACGGCAGCGTCTGGACCTCGACGGACAGCACGGCCGGGAGATCCCGGACGGCGGGCGCCCAGGTGTCTCCCGCGTCGGCCGACGCGTAGACCTGCCCGCCCGTGGTGCCGAAATAGACGCCGCAGGAATCGAGCGAGTCCACGGCCATCGCGTCACGCAGGACGTTGACGTAGCAGTCGCGCTGCGGCAGACCGTCCGTGAGCGCCTCCCACTCGTTTCCGCCGGCGCGGCTCCGGTAGACGCGCAGCTTTCCGTCGGGCGGAAAGTGCTCGCTGTCGCTCTTGATCGGAACGACGTAGATGGTCTCCGGCTCGTGCGCATGGACGTCGATCGCGAACCCGAAGTCGGTCGGCAGGTTCCCGCTCACCTCGTGCCACGACTCGCCGGCATCGTCGCTGCGCATGACGTCCCAGTGCTTCTGCATGAACAGCACCTCGGGGCGCGAGCGGTGCATCGCGATGCGG
>JBGQDL010000106.1:0-13915 GCA_041495865.1 Thermoanaerobaculia bacterium | reverse complement strand
GCTTCGCGCCGCGCGACGACCCGAAGATCGTCGCCGTCGTTTTCGTCGAGCACGGCGAGCACGGCGCGTCGGCCGCGGCGCCGCTCGCGGCCCGCCTCGCGGAATACTGGGTGACGAAGAGCCGCGGCGCGACGCCCGAAGTGCTCGCTGAAGTCGCCGCGCGCCCGGTGGGCCGCGCGAGAGCGCGGGTGAACTGAGCGATGTCGCGGCTGGCAGAGGTCCTTCCCCGCCGGATCGACCTGCGCCTGCTCTTTCCCGTCATCGCCCTCACGGCGATCGGCATCGCCATGGTCGCCTCGACGACTGCGGGGACGCCGCGGGGGGACCTCCCCGGCAAGCAGATTCTCTTCGCGGTCCTCGGCCTCGTCGCCGCGGGCGTGTTTCTCGCGATCGACTACCGGATCCTCCTGCAGTACTCGCCGGGCCTTTACGCTTTCACGCTCCTCGTCCTTCTCGGACTCCCGATCTTCGGCACGCGGATCGCGGGAGCGAAGTCGTGGCTCAAGGTGGGCGGCGGGTTCCAGCTCCAGCCCTCGGAGTTCGCGCGCATCTCGATCGCGCTTCTCCTCGCGTGGATCCTCGAGAACGACGACCGCGCGCTCCTGCGCTCGCGCACGATCGTCGCGGTCGCCGCGGCGGTCGGCGTGCCGGTGCTCCTCGTCCTCCTGCAGCCGGATCTGGGCCTCGCGCTCACGTACCTGCCGTTCCTCGTCGCGGCTCTCTTCTTCGGAGGCCTCCGCGGGCGCTGGTGGGCCATTCTCATCGTGTCGGGCTCGCTCGCAATGGGCGGGGCGTGGTTCTTCCTGAAGGACTACCAGAAGGACCGGATCCGCACGTTTCTCGACCCAAGTCTCGCGGCCCGCGGCGCCGGCTACCAGGTGCGGCAGGCCCGGATCGCGATCGGCTCCGGCGGCATCTTCGGCAAGGGATGGAAGCAGGGCACGCAGAGCCGGCTCGGCTTTCTCCCCGTTCGGCACACCGACTTCATCTTCGCGGCTCTCGCCGAGGAGTGGGGCTTCGCGGGCGTCGCGGTCTTCCTCGCGCTCTACGGCTTTCTCATCGCGCGGGCTCTCGCGCTCGCGCGCGACGCGCGCGATCGCGGCGGGTCGATCCTCGTTCTGCTCCTCATCCTGAACATCGCCGCCCAGGCGCTCGTGAACGTCGCGATGAACGTCGGCGTCATGCCCACGACCGGCATCACGCTGCCCTTCGTGTCCTACGGCGGGTCGTCGCTCATCGCGACGTGGTGCATGATGGGGCTGATCCTCTCCGTCGCGTACCGAAGGTACGTGAACGTGTAGAGCGCCTCCCAAGTACACTTCTCCCGTGCCGAAAGAGCTCCTCGTCTCCTCGTCCGACCGCGAGACGCGCATCGCCGTCCTCGAGGAAGGATGCGTGACGGAGGTGCAGATCGAGCGCCGCAGGCAGCGCGGCACCGTCGGGAACATCTACAAGGGGCGCGTCACGCGCGTCCTGCCCGGCATGCAGTCGGCTTTCGTGGATGTCGGCCTGGAGAAGGACGCCTTCCTCTACGTGGCCGACGTCGGCGAGGAAGTGGACGACTTCGACGCTTTCGGAAGCGGCGGTGCCGCGGCGGCATTCGAGGCGCCTGCGGCACCCGCCGATGCCGCGCCCGTCACGCCCGCCGCGGCCGACGGCGAAACCCCGCCCAAGCCGGTGCTCCCCTCGATCGACGAGCTTCTCCGCGAGGGGCAGGAGCTGGTCGTGCAGGTCACGAAGGACCAGATCGCCCACAAGGGCGTGCGCGTCACGACACACGTCACGCTCCCGGGACGCACGCTCGTCTACATGCCCACAATCGACCATGTCGGCGTCTCGCGGCGCATCGAGAACGAGGACGAGCGGGTCCGCCTCAAGGACATCCTCGTGAGTCTCAAGAAGGGCCCCGGCGGCTACATCGTGCGCACGGCGGGAGAGGGGCGCGCCGCGGACGAGTTCGCGGCCGACCGCCGCTACCTCACGAAGCTGTGGGAGCAGATCCGCAAGAAAGCCGAACGCGCGGGCGCGCCGACGTTGCTCCACCGCGATCTCGACCTCACGCTGCGCGCCGCGCGCGACGTCTTCGGCTCGGACTTCGCGACTCTCTGGGTGGACGACGACGAGGAGTATCAGCGCATCGTCGAGTTCCTCGACCAGGTGCAGCCCGCGCTCGTCTCGAAGGTGAAGCTCTTTCGCAAGTCCACGCCGCTTTTCGAGGAGTACGGCGTCGACACGGAGATCGAGAACGCGCTCAAGTCGAAAGTCTGGCTCAAATCCGGCGGCTACATCGTCATCAACCAGACCGAGGCGCTCGTCGCGATCGACGTGAACACGGGCAAGTTCGTGGGCAAGAAACGCCTCGAGGACACGGTCGTGAAGACGAACCTCGAAGCCGTGCAGGAGATCGTGCGGCAGATCCGGCTGCGCGACCTCGGCGGCCTGCTCGTCGTGGACTTCATCGACATGGAGGAGGAGGAGCACCGCCAGGAGCTCGTCACCGCACTCGAGGCCGAGCTGAAGAAGGACCGTTCGAAGAACCGGATGCTGCCGGTCTCGGAGTTCGGCCTCGTCGAGATCACGCGCAAGAGGCAGCGCCAGAGCCTCGAGCGCGCGCTCACGATGCCGTGCCCGTACTGCGCCGGCTCGGGGCGCACGAAGAGCGTTCCAACGATCGTCCTCGAGATCCGCCGCGAGGTGTTGAAACGCGTCGAGGTCGGGGAGGCGCACTCCCTGGTTCTGCGGGTCCACCCGGAGATCTACCGCGCGCTCGTCGGAGAGGAGCGGCGCCTCGTGGAGGAGCTCGAGGAGCGGATCGGCATGCCGGTCCACGTCCAGAGCGACGAGCACCTGCACCACGAGCGGTTCGACATCGTCCTCGAAGCGTAGGCGGGCCCGGCGCCATTTCGACGCGATCCGGCTGGCACGCGGCGTGCGAAAGGGTCCGCAGCGCACTCTCCTCCTCCGGCCGCCACGGGGCGGCCCTTTTTTGCTGGGGTCCTTGGAGGCCGTGTGCCCCCCTCCTTCGCTCGCGAACTCGCTTCGCTCAGACAGCGCTCGCGGGCGTCGGGAGGCACACGGCCTCCTGGACGATTTCCCTAGACTCCTGCCGTGACCGGAACCGAACGCCTCTTCTCGCGTCCGTTCTTCCTCATGTGCGGGTTCACGTTCACCGTGTTCCTCTCGCTGTTCCAGCTCCTGCCGACGGCGCCGTTCCGCATCCTCGACCTGGGCGGAAGCACGGTGGCCGCGGGACTCTTCCTCGGCCTCCTCACGTACGCCTCGGCGCTCTCGGCGCCGTTCACGGGCGCGCTCGCGGACCGCGTCGGCCGCCGCCGTATGCTCCTCGTCTCGAGTCTCGCGATCGCGTGCTTCTCCGCCGCGTACGCCTTCACGTCGAGCTGGCGGATCCTCGTCGGGCTCGTCTTCTTTCACGGGCTCTTCTGGTCGGGCCTTCTCTCGGCCTCGGCCGCGTACATCACGGGCCTCATCCCCCCGGGACGGCGCGCGGAAGGGATCGGGTACTGGGGCATGGCGACGGTACTCGCGACCGCGTTCGCGCCCGTCGTCGGCCTCGAGATCTACCGGCACGGCTGGATCGCGCTCTGCGCGTCCATCGGGACACTCAACCTCCTCATGGCGGCGATCGCGTGGAGCCTGCCGGAATCCGAGGGACCGCCCCGGGCGAAAGGCGCGCCGTTCTTCACGCGGCATCTCATCGAGTGGCCTGTCCTCGCCGTGTCGATGAGCCTCTTCCTTTGCAGCTTCGGGTACGGCGGCGTCACGAGCTTCGTGGCGATGTGGACGGAAAAGAACGGCGTCTTTCCCCGAGGCCTGTTCTTCACGGCCTTTTCGCTCACCGTGCTGATCGTGCGTCCCTTTCTCGGCCGCTTCGCGGACCGCGTCGGGCCGCGTCGCGTCATCCTGCCGCTCCTCGGCCTCGTCGCCGCCGCGTTCACGGTCCTCGCGATGGCCACGACGCGCCCGCTCCTCGTCGCCTCGGCCGTGCTCTTCGGCGCGGGCTTCGGAAACGTCTACCCCGTCTACGTCGCCCATGTCACACGGCACATCGACCCGGCGCGCCGCGGCGCGGCCTTCGGCGCGATCCTCGCGGCGTTCGACACGGGCATCGGGACGGGCTCCGTCGCGCTCGGCGCGATGATCCAGCACCATGGCTTCCAGGCCGCCTACGGCACGGCGGCCCTCCTCGCGGCTCTTTCGATCCCGGCCTTCGTGCTCCTCGAGCGGCGGTTCCTGCGGGACGGCGTCCGTGAGAAACTCCCCGTATGAAGATCCCGATCCCCGTCTCCCGGTTCGCCTGGAAGGAATTCCTGCGCGGACCGCTCGGCACGCCGATCGTCCTCGCGCGCAACATCCGCCCCGTGGGGCGCCTCATGCCCGTGAGGCAGGCGAGCCTCCGCGTGTGGAGGCGCATCTCCGCGCTGCCGTTTTCGACCGGTGCGAGGAAGGCGATCTACCGCGCGCTCTGGGTGCTGCCGTTCGGCCCCGGGGACGCGGCCACTCTGCCGCGCGTCGTGAAGCGGCACCGCGAGTTCTTCCGCTCGCGCGCCGCGCACGCCTGAGGGCGCGGCGCCTCAGTTCGAGACGGCGCCCGTCTGCGGCGTCGGCCCGTCCCCGCGCAGGAGCAGGAGTCCGCCGCGGAACGCGGCTCCCCGAAGCGTCACGGCCAACGCCTCACCGAGATCGTCGGCCGCGTGAACCGTGAGGACCTCGCGAACTTCCTTCGGGAGGTCGGCGAGATCCGGCTCGTTGTCCTTCGGGATGACGATCGTCCGGATCCCCGCGCGGACGGCGCCGAGGACTTTCTCCTTGAGGCCGCCGATCGGCAGGACGCGGCCCGAGAGCGTGATCTCGCCCGTCATCGCGATGTCGTGGCGTGCGGGAATCCTCGAGAGGGCCGAGACGATCGCCGTCGCCATCGCGATGCCCGCGGACGGCCCGTCCTTCGGGATCGCGCCGGCCGGCACGTGAATGTGGAGGTCGCGCTCGAAGGCATCGTTGGGAATGCCGAGGTTCGCCGCGTGCGAGCGCGCGTACGTCCACGCGGCGCGGGCCGACTCCTTCATGACGTCGCCGAGCTGACCGGTGAGGACGACCTCGCCCTTGCCGCGCATGAGCATGGCCTCGATGAACATGATGTCGCCGCCTGCGGGCGTGTAGTACATGCCCGTCGCGAGGCCCACCTGATCCGTGACGATCTTCTTCTCGGGGTGGACGCGCTTCTTGCCGAGAAGCGGGAAGACGTCCGCCTCGTCGAGGGCGAGCGTCGTCAATTCGCGGGCCGCGATCCGCCGCGCGACCTTTCGCGCGAGCTTTCCGAGCTCACGCTCGAGCTGCCTCACGCCGGCCTCGCGCGTGTAGCTCGTGATGACCTCGGCGATCGCGCCGTCGGTCAGGGTGAGCTGTCCCGCTTCGAGACCGTTCTCTCCGAGCTGCCGCGGCACGAGGTATTGCTTCGCGATCATGAGCTTCTCCCGCTCGGTGTAGCCCGAGAACTCGACGACCTCCAGCCGGTCGAGGAGCGGCGCGGGAATGCCCTGCAGGAGGTTCGCCGTCGCGATGAAGAGCACTTCCGACAGATCGAACGGCATGCCGAGGTAGTGATCCGTGAACGAGTCGTTCTGCGCGGGATCGAGCACCTCGAGCAGCGCGCTCGCGGGGTCGCCCTGGAACGAGACGCCCAGCTTGTCGACCTCGTCGAGCAGGAAAACGGGGTTCTTCGTGCCCGCCTGCTTCAGGCCCTGCAGAATGCGGCCCGGCATCGCGCCGACGTACGTCCGGCGGTGGCCGCGGATATCGGCCTCGTCGCGCGCGCCGCCGAGGGCGATGCGCACGTACTTGCGGCCCATCGCCCGCGCGATGGACTTCGCGATCGAGGTCTTGCCGACGCCCGGAGGACCGACGAAAAGGAGGATGCGGCCCTTGCCCGGCGCGCCTGGCTCCTTGGCGTTCGCGCGCAACTGGCGCACGGCGAGGAACTCGAGAATGCGGTCCTTCACGTCGGCCAGGCCATAGTGGTCCTCGTCGAGAATGCGCGAGGCCTCGTTCACGTCCAGCTTCTCGTCGCTGCGCACGCCCCACGGCAGCTCGGCGACGGTCTCGAGGAACGTGCGGATGACCTGCGACTCCATCGACTCGCGTCCGATGCGTTCGAGGCGCGACAGCTCCCGGTCGACCTCCTTGCGCGCGTCCTCGGGCAGCGGGTGGGCCGCGAGCTTCTTCTTCAGCTCCTCGAGGTCGGCGGCGTCCTTGCCCTCGCCCTCGCCCAGCTCTTTCTGGATCGCCCGGAGCTGTTCGCGCAGCAGCATCTCTCGCTGCCGGTCGCCGATCTGCTCCTTCACCTTGGACTGGATGTCCTCCTGCGCCTCGAGGACGCCGATCTGCCGCTGCACGTGCACGAGCACGCGGCGGAGGCGGTCCTCGACCGACAGCGTCTCGAGAAGCTGCTGCCTCTCGGGCGTCGGAATGTCGATGTAGCCCGCGACGAGGTCGGCGAGGCCGCCCGGCTCGGCGGCCTGCGCGAGAAACTGCTCCACGGCCTCGTCCGGCAGCCCCATCTTCGTGCCGAGCTCGGCGGCCCGTTCGCGCGCTTCCTTGTGGAGGGCCGAAAAGAGCGGATCCTTCGGGTCGGCGGGCTCCATCTCGCGCGCATCCACGAGGACGGCCTCGAACATACCGTTCGGTTTCTCGACCACGCGCATCGCGATGCCGCGACGCTTCCCTTCGAGAAGCAGCCTCATGCCGCCGGGCCCGCGCTGGACCGAGCCCACGGTCCCGATCGTGCCGATCGTGTAGAGGCCTTCGGGCGTGACGCGCTCCACGTCCTCGCGCTGCGTCACGGCGAAGATGAGGGCGTCCGGCTCACGCACGGCCCGCTCGATGGCGCGCAGCGTGCCGGCGCGCCCTGCGGAGATCGGGAAGCTGACGCCGGGGAAGAGGACGGCGTTACGGAGAGGGAGAACGGGGAGAGTCAGTGTTTCTGACATGACCCGATAACGCCCCCCGATCGGGCGCTATTCCCCGATGTGAGTCGACTCGACGCAGATCGACAGAAGATATTTTCTTAGAAAGGTTTAGAGCGTCCCAGTCTCCTCGCCAGGATGTCCACCCCCCTGAGAGCCGCCTCCGGCGGGACGGCCGTGTAGCAGAGCCTGGCGTGGGTCGGGAACGGCCCGAAGCTAGGGCCGGGCGCGAGAAACAGTCCCTCCTCCGCGCAGTCTTCGAGGAGGCCCATCAGGCCGCGCGCATCGAGGGAATCGGCGACGTCGAGGAACAGGAACGTGCCACCTTCGGGTGCCGGGATGCCGAGCCGGCGCGCGGCCTCCGCTCCCGTCGCGCCGTATTCGGCTCGCGCCTCCGCAACCCAGGCGTCTCCCGCGCCCGCGAGGATGCGAAGCGCCGCGTACTGAGATGCGGTTGGCGCGCTGTAAGTCGTGTGCGCACCGAGCTTCGCCACCTCGACGAGGGCGGCCTCGGGCCCGGCCAGCCAGCCGCAGCGGGCGCCCGCGAGGCCGTATGCCTTCGAGAGCGAGTGCGCGGCGATGGTCCGCTCGGGCGCCCTGGCGAGCGCGTATGCGTGCGGGGCCGCATACGCATAATCCTCGTAGACCTCGTCCGCGAAGATCCACAGGTCGCGCCGTCGAGCCCAGTCGACGAGCGCCGTGAGCGTGCCGCCCGGAATCAGGCGTCCCGTGGGGTTGTTCGGCGTGTTGACGTAGAGCGCGACGGTCTTCTCCGTGGCACGCGCCTCGACGGCTGCGACGGCGGCGTCCGGGGAGAGGTCGCCGAGGAGAAGCGGCACCTCGACGGGCGTCGCGCCCGCCATGCGGACGTGCCCTTCGATGAGCGGCCAGCGCGGCGCGAGAAGAAGCACCTCCTCGCCGGGCGACACGAGCGCGCCGACCGCCGCCATGAGGCCCGCGGTGGCGCCGCCCGTCACGAGAACGTTTTCACGTGAAACACGACTGCCCGTGCGTCGCCGCGACCGATCCGCGATCGCGTCGCGCAATTCCGGCAGCCCATGGATGTCGGTGTAGCGATTGATCCCAGGGAGACCGCGCGGCAGCTCCTCAGGCCGTCCGCCCTCGGGTCCCTGCCTCCAGGTGTCGCCCACGTGCAGCGGAAAGACCTCGCCCCGGTGCGTAGCCATCTTCGCGAGCAGGCTCGAGTACGGCGAGGCTCGCAACGCGGCGGCGGCGGGAGAACGACCGGGAGGACGCGGCATGGCGTCGATGCTAGCGCCGGGGCTTGCTGGAGCTCAGAACGGCGTCGGCGTGGGCGGGAGCGTGGGCGCCGACGGAAGCGTGGGCGTCGGCAGAAAGGTGGGTGTTGGCGGGAAGGTCGGAAGCGGCGTCGGCGTCGGCAGAACCGTCGGCGTCGGAATTCCCGTGAAGGGCGTCGCCGTGGGCGTGCCGGCGAAGGGGGTGGGCGTGGCGGGAGTGGCGGTCGGGAAAGCGGTGGGGCTTCCCGACGTCGGAGAAGTCGTGGGCGGTATGGAGGTCGCGCCGATGCCGGGCGTGGACGTCGTGGAGAGTGTCCCCGTCCGGGTCGGGGTGATCCCGGACACGGGCGACCCCAGCGGCGGCGGCGTTGCGAAGGTCCCTCTGGCCGCGGCCGTCGGCGTCGGGCTGGCGCGCCCGTTCGGCTCCGAGGGCGAGTCGGAATCGCACGCCCCGAGCACGGCGGCCAGAAGAAGCACGGCGGCAAGAAATGGGCTGAGGAAGCGCATTTGGCGTCCGGAGTTGCCGGGGAGCAGTGCCCCGTGCAGGTCCGTCGACTTTACACCAGCCGGACCTCCTCAGCGGACCTCGGCCCGGGCTGCCTTCACGATGGCCGCCGGAATGAGCCCCAGGGGAAGGACCTCGTCCGCCGCTCCGCGCGCGATCGCCTCCTTCGGCATGCCGAAGACGACGCACGTCGCTTCGTCCTGGGCCAGCGTTCGCGCGCCTGCCCTTTTCATTTCGAGGAGCCCTTCGGCGCCGTCGCTGCCCATCCCCGTGAGGATGACGCCTACGGCATTGACGCCGGCGGCCTGGGCCGCCGACCGGAAGAGCACGTCGACGCTCGGCCGGTGGCGTGAAACGAGCGGGCCGTCTGCGACTTCGACCACGTAGCGCGCGCCCGAGCGCCGGAGAAGCGTGTGCCGGTTGCCGGGTGCGATCAGGGCGCGCCCTTCGACCACATGGTCTCCGTCGGCGGCTTCGCGGACCTCGATCCGGCAGGTCTCGTTCAGGCGTCGCGCGAAAGCGGCCGTGAAGACCTCGGGCATGTGCTGGACGATCACGAGGCCCGGACTGTCGGGCGGGAGATCCTGAAGGAGCCGCCTGAGGGCCTCCGTGCCGCCGGTCGACGCCCCGATCACCACGATGCGGTCCGTCGTCACCGTGAGCAGCCCGACGCGCGGAGGGAGTATCGCGTCCGCCGTGAGCCTGGGCGGCACGGCATGAGCTCGCGGCGTCCGAAGCCGCGCCCGCGCGGCGCCCAGGATCGCGTCGACGATCTGGGCCGCCGAGTCCACGAGGAAGCCGTGGACGCCGACGCGGGGCTTCGTGATGATCTCGACCGCGCCTTCTTCGAGAGCCCGCATCGCGGCGTCGGTCCCCGAGCCCGTGAGTCCGGAGCAGACCACGACCGGAATGGGGTTCTCTCTCATCAGCTTGCGAAGGAACGTGAGCCCGTCCATCCGGGGCATCTCGAGATCGAGAACGATCACGTCGGGTCGCGCCTTCTTCATCTTCTCGAGGGCGATCAGCGGATCGGCCGCGACGTCGACGGTGAAGCCCGCCTTCGTCAGGACGGCGGTCATCACCTGGCGGACCACGGCCGAGTCGTCGACGACGAGGATCCGGGAAGGGCGGGAGCTCTTGTCGACGGGCGCCGTCGCCAGGGGGAATCCCGACGTCATGACGCCCCGAGCCCTTCACGTCGGGACGGCACGATGCGCCCGCGCGCCGGCGCGGGACCCGCGGTGTAAACACACGGCATCACCGCACGCACGCGGTCCGTGATCCCGTTCAGGCTCTCGGCATGTCCGACGAAAAAGAACCCGGCCGGCGCGAGATGATCCAGGAGTCTCCCGATCACGCGACGCTTTCCCTCGGAATCGAAGTAGATGAGGACGTTCCGGCAGAGGATCAGGTCGAAGGGACCCTGGACCTCGTAGCTCGCGTCGTTCAGGTTCAAGCGTTCGAAGCGGACGAACGCGCGAACCTCGGGGCCGGCCTTCATCTTTCCGTCCTCGGGCCCCGTCCCGCGCAGCATGAAGGTCTTGAGAAGGGCCGGTGGAATCTCTCTCGATCTCGAAAGCGGCCAGACGGCCGCACGGGCCCTCTCCAGCGCGCGCGTCGAAAGATCGGTCGCGAGGATCTCCATGTCCCAGTCTCTCGGGAAGTGAGAAAGAAAGAGCATCGCGAGCGAGTACGGCTCCTCGCCCGTCGAGCAGCCCGCGCTCCACACGCGGATGCGGCGCGGCCTCTTCCCCTCGGACGCCTCGGCGGCCCACCGCGGTAGAATTTCGGAGTCCAGCAGCTCGAACTGCTTGCTCTCCCGGAAGAACCGGGTCTCGTTGGTGGTGATCAGGTCGAGCATCCGGACCCGCTCCGGCTCGTCCGCCTCCACCCGCCGCAGGTACTCCCGGAAGGACGTCAGGCCGAGCTCTCGCAGCCTGCGGCTGAGGCGTCCCGTGAGGAGCGCCTTCTTCACGTCGGCGAGCCGAATGCCCGATTCGCCCTGGATGAGGCTCTGAAACCGGCGAAACACGTGCGGCTCGATCGGCTCGATCGCCGAGTCCCACGGCGACGCCCTGGCGGAGCTCTCCTGGGGAGCGGTATCCAGGGTCCGCGCGGCAGGTTCTCCCCCGAGGACCCTCAGTCGGAAACGTCCTTTGGACAAAGTGACTCAGGCCCTCACGGCGGCCGTCGGGTCCGCCGCGGCGCGGGTCTTCCTGTTCCTCTCCGTTGCGAGCGCCGGGGCGATCTCGTCGCCCGCCGGCTCGGCCCCCTGGGCCTCGAGGGAAGCCGCCTTCAGGAGCTCGGCCTCCGACAGGACGCGGTCGATGTCGAGCAGGAGGACGAAGCGGTCGCCGAACTTGCCGAGGCCGAGCAGGTAATCGACCCTCACCGACGTTCCGAAGGCCGGCGGCGGCTCGATGTCGGCCGGCGAAAGCTCGAGAACCTGGCTGACCGCGTCGACCACGATGCCCATCACGGCCGGCTCGCCGTCCAGCGCCACTTCCGCGATGACGATGCAGGTCCGGTTCGTGACCGGACTCTCGGGAAGGCCGAATTTCACCGTGAGGTCGATGACGGGCACGACGCCGCCACGGAGGTTCATCACGCCGCGAACCCAGGGCGGCATGGCCGGGACCTTCGTCACCGTGTCGTACTCGATGATCTCCCTGACCCTCAGGATGCCGATCGCGCACTCCTCGCCCGCCAGGCGGAAGCAAAGGTACTGGGCCGACGTCGTCTTCTGCTCTTGCACATGTGCCATGGGATCTTCTCCTTTAGGACTGGCGTACCAGGGCGTGGCCCGGCTCGCCCGATCGGAAGAAAGCCACGAGCTGCTGGAGGGTCTCCGCCTGGGCCGACATCTCCTCCGCGGTGGAGGCGAACTCCTCCGCCGCCGCCGCGTTCCGCTGCGTGACCTGATCGACCTGCGTCATTGCCTTGTTCACCTGGGCGACCGCGCTCGCCTGCTCCAGCGACGCCGCGGCCACCTCCTGCACGAGCTCGGCGGTTTTGCGAACCGCCGGCACCAGCTCGGCCAGCGATTGGCTCGCCCCCTCGGCCACCTTCACGCTGGAGCCGCTCAACGAGCTGATGTCCTTCGCGGCCGCCTGGCTCCGTTCGGCCAGCTTGCGCACCTCGGCCGCGACGACGGCGAAGCCTCTTCCGTGCTCTCCGGCCCGCGCGGCCTCGATAGCCGCGTTCAGGGCGAGGAGGTTCGTCTGATAGGCGATCTCCTCGACGAACGAGATCTTGTCGGCGATGGCCTTCATCGCCTCGAGTGTCTCTTTCACGGCCTTCTCGCTCGCGTCCCCTTCCCTGGCTCCTTTCATGGCCATCTCCTCCATTCGCCGGCTGTTGTCCGCGTTCTGGGTGATGGAGGCGCTCATCTCCTCCAGCGACGCGGACGTCTCCTCGATGGACGACGCCTGCTCGGCGGCCCCGCTGGAGAGCTGCTCGGATCCCGAGGCCAGCTGTCGCGAAGCATCCGCCGTCTGCGCCGTCGAGTGCTGGAGCTGGGTGATGACGTTCTGGAAGCTCTCGAGCATCGTGTTCAGCGCGAGCCCGATCTGTCCCAGCTCGTTCCGGCTCTCGAGCTCCGACCGCTGGGTCAGGTCCCCCTCGGCGGCATGATGGATCTCTCCAATGATCCTCTCGAGCGGCCTGTTGATGGAACGCGTGAACAGGAAATAGGAAAAAAGCAGCGACGGGATGCAGATCGCCAGGGCTGCGAGCAGAACCTGTCGCTGAAAAGTCCGGCTGGCCCGGGCGAGATCCTCGAGGTCCATCTGAAGATTCACGACCCCCAACACAGCTCCTTCCCGAGCCTGATGGCACCCCAGGCAGTCCTCGCCGGGAGAGGCCTTCGTCGCCAACGCGGGCACGACCGCCCGGTATATCAGTCTGCCGTTGACGGTTTCGAGCCCGGAATACGGGTCACCCTGAGCCAGCACACGCTGATTCAGAGGATTCGAACGCGATCCCTCGGACCCCTTGAGCCCAAATTGCTGGCTGACCGCCTCGGCGGGAACGACCTTGAGGGACTCGACGCTCGTGGAGCGCTGCATCTCCTCGAGGAACTCTCTCTTCTGGTCGGCGCTTCCCGACATCATGATCGTCCTCAGTCCCGTCAGGGCCACGCGGGTCGTGGTACTGCCGAAGGTCTCGGCGAGACGCCTCTGCTCCCGCGAGTTCCAGTAGGTCATTCCCCCTATCATCGCCATCATGATCACGAGAAGGCCCGCGACCACCAGGATCGGAAGTCTCGAGATTCTCGCTTTCATCGAATTCTCGCCTTCAGGGGGACCGCGCGGTCCCCACCTTTCGTGTGACGTCAGAATCGCTTGAAGTTCCGGTCGCCCTCGGGTGCCTGCGGGAGGGCGGAACGGCTCGCGACCACGAGCGCCGGCTGCGGCGCCATCCCGCGCGCCGCGCGAGCGCGGACCGGAGCCTGCGTCGCCGATGCGCGGGGCTGGGGCTGGTAGACGGCCGGCGCCGGCGACTCCTCGCTGCGGAAGAAAGCCACGAGCTGCTGGAGGTTCTCCGCCTGCGTCGCCATCTCCTCGGCGGTCGAGGCGAACTCCTCCGCCGCCGCCGCGTTCCGCTGCGTGACCTGATCGACCTGCGTCATCGCCTTGTTCACCTGGGCGACCCCGCTCGCCTGCTCCAGGGAAGCCGCCGCCACCTCCTGCACGAGCTCGGCGGTCTTGCGAACGGCCGGCACCAGCTCACCCAGCGATTGGCTCGCCCGCTCGGCCACCTTCACGCTGGAGCTGCTCAACGAGCTGATGTCCTTCGCGGCTGCCTGGCTCCGCTCGGCCAGCTTGCGCACCTCGGCCGCGACCACGGCAAAGCCTCTTCCGTGCTCCCCGGCCCGCGCCGCCTCGATGGCCGCGTTCAGGGCGAGGAGGTTCGTTTGGTAGGCGATGTCCTCGACGAACGAGATCTTGTCGGCGATGGCCTTCATCGCCTCGAGCGTCTCCTTCACGGCCTTGTCGCTGTCCTCGCCTTCCCGGGCGCCCTTCAGGGCCATTTCCTCCATCTTGCGGCTGTTGTCCGCGTTCTGAGTGATGGAGGCGCTCATCTCCTCGAGCGACGCGGACGTCTCCTCGATGGACGAAGCCTGCTCGCCGGCCCCGCTGGACAGTTGCTCCGAGCCCTGGGCAAGCTGG
>JBGQDL010000105.1:0-13935 GCA_041495865.1 Thermoanaerobaculia bacterium | reverse complement strand
GGCATTTCGGGCGCCTTCGGCTTCGGAGCCTCGACCGCGAGCGCGGGCGTTGCGGCGAGAACGAAGGCGAGGGCGGCGAACGGGGAAGAGAAAGATCGGCTCATGCGGTCTCCTGTCATTGTGGGCGGTCGGCGTCGGCGCCCCGGGGCGCCGCGCCGGGGAAGACGCGCGAGGACGCGAGGGCGGAGGCCAGCGTCCCGTCGCGAAAAGCAGTCAGTGCGAACTCCCGCTCGCGGGAGAGACCCTCGTCGAAATGCGCGAGTCCGCCGGGGTGAGCGAAAGCGCGCTTCGCTGCGGCGAGGGCGAGGATAGGCCGCTCGGCGTAGTCAGCCGCGCGTTGCAGGGCGAGGGGAAGCGCGGGCCCGTCCTCGGCGACGAGATCGACGAGGCCGAGCTCCTTCGCCCGGCCCGCTCCCAGCGCCTCGCCGGAGAACGCGAGGTCCGCCGCGACGCCGCGCGAGGCGAGGAGCGGCAGCAGGAGGCTCGCGCCCGCGTCGAGCGCCGGGAAGAGGGGCGACAGGCCGAACACGGCCGTGTGCGGCGGGACGCCACACGCGATCCGCTGGTCGCAGGCGAGCGCGAGCCCGAAACCCGCCCCGAGAGCGGGACCGTCCACGGCCGCGAGAATCGGACGCGGAGCCGACGCCAGCGCCCGCGCGGCCCGGGCGAGCGCATCGAGATGGGCGGCAAAGCCCTCTTCATCGTGAAGCGCGAGGAGAGCCGCGAGGAGGTCCGGGTCGAGGCCCCTCGAGAACGCGTCTCCGAGGCCCGTCAGGACGACGGCCGGTACCGTCGGGTCCCCGGCGAGCGCCGCCACGGTGCCGGCGAGCATGTCGGCCATGTTCCCGGCGAAGGCGTTGCCCGCGGCCGGTCTCGCGAGCTTCACGACGGCGAGCGGGCCTTCGAGGGAGACGAAAACGGGAGGGTCGCCGGCGCGGCCGCTGGCCCGTGACCACGCGCGGCTGGCGTCGAGAAAGACCTCGAACATCGCCTTCTGCTTCCGCTGCGCGACGAGGTTCTCGGGGTGCCACTGCACGGCGGCGAGAAAGCCGCCCTCGGGCCGCTCGAACGCCTCGACGAGGTCGTCCGGCGACGCGGCCAGCGGCACAAGGCCCGGCGCGAGGTCCTTCACGCCCTGGTGGTGGCGCGAGTTCACGGACTCGCCTTCGAGGGCGGCGACGGCCGACGCGAAGCGGGAACCGGAGGCGCCGGGTCGTACGCGCACGACATGGGTCCCATGGCCCTCCGCGGAATCCGGGTTCTCCTCGGTCTCGTGCGGAACGCCGCGCGCCCGCTGGGAAGGCAGGTCCTGCCACAGCGTGCCCCCGAGCGCGACGTTCAGCGTCTGAAGGCCGCGGCAGATGCCGAAGACGGGCGCGCGGAGCTTTTCCGCTGCGGCGAAGAGCGCGAAGTCCAGCGCGTCCCGTCGCGGGTGGAGCTCGAGAGTGGCCGTTCCGGGGGCCTCGCCGTAGAGCGCCGGATCCACGTCCGCGCCGCCCGCGAGCAGCAGTCCGTCGAACGGCCCCGGGTCCGGGTCGCCGGGGATCACCACGACGACCTCCTCGGGCAGCGCTCCCGCCGCGAGCAGGGCGCTGCGATACGTTTCGTTCGGCTGGTTCGCGTCGGACGCGATGACGATCTTCATGGACGGCCGAGAGAGTTTTCCGCCGCGGGCGGCGCCGCACGGGGGGCGCGTCGGGCGATTATAGAGACGACATGGGGAACGCACCGCGGGTGGTCGTGACGGGAATCGGCGCCGAGACCGCATTCGGCCTCGGCGTGGACGCGTTCTGGGAAGGCGCGCTCTCCGGCCGGTCGGCGATCCGTGAGGTCACGCGTTTCGACACCGGCCGCTTTCAGGCGCGGCACGCGGCCTTGATCGACCTCGAGCGCGGGCCCGACGGCGCGGAACGCGAGACGCTGTTCGCCCGCGACGCGGCGCGGGAGGCGCTCGTCTCGTGCCCCCTGTTCGGCGGCGGCCGCGCGGGGATCGCCGTTGGGACGACCCTCGCGGGAAACAGCGCTCTCACGGAGTGGCTTTCCTCGCGGACCGGCGGAGCGGAGGGCCTCTCCCGGAGTGATCCAGGCGCGCTCTCCCGCGATCTCGCCGCACGACACGGCGCGCGCGGCCCCGTCTCGACCGTGTCCGCCGCCTGCGCGTCGGGCGCGGCGGCGGTCGGGCTCGCCGCGGAGTGGATTCGCGAGGGATGCGCGGACCAGGTTCTCGCCGGCGGAGCCGATGCCATTTCTCCCTTCGTCTTCTCGGGCTTCGACGCCCTGCGCGCGCTCAGCTCCTCGGCCGCCCGGCCGTTCGACGTCGCGCGTGACGGCCTCACTCTGGGGGAGGGGGCGGGCTTCCTTCTCCTCGAGGAAGAAGATCACGCGCGCCGGCGCGGCGCGCCGATTCTCGGGCGCGTCGCCGGATACGGCTCCGGCTCCGACGCGCATCACATGACACGGCCGGATCCCGAAGGGCGCGGTCTGATCCGCGCCATCGACCGCGCGCTCCTTCAGGCCGGACGCGTGCCGTCGGACGTGGACTTCGTGAGCGCCCACGGCACGGGGACGACCTTCAACGACGCGATGGAAGAGGCCGCTCTGGCGCATGTCCTCGGCGCGAGAGCACGAACGGTGCCCGTGAACGGGATCAAGGGCGCGATCGGGCACACGCTGGGAGCGGCGGGGGCGCTGGAGGCCATCCTCTCGGTTCTCGTCCTCTTGCGCCAGCGCGTCCCGCCCACGGCCGGACACGCGACGTCACGCGCGGATTCGCCGCTCGCCGTCGTCTCGGGTGCGCCTCTTTCGCCGGCGAGGCCGGTGACGGTCGCGCTGTCGACCTCCTCCGCGTTCGGGGGAACGAACGCGGCCCTGGTGCTGGAGGAGGCTTGAGAGTCCTTCTCACAGCGGCGTCCACCCTGACGGAGGCCGAGTCGGCCCCGCCGGAGGACGCGAACCGCCTGCGCCGCATGGACCGCTTCGGGAAGATCGGCTTCCTCGCCGGGACGCGCGCGTTCGCCGCCTCGGGCGCCGCGCGTCCGTTCGGCCCGGGCGCGCGGGGGGGCGTCGTCGTCGGCACGCGGCACGGCTGCCGCTCCGCGATCGTGGAGCATGCGGCACGCCTCGCGACGGCCGCCCGCGTCGAGGATCTCGCGCCCTCCGTGTTCGCGGCCACCGTCTACAACTCGGTGAACGGCGAGCTTGCGATGGCGCTCGGCCTCGGCGGTGTCTCGGAAACGATCGTCTCGGGGCGCACGGCTGGTCTCGAGGCGCTCATCCTGGGCGCGCGCCGTGTCGCGGCGGGCGACGCGGACCGCGTCCTCGTCGTCGCGGCCGAGGGAGTCGACGGCGCGATGCGGGAGGCGTGGGAACAAGAAAGATCTGCTCTCGGAGCTCGTGCGGCGGGAGTCGTGCTCGTCGAGTCGGGTGCGGCCGTTTTGCTCGAGGCCCCGGAGATTTTCTCAAAGCAGGAAGAACGGACTCGCTTTCTCGAGGCCTGCCTTTTCTTCGAGCCCCAGATGCGGCGGGCGGCGGCGCGTTTCTTCGAATGGATGAAGGAGGTCGCAGCGCGGGGGTCTGGCGGCGCCGCGCGGAAGGCCGCCGTCACGCTGTGCACGCCGGATTACGAGGGACTCTTCGAGGGAAGAAAAGAAAGAGAAGACTTCTTAGAAGGGGAGAGAGAGGAAGCGCCTCGCGTGGAGCGTTTCGGTGCGGCTGGCATGTTCGAAATCGCCCGCGACGTCGCTCGCATCGCGCAGACGGCGCCCTCGCCCCATTCACCTTCTAAGAAAATCCACCTGTACGTGACACGAGACGTCACAGGAGCGATGGCTGCCGTGGCCCTGGAATCCTCATCTTTCTAGCGATTTCCCTGCTCCTTGATGAGCTCGTCCGGCAGCGGCACACTGGGAATCGGCTCCTTGGGAAGGGGAGCGCCGTCTTCCGCCGCGCAGGCCTCGCGCCACCTCTCCACGGCGGTCCGCAGCGTGGCGGGGCCGGGGTCGCGCGCGAGGGCCTCGTCGAGGAGCTGTCTCGCCCGCGCGCGATTCCCGCGCCGCGCCTCCAGCTCGCCGAGCTTCGCCGCCGCCTCGGCGAACTCCGGGGACAGCTCGCGCGCGCGCCGGACCTCGCGCACCGCCGATTCGAGCCAGCCTTCTCCCCGCTGGCTCTCGAGCCGGCGCGCGGACGCCAGCGCTTCCCGCGCGCCGAGGTAGCGGCCGTAACCGCCGTCCGTGAGCCAAGGGTCCGCGGAAACCGGTTCGGCCGCCCGGGAAGGCGGGCCGTCCTCTCTCGCGAGAACGGCCTCGAGGTCGACGGGCACGTAGGCTCCGAGCGTATGCGGCGCGACCGCCACCCATGCCCGGCGGCGCGTCAGGTCGAGAACGATCGAGTGCGAGGCGATCGACGCGTCGATGGCGTTGCGGTTTCCGGGGCCGAGATTCCTCCCGTCCGCGCCGCGCCTGTCCCGCAGGATGGCGACCGCGGACGTCACGTCGAGGGATCCGCCGGCCGCCTGGAGGAGGACGTCGAGGCGGGCGCGTCTTTTCCGCGACGTCGATCCCGGCGGCAGGGCGAGCGCGCGTCTTCGCACGGCGTCGTCCTCGGCCTCGTTCGTGGCGCCGAGGGACGCGCCCGACACCTCCCTCACAGCGAAGGCCGACGGGCTCTTCTCGACGACCGCGAATCGGCCGGCTCGCGCGTCGCCGAGAAGAATCAGGTCGGAGACGAACACTTTCGCGGCGCGGAGTCGGGCCACGGCGCCGTCGAATGTGCTTTCGTTCCTCAGGACGTCCGCGAGGAGGAGCGTCATGGGCGTGCCGGAGGCCGCCGTCTCGCCGCCCGCGATCGCCTGGATGGCGAGGCCCAGCCCCTCGCGGTTGAGGCCGGAGACGACCCCGAGCATCCCGGAAAAGCCCACGGAGAGGTACGGGATCTTTCCCTCGGGCGAGACGACGGAGACGAGCTTCTGGCGGTCGAAGATGTCCCCGCCCTCGAAGTCGAAATCGCGCGCAAGGAGGAGCGATCCGTCCGCGCCCACCGCGAGGAAGCCCGTGCAGGCCGCCGCGAGCGCGGGCGCGTCGACGAAGCGCTGCGAGATGTCGTGCAGGGCGTGAAGGTCCAGGATCCGGTGAAAGGCGTTCCAGCCCGACGGCGGCGGCACAGGCTCGTAACCATCCGCGAGCCCGGCGATGGAAACGAGGAGGTCCTCCGGGATCTCGCCGGTCAGGCCGCGCAGGCGAAAAGCCGAAAGCCGGCGGATGAGGGAACGCCTGAAGCCGCTGGGGACGAGCGCCCTGAAGAGCGCGTCGAGATGCGTCTCCTGCGAGCGGATCCACGGGCGGGTGAGGCGGCCGAAGGCGAGGCCGAGGTCGTACGGCGCGCCGGCGAAGCGGCCGAGAAGGAGCATGCCCGGCGCGCCGGCCGGCCGGTCTTCCGCGACCCACGAGCTCCCGAGCCGCCGCACTCCTCCGACGCGCTCCGGAGCGACGTCCGCCGCGGCCGGCGGTGCGGTGTCGGGCCGTCTCGGCGCGCAGCCGGCGGCGAGAAGCGCGGCGAGGGGGGCGAAGGCGAGCGCGCGTTTCACGGCACGTCTTCCCAGAACCGCGTGAAGAGGTACCACTGGGCCGGGTATTCCCTTATCGTGCGCTCCATCGTCGCGACGAAGTGCTGGAGCGCAGCGGTCACGGCGGCTTCTCCCTCCTCGCCGCGCGCTCTCGGCACGCGGATCGCCCCTTCCACGACCGTGCGGTACCGCCCGTCCCGCTCCTGCAGGATGAAGACCGGGAAGATGGGCGCGCCCGAAGTCTGCGCGAGGCGGAACGGGCCGACGGGGAACGAGGCCGTCTTCCCGAAGAACGGCATTCTCCGGCCGGTGCCCGAGACGTCTCGGTCGCCCTGGATCGCGACGCACAGGTTTCCTTCGAGCGCCTTGCGCACCGGCAGGAACGCGAACGGCGACGTGTCGATGGGAAGTCCGCGCACGCCGAGCATCCGGCGCGCGTCCCCGCGGTGCCGCTCGACGACGGGCGAGGGGTCGGGCACGTACACGACGGCGACCTTCAGGCCGAGCTGCGCGAGGAAGAGGGCGCCGAGCTCGAAGTTGCCGACGTGCGCCGTCAGCAGGATCGCCCCTTTTCCCTCGCGGGACGCCTCGACGAGACGCTCGTCGCCGGCACGCGAGGCGAGAAGCGCCAGCGGGTCCACGTCTTTGCGGCCCGAATAGCGCATGAAGTCGATCCACAGGCGTGAATGGCGGGAGACCATCTCGCGTCCCGCGGCCGCGACGGCGCGCGCGTCCCGGGGGAGGTCGAGCACCGCGGCGAAGTTGTCGAGGATGGCTTCGCGCACGTGACGGCGGCCCCAGATCGCGCGCTCGACGGTCGCCTTGGCGAGGCGTTCCAGCCAGAGGGTCGGCAGCTTCCGCGCCGCCCACCGGAAGAACGGGAACCAGAGTCCGAACGTCACCCTGACGAGGCCGGAGACGATCGTGGGTTTTTCGCCGGGGGGCGCCTGCGTCACGGCGCGAGAATGCCACGGCCGTTGCGCCACGGTCCCGTCGTCCGTTTCGGTCCTCCCGGAAGGCGCGTCTCCTAGAATCGGCGCATTCGAAAGCGTTCCCTGCTCCTCACGCTCCGCTCCGAGCTCGCGCGGGCTGGCTCGAAAGAGCGCGCGAAGGGAGCGCAGGCGTACATGAAGACGTCGACGCCGTTCCATGGCGTCGACGCCGCGACTCTGCGCGCGATCTGCAAGCGCGTGTTCGCGCGGCATCCCCTGGAGTCGGCCGCCGGGTGGTGGCGAGACGTCCTCGCGCTCTTTCGGGGCGCGCGCTTCCGCGAGGAGCGTTACGCGGCGATCGAGCTGACGGGCGACCGGCGCGCCGGTCCCTTCCAGACGATGGAGGCGCTCGGGATGTACGAAGAGATGATCGTCACGGGCGCCTGGTGGGACCTCGTCGACACCCTCGCGACGAAGCGCCTCGGCGAGCTCCTGCGGCGCGAGAGAGCCGGGATGGGAATGGCGATGCTCGCCTGGAGCCGCTCCTCGGACCTCTGGAAGCGCCGCAGCGCGATCCTCTGTCAGAACAGCTTCAAGAAGGACACGGACGTCGCGTTTCTCTACACCTGCATCGAGCCCTCGATCGCGTCGAAGGAGTTCTTTCTGAGAAAGGCCATCGGCTGGGCGCTCCGTTCGTACGCCTGGACCGACTCGAACGAAGTCGTGCGATACGTGAAGGCGAACGAGAAGCGCCTGAGCTCTCTGAGCAGGAGGGAAGCGCTGAAGAACGTGGGGCCGCGTGGGGGTCGGGCTAACATCCCGCGTCCATGAGAAAGCCCGTCATCCTCATCACCGGCGCCGGCGGTGAGATCGGCCACGGCCTGATCACGCGCCTCGCCGCGGACGGCTCCCGCCCGATCGTGACGCTGGACCTCAAACCCCTCGAGCCGGAGCTCGCGCGCCTCGTCGCGCGCCAGATCACGGGCTCGATCCTCGACCGCTCGATTCTCGAGCGCATCCTGTCGGAATTCGAGATCGACACGATCTTCCACCTCGCGGCCCTCCTGTCCACGCGCGCGGAGTTCACGCCGGTCACGGCGCACCAGGTGAACGTGGCGGGGACGCTCCACCTCCTCGAGTTCGCGCAGAGCGAACGGCAGTCGCACGGCAGGACCGTCAACTTCATCTACCCGTCGTCCATCGCGGCGTACGGATTGCCGGACCTCGCGACGAAGGCGCGCGCCGGCCGCGTCAAGGAGGACGACTTCAACCAGCCGACGACGATGTACGGCTGCAACAAGCTCTACGCCGAGCACCTGGGCCGGTACTACTCGCGGCACTACAAGCAGCTTTCGTCCGAGACGGCCGGCGGCCGCGTGGATTTCCGGTGCGTGCGTTTTCCGGGGCTCATCTCCGCGCTGACGACGCCCTCCGGCGGCACCTCCGACTACGCGCCGGAAATGATCCACGGGGCGGCGCAGGGGAATCCCCATGCATGCTTCGTCCGCGAGGACACGCGCATCCCGTTCATGGCGATGCCCGACGCCGTCGAGGCGCTTCTCACGCTCGCCGCCGCGCCAGTGGCCGTCCTCACGCGGCAGGTCTACAACGTGGGGGCGTTTCATCCCTCGGCCGGCGAGATCCGCGCCCTCGTCCTCGAGGCCTTCCCCGGAACGCGCATCACGTTCGAGCCGGACCTCAAGCGGCAGGGCATCGTGGACACCTGGCCCGCGGACGTCGACGATTCCGCCGCGCGAAAGGACTGGGGCTTCGCCCCGCGGTACGACCTCGAGCGGGCCTTCAGCGCGTATCTGATCCCGGAGATCCGAAGGCAGTACGGGAGATAGGGCTAGTCTCCCGCCTCGTCGTCCCGATGGAAGGCGCCCGCGCCGGCGAGCGCGGGTTCGAGGTCGACGGGTTTCACCCACTTCTCGACGACGCTCTTCGTCCCGGGCACGCGGAGCTTCTCGAAGAGGAACCCGAACTTCTCCTCGAGGCTTTTCCCGATCCCGGCGCGCGCCTCCTCCGGCAGATCCCACACCGCCTTCTTGAACGGCCCGATCGCCTTTTTGCGCGAGCGGTAGAGGAACTGCTCGTCCGTGTCCTTCGGCTTCTTCTCGTCGGCCGCGTTCGCGTGCAGCCAGGCATACATCTCCTCGCGGAGCGCGGCGGGCAGACCTTCGTACGTCATGTTCTGGAACTCGGTCGCGAGGTGGACCTCCGAGGCGCCGTGCTCGGGGAACTGGTGGAAGTTCTCCGGCGCGACCGTGGAGGCTCCGTGCTGGACCGCGCCGGAGAGGCCGTAGTCCCGCCGGGCGACCTTCGAGATGGCCTCCATCGCGTCGAAGTGGATGTTCACCTTTGCGACCGTCCCATCCGGGAGAGGCGTCCCTCCGTGCGAGGTTCCGGTGTTGATCGAGATTTTCGAGACCCCTTTCATGCCGGGGGGGAGCCCCGCGAGATACCCGTCCATGAAGGCGCGAAACTCCTCCGGCGTGGAGACGTCCTTGCCCACCTCCCCGATCTCTCCGCCGATCGAGATCGTGACTTCCTTGGGCTCGCGCGCGCGGATGACGCGCGTGAAGTGGAGGGCGTTCTCGTAGTTCTGCCGCTGCTGCAGGGCCTCGGTCGGCTGCGACATGTCGACGAGCGTCGAGGTGTCGATGTCGATGTTCAAGAAGCCCGCCGGAATCGCCTCCTCGATGAGCGTCTCGATGGCCTTCCTCTCTGCGCCGGCGTCCGCGGCGAACTTCTTCGCGTTCATCTGGAAGTGGTCGCCCTGGATGAAGACGGGACCCCGATGCCCTTCCTTGATCGCGGCGGCGAGAACGACCGCGGCGTACTCGCCGGGGAGCTGGTCGGTGTAGCCCATCTCGCTCCGGGCGATCTCGAAGATGAAGGCGCCCGCGTCGCGTTTCTTCGCCGCGCGGAAGACGGCGCGCGCGGCGTCGTACGTGAGCATGCGGAGGTTCATGGCCGGCGTCGTGAACCCGCCCGCCTCTCCACGCCCCATTGCCATGTAAAGGTCCTGGATGGAGGCGGGCAGAATGCCCAGGGCCGCGGCGGCCTTCCGGATGTCGAGACGCGCCTCGTCGCGCACCGCCGGGTCGGCCGCGAAGACGGCGCTTCTCACGAGGGTGTCGATCGTGCGGCTTCGAAAGCCGGCTGCATCTCGCTTCACGTTTTCCAGGACGCTGTCGACGGACATGGGGACCTCCAGGATCAACGATTCTATTTGGAAAGCGGCTGGCTCAGGAAGGTGAGAACGTGGGCGAAGTCCTTCTCGCCCAGCCCGGCCTTCCGCGCGCGCTCGTAGTCGCCGCGCGCCGCGTTCACGACCGGCGAGGCGGCGGGTCCGCCGCCGGCCTCGACGGCGAGGCGGAGATCCTTCTCCATGAGGGCGAGCTGGAACGCCGCGGGCTCGCCGCCCGCGTCGAGAAAGTCCACCTTGGCTTTGAGGTAGGGCGCGACGGACGGGATCGAGAGCAGCCACGCGCGCGTCCTCTCGGGCGGCAGGCGCAGGGCGTTCGCGAGGGCGAGCGCCTCGCCGAAGGCGGCGAGCGTGACGCCGTACATGAGGTTGTTCACGAGCTTCATCGCCGAGCCCTGACCCACCTCTCCGAAATGGAGCGTTTCGGCGCTGACCGCGTCGAGCACCGGCTTCGCTTTCGCGAGGACGGCCTCTTCGCCGCCCGCGAGGAGCTTGAGCGTGCCGTCGGCCGCGGGCTTGACGCTGCCGGCCACGGGCACGTCGCAGAAGTCCGCACCCTTCTCCCGCGCGCTCGCCGCGGCGCGCCGCGAGGCCGCGGGCGTCACGGTCGAGAAGTCGAGCCAGATCTTTCGGGGTGAAAGGCCGGCGACGAGGCCGTCGGGCCCGTCCGATACGGCCCGAAGCGCCGCCGGATCGGAGAGCATCGTGCAGACGACGTCCGACGCGGCCGCGGCCTCGCGCGGACTCTCGGCGATCGACGCGCCCGCGATCTCTCGCGCACGGTCTCTCCTGCGGTTCCAGACGGTGAGGTGGAAGCCGGCCGCGAGGATCCGGCGGGCCATGGGGGCGCCCATCGCGCCGAGGCCGAGAAAGGCAACGCGTGTCATGCGCGCATCTTAAGATCCCGCGCGATGGAGCGCCGGGAGCTTTCCGCCTTGGAGCTCGCGGGCCTCGCGGCGATCGTGGGGGCGCCGCATCTCCTCGTCGCGAAGGACGATCTCGTGCCGTACGCGCACGACTGGACGGAGGACTTCGTCCACTACCCCGCGGCGGCGGCGAAGCCGAAAACGACGGAAGAGGTCTCGCGCCTCCTCGCGTTCTGCAACGAGCGCCGCATTCCGGTCACCCCGCAGGGCGGACGCACCGGCCTGTCGGGCGGGGCGCTGCCGCTCGCCGGCGGGCTCGCGCTCTCGCTCGAGCGCATGAGCGCCATCCTCGAGATCGACACGGACAACCTCGTGGCCGTGGTCGAGGCGGGCGTCGTGACGCAGACGCTGCACGAGGCTGTCGAGGAGAAGGGCCTTTATTACCCGCCCGATCCGGCGTCCCGCGGCTCCTGCATGATCGGCGGCAACGTCGCCGAGAACGCGGGCGGACCGCATGCGGCCAAGTACGGCGTCACGGGCCGCTGGGTGATGGGCGTCGAGGTCGTGTTCGCCGACGGAGGCGTCGCCGTCACGGGCGGCAAGACGCGCAAGGACGTGGCGGGCTACGACCTCACGTCGCTCGTCCTCGGGAGCGAGGGCACGCTCGGCGTCGTCACGAAGGCGTGGCTGCGCCTCATCCCCAGGCCGCTCCACTGGGCGACGCTCGTCGCGCCGTTCCCGACGCTGGAGGACGCGGCGCGCTGCGTGCTCGAGCTGCACCGCCGGGGGCTCGTTCTCTCCGCGTGCGAATTCGTCGACAAGCCGTCCATCGACCTTTCCTCGAAGAAGAAGGGCGTCGGCGTGCCGTTCCCCGAGGCCGAAGCTCGCCTCCTCCTCGAGTTCGACGGTTCGTCCGAGGCGGAAGTCGAGCGCGACGTGACCCTCGCGGGGGAGATCGCCCTCGAGTGCGCCGCGCTGGACGTCGTCCTCGCCACGGACGAGGCGAAGCGGCGCGTCCTCTGGGACGTGCGCCAGGGGATCGCCGAGGCGGTCCACGAGATAGGCGTCTCTGCCGAGCTCGATCTCGCCGTGCCCCGCACCCAGCTCGCGCCTCTCGTCACGGCGATCCGCCGGATCTCCGGCGCGGCGGGACTGAAGTCGATCGCCTTCGGGCACGCGGCCGACGGGAACCTCCATGTCCACATCTTCCGCGAGGGGAAGGACCCGGTTGCGCGCGTTCTCTTCGAGGACACGGCGGCGAAGATCTATGCCGAGACCGTGAACCTCGGCGGCACGGTGACGGGCGAGCACGGCGTCGGGATCACCTCGAAGGACGTCCTCCACCTCTACCGTCCGCCCGCGTTCCTCGCCGCGATGCGGGCGATCAAGCTGGCCCTCGACCCGAACGGCATCCTGAATCCGGGGAAAGTGCTCCCCGCGCCGGGATGAGCGCGCCCACGGGGCGTGCTCCACGAGATCCCGCCGGCCGATTCCGGGTCCTCGCGCTTCTGTCTCTCGCCGAGCTCCTCGGGATGTCGCTCTGGTTCTCGGCTTCGGCGGTCGCGCCGCTCCTCAAGGCCGAATGGGGATTGTCCGACGCCTCCGCCACGTGGCTCACGCTCTCCGTCCAGCTCGGCTTCGTCGCCGGGACGCTCGCGAGCGCGGTGCTGAACCTGCCGGACGTCTTCTCGCCGCGGCTGCTCGTGATCGGGACGAGCCTTCTCGGCGCCGTCGCGAACGCGTCGCTCGCGCTCTTTTCGCACGGCTCCGCCTCCGCTCTCGCCCTGCGCTTCCTGACGGGTTTCTGCCTCGCGGGCGTCTACCCGCCGGGGATGAAGATCCTCGCCTCGTGGTTCCGCGGTGGGCGCGGCTTCGCGCTGGGCGTCCTCGTCGGCGCCCTCACGCTCGGCAAGGCGGTTCCGTACCTCGTGAACGCGGTCTTCGGCTCGGCGTGGCGCCGGAGTCTCCTCGCGGCGTCGGCCCTGACGCTCCTCGGCGCCGTCCTCGTCGTTTTCTTCGTCCGCGAGGGGCCGTTCGCGCCCGCCCCCGCGCGCTTCGACGTGACGCAGGTGACGAAGGTCCTCGCGAACAGGGGCGTGCGGCTCGCGAGCTTCGGCTACTTCGGGCACATGTGGGAGCTCTACGCGATGTGGACGTGGGTCCCCGTGATGCTCCGCTCGGGCTTCGCGCTCCGCGGGCTCCCGCCTTCGGCCGCCGAGGCGGCCTCGTTCTTCGTGATCGGATGCGGCGCGGCAGGATGCGTCCTCGCGGGCCTCGCGGCCGATCGGAAGGGCCGGACGCTCGTCACCTCGGCGGCGATGGCGGTCAGCGGCGCGTGCTGCGTCGTGATCGGGCTCTGTCACGGCGGCTCGGCCCTCGTCCTCCTCGCCGTCGCGTCGGTCTGGGGCGCCGCGGTCGTCGCGGACTCGGCACAGTTCTCGGCCGCCGTCACGGAGCTCGGCGACCCGGCCTACATGGGGACGGCGCTCACGCTCCAGACCTCTCTCGGCTTCCTGCTGACGACGCTTTCGATCGACCTCGTGCCGGCGTTCCTGCCGGCGCTCGGCTGGCGATGGGTCTTCGCCCTCCTCGCGCCCGGGCCCGCTCTCGGCGTCCTCGCGATGCTGCGCCTGAGAGCGCTGCCCGAGGCCGCGAAGATCGCGCAGGGCCGGCGCTGAGCGCGGGCCGCGGCGCCGCCTCCGTTACACTCGTTCCATGTCCGTCTCCGACTTCGAGCCCGTGATCGGGCTCGAGGTGCACTGCCAGCTCAAGACGAAGAGCAAGGCGTTCTGCGCGTGTCCCGTCGTGTTCGGCGCGCCGCCGAACACCGCCGTGTGCCCCGTGTGCCTCGGCTATCCGGGCGTCCTCCCTGTCGCGAATCGCGAGATGGTGACGCTCGCGATGCGGGTCGCGCTCGCGACGGGCTGCGCGATCGAGGAGACGTCGGTTTTCGCGCGCAAGAACTACTTCTACCCGGACCTCCCGAAGGGCTACCAGATCTCTCAGTACGACAGGCCATTGGCCACGCGGGGCACGGTCAGCCTCGACGCCGGCGGCTCGCCGAAGAGCGTGCGGCTGAACCGCGTTCACCTCGAGGAGGACGCCGGCAAGTCGATGCACGACTTCCCGTGGCAGGACGTGCCCACGGGCGTGTCGCTCGTGGACCTGAATCGCGCGGGCACGCCGCTCATCGAGATCGTGTCCGAGCCGGACCTCTCCTCCGCCGAGGAGGCGCACCAATACCTCGTCCACCTGCGCCGGCTCGTGCGCTGGGTGGACGCCTCCGACGGCAACATGGAGGAGGGATCGCTCAGATGCGACGCGAACGTCTCCGTGCGAAAAAGGGGCACCGAGGCGCTCGGCACG
>JBGQDL010000104.1:0-14050 GCA_041495865.1 Thermoanaerobaculia bacterium | reverse complement strand
CACGACCTCGGCCGACGACTTCGAAAGCGGCACGATCGCCGCCGCTCACGGCGGCACGACGTCGATCGTGGACTTCGCGATCCAGTACAAGGGCCAGGCCCTCCGTGAGGCGCGGGACGCGTGGATGAAGAAGGCGGAAGGAAAGGCCGCGATCGACTACGGCTTCCACATGATCATCACGGACCTTCCCGACGCCGTCGAGAAGGAGATGGACGTCCTCGTCCGGGAGGGCGTGACGTCGTTCAAGCTCTTCATGGCCTACCGCGGCGTCCTCATGCTCGACGACGGCTCGATCTTCCGCGCCCTTCTCCGCACCGGAGAGAACGGCGGCACCGTCTGCATGCACGCCGAGAACGGAGACGTCATCGACGTGCTCGTGAAACGCGCGCTCGCCGAGGGCCACACGGCCCCGAAGTGGCACGCGCTCACCCGCCCGCCGCGCGCCGAGGCCGAGGCCACGTACCGCGCGATCTGCCTCGCCGAGATGGCGGAGGTGCCGCTCTACGTCGTCCACCTTTCGGCCGCCGAGGCGCTCGAGAAGATCGCCGAGGCGCGCGACCGCGGCCTGCCGGCCTTCGCGGAGACCTGCCCGCAGTACCTCTTCCTTTCGTACGACAACTACGAGGAGCCGGGGTTCGAGGGCGCCAAGTACGTGATGTCGCCGCCGCTCCGGGCGAAGGGCAACGAGGAGGCGCTGTGGCGCGGCCTCGCGGCGAACGACCTGCAGGCCGTGTCGACCGACCACTGCCCGTTCTGCATGAAGGAGCAGAAAGAGCTCGGCAGGAGCGACTTCTCGAAGATCCCGAACGGCGCACCTGGAATCGAGACGAGGATGTCGCTCCTCCACGACGGCGGCGTCGTGAAGAAACGCATCTCCCTGAACCGCTTCGTCGAGCTGACGTCCACGTCGCCCGCGAAGATCTTCGGCCTCTTCCCGAGGAAAGGCACCATCGCCCCCGGATCCGACGCCGACCTCGTCGTCTTCGACCCGAACCGAAAGCTCACGTTGAGCGCCAAGACGCTCCACCAGCGCGTCGACTACACGCCGTACGAGGGACGCGTCGTCCAGGGCGCTACGGACATCGTGATCTCGCGGGGCGAAGTGATCGTCGAGAACGGGACTTTCAAAGGGAGACCGGGAAGAGGAAATTTCTTGCTGAGAAAGACCCGCACGTAAATGCAGGCGGCCGAGTGGGCATGTAACGGTCTGCGAATTTCTTAGAAGGGTGCGTGGGGCTGCGGCGGCGGGCGAAAGCGAGGCGATTCCTCGAGCGGTCCCTCATTCACCATTCTAAGCAATGCGCGGTCTCCCGACGCTTCGTAGGCAGCCGGTTTAAGAAGGCCAATTCATGAGCCCTATTTCCGAAGCAGAGATTTATTCGTGCTCGGTCGGGAATCCCGCCGCGACCCACGCGCTCGTGCCGCCCACGACGTTGAACGGCTCGACCCCTTTGCGCTCGAGAAGCAGGCTCCCCGCGATGCTCGAGCGGTAGCCGCTCGCGCAGATGATCGCGACGGGTCCCTGCGGCGTTCGCCCGTCCAGCTCCCGTGCGAGCTGGTCGAGCGGAACGGACACCGCGCCCGGCACGTGCCCCGCCGCGTACTCGCGCGGCCGGCGCACGTCATAGACGAGAAGGCCCGGGTCTTCTCCGAGGCGCGCCTTCAGCTCGGCCACGTCGATCTGCCCCATCCGTCCCAGCGGACACCCCGCGGCGTCCCATGCGGCCACGCCACCGCCCACGTACCCCGCGACTTTTTCGAGTCCTACGCGCGCGAGACGCGTCACGGCTTCGGCCGCGCCGCTCTCGTCCTCGGTGACGAGAACGAGCGGTCTGTCCGGTTCAAGGAGCGCACCCGACCACGCGGCGAACTGACCCCCAAGCCCGACGTTCACGGCACCGGCGGGATGGCCGGCTCCGAACGCCCCGGCCGGACGCACGTCCAGGAGAATCGCGCCGTCGCGGGCGAGGCGCTCGACTTCGAGAGGTGAGAGCGCGGGAGGCGGGCGCCGCTCCGGGAGAGAGAGCGCGCCAGCCCGGTTGATCTCGACGTCACGGGGGAAGTAGGCCGGTGCCTCCGGCAGGTCGGCCGTCATCATCCTCACGAAGTCCTCCTTCGGCATCGGACGGAGCGCGTAATTCGTCCGGCGCTGGACCCCGATGGTGGAAGACGTCTCGCTCGAGATGTTCCGGCCGCAAAGCGAGCCCGCGCCGTGCGCCGGGTAAACCTCGACGGAATCGGGCAGCACGAGCAGCTTGCCGTGCAGGGAATCGTAGAGCTGCGCCGCCATGTCCGCCGCCGTGGCACCCTGTGGCGAGGCCGCGAGGTCGGGCCGGCCGACGTCGCCGATGAAGAGAGTGTCGCCCGTCAGCACGAGGCGCGGCTCCGGGCCGAGAACGAGGATCGAGATGCTCTCGGGCGTGTGCCCGGGAGTCGCCAGAACACGCAGGACCAGGGTTCCCAGGCGGATCTCCTCGCCGTCGCGGACGGGTCGGTGCGTAAACGTGGCCCGGGCCCTTTCACCGAAGACGATCGTGGCGCCGGTGCGCTCGGCGAGCTCGCGGTGGCCGCTCACGAAGTCGGCGTGGAGGTGCGTCTCCACCACCCATCGAATCGTCAGCCCCTGCGCCCGCGCCTCGGCGATGTATTCGTCCACGTCGCGACGCGGATCGACGACCGCGGCCTCGCCGCCGTCGCCGATGAGATACGATGCGTGCGCGAGGCACCCCAGGTAGAACTGGCGGAAGAACATCGTGTTTTTCGAGCATATGACAGCTCAGAAAAGCGCCGCGCCCCGCTGCTTCGAAGAAAGCCGCTGAAGGGAGCCCGTTCATGAGCCCTATTTCCGAAGCCAAGAATTCCCCTTCTTTACCGATGACGTCCGCCGACGTGCGCGCGAAGCACAAGGAATTTCTCTTCCCTTCCGTCACGAACTACTACAAGGAGTCCGTCGTCCTCGAATCCGGCAAGGGGATGCACGTGAGGGACGCGGACGGGAAGACCTACCTCGACTTCTTCGGCGGCATCCTGACGATCTCCGTCGGCCACGCGAACGACAAGGTGAACGCGGCGATCAAGGCGCAGGTGGACCGGCTCGGGCACGTCTCGACGCTTTATCCGACGCTGCCCATCGTCCAGCTCGCCGAGACGCTCGCGCGGCTGACGCCAGGACGCCTCCAGAAATCCACTTTCACGTCCTCGGGCACGGAAGCCGACGAGACCGCGGTCATGATGGCGCAGGTCTACACGGGGCGCACGGAGATCGTCGCGCTCCGCCACGGCTACTCGGGCCGCTCGATGCTCGCGCAGTCGCTGACCGGTCACGCGCCGTGGCGAGCGGTGCCGACGCAGATCGCGGCCATCAAGCACGCGCCCTCGCCCTACTGCTACCGCTGCCCGCTGAAGCTCGCCTATCCATCATGTGGGGTCGCCTGCGCGAAGGACCTCGAGGAGCTGATCAAGACCACGACGATCGGCCAGGTCGCGGGCTTCATCGCCGAGCCCATCCAGGGCGTCGGCGGATTCATCACGCCCCCGAAGGAGTACTTCGAGATCGCGGTCGGGATCGTCCGGAAATACGGCGGCGTCTTCATCTGCGACGAGGTGCAGACGGGTTTCGGCCGCACGGGCGGCTCCTGGTTCGGCATCTCGCACTGGAACGTCGAGCCCGAGATCATGACGATGGCCAAGGGCGTGGCGAACGGGCTGCCGCTCGGCGTCACGATCGCCACGCCGGAGGTCGCGGACTCGCTCAAGGCGCTCACGATCTCCACGTTCGGCGGGAACCCGATCTCCTCGGCCGCCGCGAACGCCACGCTCGGGGTCATGGAGGGGCTCGACGCGCCGAAGCGCGCCGCCGAGATGGGGGCGCGCCTGCGCGACGGCCTCGACCGGCTGAAGAAGAAATACGCGAAGACGATCGGCGACGTCCGCGGCATGGGCCTCATGCAGGGTCTCGAGCTCGTGGCCGACGAGACCGTACAGGACAGGACGCCCGCGCCCGAGAAGGCGGTCCGCCTGTTCGAGGAGACGAAGAAACGCGGCCTCCTCATCGGCAAGGGTGGCCTCTACGGGAACGTCATCCGCATCTCCCCCCCGCTCATCGTGAGCGCGGGCGAGGTGGACGAGGCCCTGAAGATCCTCGACGAGTCGCTGGCCGGGTGGGCGTGACCCGGCCGTGACCAAGACAGGGAACATCCTCAAGGTCGCGTTCCGCGCGCTGGCGCGCAACAAGCTGCGGTCGCTCCTCACGGCGCTCGGCATCATCATCGGCGTCGCCTGCGTCGTCGCGGTCGTCGGAATCGGCGAAGGCGCGCGGATGCAGGCCGAGAACCAGCTCAAGTCCCTCGGGACGAACTTCCTCATGGTCATCCCCGGGAGCGTGACCTCGTCGGGCGCGCGCGCCGGTTTCGGGTCCAGCTCGAAGCTCTCGGAGAACGACGTCGACGCGGTTCGCGCGGAGGTCTCGACCGTCTCCTACGTCTCGGCTTCGATCCGGACGGTCGCGCAGGTCATCTACGGGAACCAGAACTGGTCGACGTCCATCCAGGGGGCCCAGGTCGACTGGCCGCTCGTCCGCTCGTGGAACCTCGCCTCCGGTCAGTTTTTCACCGATCAGGACGACCACGCCGCCGCGAAGGTCTGCGTGCTCGGGCGGACCGTCGTCACGAACCTCTTCGGCGACGAGGATCCGGTCGGCAAGACGATTCGCATCAAGAACATTCCGTTCAAGGTCACGGGCGTCCTCGAGTCGAAGGGCGGCTCGACGCAGGGCCAGGACCAGGACGACCTCGTCGTGGCGCCGTACGAGACCGTGCGCAAGAAGATCATGGGCACGACGGCGGTCGGCCAGATTCTCGTATCGGCCGCCTCGGACGAGCTCGTGACGCGCGCGCAGGACGAAATCACGGCGCTTCTCCGGCAACGCCACCGCATCAACAAGGCCGCGGGCCAGGACGACGACTTCATCATCCGGTCGCAGACGGAGATGATCCAGCAGGCGGAAGCGCAGAGCCGGACGATGAGCGCGCTCCTGTGGTCGATCGCGGGCGTCTCGCTCCTCGTGGGCGGCATCGGGATCATGAACATCATGCTCGTGTCGGTGACCGAGAGGACGCGGGAGATCGGCGTGCGGATGGCGATCGGCGCGAAGGGGCGCGACATCCAGGCGCAATTCCTCGTCGAGGCGCTCGCCCTCGCGCTCACGGGAGGCGCCGTCGGCATCGGCCTCGGGCTCGGCATTCAGCGCGCCGTCGCACGGTTCGCGGGCTGGCCGGTCGCCGTTCAGGCGAGCGCGATCACGCTGGCCTTCGTCTTCTCGGCTCTGATCGGCGTGATTTTCGGGTTCTACCCGGCGCTGAAGGCGAGCCGCCTGGACCCGATCGAAGCGCTCCGCTACGAGTAGCATGATCGGTACGAAGCTCGCCGACCGCTACGAGATCCTTGCCGAGCTGGGGCGCGGCGGGATGGGTGTCGTCTACCGCGCGAAGGACGCCGTGCTGAATCGGGAGGTCGCGGTCAAGCTCATCCCTCCAGCCAACCTCACGAAGGAAGCCGAGGAGCGCTTCCAGCGGGAGGCCCAGATCGTCGCGCAGATGGACCACCCGTCCATCGTGCCAATCTACGACCTCGGGCGGCACGACGGGTCGCTCTTCTTCGTCATGCCGGTGCTCGCGAACACGAACCTGAGGCAGCTTCTCCGCGAGGGTTCGCTGCGTCTCGGCGACGTCCTCGACGTCGGGACGCAGGTCGCCGACGCGCTCGACTACAGCCACTCCCGCGGCATCGTCCACCGTGACATCAAGCCCGAGAACATCATGACGTCACGCGACGACACGGGTCACGTCCGGGCACGGGTGATGGACTTCGGCCTCGCGCTCGCGGCGACCGAGGACCGCCTCACGAAGACCGGGACGCTCGTCGGGACCGTCGTGTACTTCAGCCCCGAGCAGGTCACCTCGCGGTCGTTCGACGGGCGCTCGGACGTCTACGCCCTCGGGACGGTGCTCTACGAGTGCCTCGCGGGCGAGCCGCCCTTCGCGGGCGAGGTGCAGTCCGTCCTGTATCGCATCGTCCACGAGCTGCCTCAGTCGATGCGGACCCTGGGCGCCGACGTCAGCGAAGAGCTGGAGGCCGCCGTTCTCCAGTGCCTCGCGAAGGATCCCGAGAAGCGGCCGAAGCGCGCCGGGCACTTCGCCGAGGCGCTCCGGCGGTACCGAAGCAAGCTCCGCGACGAGGACTTCGGGCGGTCCGTCGTCTTCACGGCCAGCCGGATGCTGCCGCGCCCGGCCGCGACGGCGCCGTTCATCGGGCGCGAGAAGGAGATGGCCGAGCTGCAGCGCCGGCTCCACGCCGCGATCGCGGGCGAGTGCGAGTTCGTCGTCCTCGCGGGCGAGCCCGGCATCGGCAAGAGCCGGCTCGTGGACGAGCTCAAGAGCCTCGCGCGCGCCCGGAAGATCCGCGTTCTCTCGGGACGCTTCGTCGAGCACGACCGCGCGTTCGCGCACCAGGGCTTCTGCGAGCTCATCCAGGACTATTTCCGGTCGAAGGACACGGGTCTTTCGGAGTCCTCCCGCCCGGACTTCTCCGATCTCGCGGGCGACCTCCTCGCCCTCTTTCCCGTCCTCTCCGAGATCGGCGAGCTGCGCGCCGCGGCGAGCAGCGATTCGGGCGCCGTAAAAGGGGGCGACGGGCGGAAGGCCGAGGACAAGATCGCGATCTTCGAGCTCATCGCCCGCACGCTCACGCGGATCGCCGGCGGCAAGCCGCTCCTCCTCGCCCTCGAGGAGCTGCACGGGGCGCAGCTTTCGATCGAGGCGCTCCAGTACGTCGCGCGGCGCCTCGGCCCGACGCCGACGCTCATCGTCGGGACCTACCGGCAGACGGAGGTCGACAAACGGCATCCCCTCGTGAAGATGCTGGAGTCGTTCCGCGGGGACCCCCGCTTCGCGGCGCTGACTCTCGGCCCGCTGACGCCCTCCGAGCACCGCGCCCTCGTGGAGCTGGCGGCCGGGGGCGGCAAACTCTCGGACGACCTCGCCGGGCGGCTCCTCGCGGCCACGGAAGGGAACCCTCTCTTCACGAAGGAGCTCGTCCGATCCCTTCTCGACGCGGGCGGGATCGCGCGGGACGACTCCGGCGCGCTCAATCTCTCCGGTGCGACGGGCATTTCCGCCGACGCGCTGCCGGAGACGATCCAGCAGGCCGTCGAGGCGCGCATCGAGCGGCTCCCGGAAGACGTGCGCGACGTCCTCTCGATCGCGTCGGTCCTCGGGAAGAGCTTCGAGTTCAAGGACCTCGAGTCGGTCTCGGAGGACCCCAAGGGCCTCGACGAGGCGATCGACAGGCTGGTGAAGGAGGGCCTTCTCGAGGAAGAGCGCGAGTCGCGCGGCGACCGGCTCGCGTTCGCGAGCGGCATCGTGCGCGACGTCCTCTACGGCGCCCTCTCGCGGCGGAAACGCCGCACGCTCCACCGCGCGTACGCGGATCTCCTCGAAAAGCGGCACCAGGGCCGACTCGACCGCGTGTACCCCGATCTCGTCCACCACTTCTCGGAGGGCGACGTGCCCGGGAAGGCGGTGGACTACAGCCTGAAGCTCGCCAAAAAGTCCCTCGACGCGTTCAGCCCCGAGGAGGCGGCGCGCGTCGCGAAGACCGCGCTCGACTACCTCGGGGACGAGGAATGGGAAGGCGAAAAGGTGTTGGAGGGCGACGCGCGTCTCCTTCTCGCGCAGGCCTCGCGCATGTCGGGCCACTCCGATGCCGCGCTCCGCGAGGCCGAGGCGGCCGAGAAGATCTTCGAGCGCGAGAGGCGGCCGGCGCGCGCGATCGAAGCGATCCTGTTCGCCGCCGACACGGCGTGGAACAGCCGGAAGGTGGACGAGGCGCGGCGGCTCGTGGAGCGCGGCATCGAAGCGGCGGCCGCTGCGCAGGACGCCGTGCATCTTCCAAGGCTGCTCTCTCTCGCGGCGACGGTCGCGAACCTGCGCGGCGACTACGGGCGCGCGGCCGCCTACGGCGCGCAGCTCGAACGGCTGGGCGGCGACGCGAAGCGGGACGCGGAGGTCATCCCGAAAGGCGGCCGGCTCGTCGTCGCCATGGCCAACCCGGCCGCCGCGCTGGAGCCCGCGATGGGGTACATCGTGGAGGAGACCGAGGTCCTCTCCACGGTTTTCGAGACGCTCCTCGCGACCGACGCGGACGGCCAGCTCGTGCCCGCGCTCGCCGACGAGTGGTCCCTCGGCGACGGAGGCCGCTCCGCCCGGCTGCGCCTCCGGCACGGGGTCCGCTTTTCGGACGGCTCGCCGCTCACGGCCGCCGCGGCGAAGGCGTCGCTCGAGCGCGCGATTCGTCTCCGGCCGGACGGAATTCCCGCCGCCCTCGCCGCCGTCCGCGGCGCGGAGGCGCACCGCAAGAACGAGACGGCGGACGTCGCCGGGATCCGCGCGGTCTCGGACGACCGGCTGGAGTTCGAGTTCCTCGAGCCGCTCCCGATCTTCCCCGCTCTCCTTCCCGACGGCCTGACGGCGATCGTCAGGATCGTGCCCGGCGAGGGAGACGCCGGGACGGCGATCGGCACGGGACCGTTCGTCATCGCGCGCCGGACGGCCGACCGCATCCTCCTTGAGCGCAACCCCCACCACTGGAAGGAGCCGGCGCGCCTCGACGCGATCGAGTTCCGGACCGGGATGAGCGCGTCGGCGATCGGCTCGGGGCTGCGCGCCGGGGAGATCGAGCTCGCGCGCGATCTCTCCCCGCAGGACCTCGAAGCGATCCTCAGGGAGCCGCGTTTCCGCGCGGGCCTCGTCGAGACGCCGAAGAAGGGCACGTACTTCGCGCTCTTCAACGCGAAAAGCGTCCTCGGCGGGAACGTCGCTTTTCGGCGCGCGCTCGCCGGCGTGACGCGCAGCCAGGACTTCGTGTGGGCCGCGCTCGGGCGCTTCGCCGTGCCCGCCACGGGTATCCTGCCTCCCGGCATCCTCGGACACGACGCGGGCCGGCGCCGCCAGCTCATGCCCCGGGACGAGGCGCTCGCCCTCCTCGAGGAGGCCGGCCTGACGCCGCCCGTCACGCTGACGGCGGCCGTCCACCCCATCCTGCAGGACCGCCACAAGGCTCTCACCGCCGCGCTCTTCGCGGTCTGGAAGGAGCTCGGCGTCGAGGTCCGGATCACGACGTCCGATATGAAGGCGTACCTCGACGCGCAGGCGCGCAGAAGCGCGGACCTCCTGATCGGCCGCTGGATGGCGGACTACGAGGACCCCGACGACTTCACGTTCGCCCTCTTCCACTCCGTGGGCGGCAACATGCGAGCGTTCTTTTCGTCGCCCGAGACGGACCGCCTCGCGGAGGAGGCGCGTATCGAGAGCCGCCCCGCGGTCCGCGAGAGCCTCTACCGGAGGTTCGAGAGCCTCTTCCTCGAGAACGGGATCCTGATCCCGCTCTTTCACGAGGTGGACTACCGGATCACCGCCGCCGGCGTGCGCGGTCTCGCGCTTCGCAGCAGCCCGCCGTTCATCAACTATCCCGAAATCGGCAAGTCGGAGGCGCCGGCGGCTCACGTCGCGCACGAGTGGGGCGGGGGCGTCATCCAGGTGCCGGTCGGCGGCGACCTGCACGACTTCGACCCCGTTTCGATGGCGATCCAGGAACAGGCCGAGACGATGCCCCTCGTCTTCGAGACGCTGACGCGGGATGTCGAGGGCGGGCGCGTCGTTCCGTGGCTCGCCTCCGAGGTGATTCCCGAAGACGGCGGCGCCAGCTTCCGCTTCCGCCTGCGGCGGGGCGTGCGCTTCCACGACGGCCGTGCTCTCTCCGCCCGCGATGTCCGTTTCTCCTTCGAGCGCCTTCTCCAGAAGGCCACGGGCGTCGGCCGCTTTCTCCTCGCCCCGGTGCGCGGCGCCCAGAGCCTCATCGACGGCAAGGCCTCGGATCTCGAGGGCTTCCACATCGTCAGCCCTTCGGAGTTCGTCATCGAGCTGGAGAAGCCGCTGTCGTTTTTTCCCGTCCTCGTGTCGTACCCGGCCGCCGGCATCCTCCCGGAGGGGACCGGCGCAATCGGAGAGAGCTGGCGAAAGGGCTGCATCGGCACGGGCGCGTACCGCGTCGCGAGCTTCGAGCCCGGGAAACGGCTGGAGCTGGAGAGAAACCCCGCGTACTGGCGCGAAGGCCAGCCGAAAAACGAGGGCGTCGTCTTCCAGTTCGGCGTCCCCCCCGGGGAGATCCGCTCCGAGTTCCTCGCCGGCCGGTTCTCCCTCGCTTCGGACCTCCTTCCGACCGACGCCGAGGCCCTGCGCCAGGACCCGCGCTTCCGCGCCACGTACCGCGAGAGCCCGAGCCTCGTGACGTACTACGTGATTCTCAACACCCACAGGGGCGCCTTCACGGACGCGCGGGCGCGCCGCGCGCTCGCGCAGGGGATCGACGCCGCGGGCATCGTGAGGCGGACGCTGGGCCGGCACGCGATTCCGGCCAACGGCCTCATTCCGCCCGGCCTCCTCGGGTACGTCTCGAAGCCGAGGAGCCGGCCCCAGGCCTCGGGACAGGCCTCGGGCGCGCACACCGTCTCCCGCGAGCCGATCGAGGTCACGGCCGTCGCGAATCCCATCCTGTTTGGAGAGTTCGGCGCGTTCACGAAGGAGCTCATGCAGGCATTCCGCGTGATGGGCTACTCCATCCGCGTCGTGAACAAGACGATGACGGAATTCATGGACGCCCAGGTCGATGCGACGACCGACATCTCGATCGGGCGCTGGGTGGCCGACTATCCGGACGCCGACACCTTCGCGCAGGGCGTCCTCCACTCCCGCATGGGCGTCAACGGCCGCTTCTGCGGGATGCCCGAGATCGACGCCCTCACGGAGCGCGGCCGGACCGAGATCGACCCCAAGACGCGCGAGTCGATCTACCGGGAGATCGAGGAGATCGTCGCGAAGGAGGCCCTCATGATTCCGCTCTTTCACGAGCAGGTCTACCGGTTCGCGCGCCCCGAGGTCGACGGCCTCGCCGTCGGGTTCGGCCAGCCGATCGTCCAGTACGAGAACCTGTCTATCCGGGAATAGGGCGGAACCTTACTTCTCGCGAGATCCGAGAGGCGCCGGCTCGGGCGCCGCGTAGCCCTCGGCCTCGTGCCCGCCGTGGTACTCGCCCGGATTCGGGCGTCGGATCTGGGACTGGGGCACGACGTGGTCGCGCCTCAGGCCTCGGAAATCCTCCAGCGACCTCCATCCGCGATGCGCGTTCTTCTCGAGGAAGTCGGCCATCCCCTGCTTCAGCGTCCGGATCACGTTCGGTCCGATCGCGTGATCCAGCATCGCGGCCGTGCACACCTGCACCGTGCCGCAGCCGAGGAGGAAGTAGTTGAGCGCGTGCGAGAAGTCCGAGATGCCGCCGACGCCGGAGAACGACTTGTCCGGGAACGCGCGCGTCATCTGGGCCATCTTCGCGAGCGCGAGCGGCAGGATGGCCGGGCCGCCGAGGCCGCCGCTCGACGTGTAGCCGTCCACGTTCATCTCGAACTCGAGCGTCTCGGGGTCCACGAGCGGGATCGAAGGGAAGGTGTTCGACGACGTGATCGCGTCCGCGCGGCCCCGGAACGCGGCACCCGCCTCCAGGGCGATGTCCGTCGTGGAAGGTGTCAGCTTCGTCCAGACGGGCACCTTCGCGACCTCCTTGACCGCTTTCGTGACCGTCGACGTCAGGCCGCTGCTTTTCCCGATGTTCGAGCCCATGTCGTCGCGGTCCATGTGCGGGCACGAGAAGTTCAGCTCGAGGGCGTCCACGCCCTCGTCCTGGCAGGTCCTCGTGAGGAGCTGCCAGTTGTGGAGCTCCTTGTCGTTGCCCGAGCCCGCCATGATCGACGCGACGAGGACCTTCTTCGGGAACGCCTTCTTGATCTTCGCGAGCCGGCCCGCCCACCAGTCGAGCGGTTTGTCGGAGATGAGCTCCCAGTTCCACGAGGAGTGGAGGACCGAGTCGGGACGCGCCTTCATCGAGATGCGCGGCGAGGCCGTGTCCGTCCTCAGGAACTTCGTCTTCGGCCCCGCGACGTTCACGACGGGATGCAGGCCGATCGTCTTGGTCACGACGCCGCCCCATCCGGCCTCGAAGGCCCGCATGATGTTCGTATCGGACTCGGTGGGCGGGGCCGAGGCGAGGAGAAACGGATTCTCGAACCGGATGCCGGTGAAGACGACCGAGAGATCGGGGGCCATCGCGTCCTCCCCTCAGGAACCTGCGAAAAAACAGCGAACCGTGAGCATAAGACGATCGAGTCCCGAACGCGAGCGGCTGGTACGATTCGCCGATCGAGATGGCCGGAAACGGGGAGGTCCTCCACGCCGACGGGCGTGTCGAGCTGGCGGACGCGTCCGCCCTCGAGGGAAGTCCGCTCTACAACGAGGATCTCGCGCCCGTCCCGGTCTCGAGGCGCACGTGGACGACCTACAACTACGCCGCGCTGTGGATCTCGATGGCGCACTGCATCCCGACGTACATGCTGGCCTCCGGCCTCATGAACAGCGGAATGGACTGGAAGCAGGCTCTGTTCACGATTCTTCTCGGCAACACGATCGTCCTCGTGCCGATCCTCCTGAACTCCCACCCGGGCACGAAGTACGGCATCCCCTTCCCCGTCTTCGCGCGCGCCGCCTACGGCACCGCGGGCTCGAACCTGCCCGCGCTCATGCGCGCCCTCGTCGCCTGCGGGTGGTTCGGCATCCAGACCTGGATCGGCGGCGAGGCGCTTCACACGTTCTTCGCCGCGATCCTTCCGGCCTGGCCCGCGCTCCTGGGCACCGGGTTCTCCGGCCACTCGACGACGGAGTGGCTCTCGTTCCTGCTCTTCTGGGGCCTGAACATCTTCGTCATCTACCGCGGCATGGACCTCCTCCGCAAGGTCGAGAACTGGGCCGCGCCGTACGTCCTCGTCGTGACGATCGTCCTCCTCGTGTGGGCCGTGAACAGGGCGAACGGGCTCGGGCCGCTCCTCGCGCAGCCCGGGAAGTTCCGCACGTTCGGCGAGTTCTTCCCCGTCTTCATTCCGTCCCTCACGGCCATGATCGGCTTTTGGGCCACTCTGTCGCTCAACATGCCGGACTTCACGCGTTTCGGGCGGAGCCAGCGGGAGCAGGCCGTGGGCCAGGCCGTCGCGCTGCCCACGACGATGTTCGTGTTCGCGGCCTTGGGCGTCCTCATCACGAGCGCGAGCGCGATCATCTTCGGCGAGGCGATCTGGGACCCGGTCAAGCTCGTCGGCAAGTTCACGGACCCGCTCGTCGTCGCCGTGGCCATGTTCTCGGTCGTCGTCGCGACGCTCGCCGTCAACATCGCCGCGAACGTCGTCTCGCCCGCGAACGACTTCGCGAACGCGCTCCCCCGGTACATCAGCTTCAAGACGGGCGGCCTCATCACGGGCCTCCTCGGCATCGCGATGCAGCCGTGGCGCCTCCTCGCCGACCCGAAGGGCTACATCTTCACGTGGCTCCTCGGCTACTCGGGAGGGCTCGGTTCCATCGCCGGTGTCCTCATCGCGGACTACTGGATCGTGAGGAAGAGGACCCTCGACCTGAAGAGCCTGTACCTCCCGAACGGCGCGTACGGCGCCTGGAACGCCGCCGCCGTCGTGGCGACGTTCGGCGGCTGCTTCCTGGCGTGGGGCGGGCTCGTCATTCCGCCGATGAAGCCCCTTTACGATTACGCTTGGTTCGTGGGCTTCTTCGCCGCGGTCGGTCTTTACGTCGTTCTGATGATGGGGAGAGGAAGAGTAAGAGGAAGACAGGGGATTTCTTAGAAAGAGAAAGAACCCGGGAATTCCCCCGGGGATTTCTTCGAAAGTGCCGGAAGGGAGATTCTTTATGCGAGCCGCCGTCGAACGCCCGGGCGTATCCCTCATTGACCTTCTAAGAAGAATCTCCCGGTGTCTCTTCCTCTCGTCGATCTCTTGTCTTTTATCCTTCCCCCTCGGCGCCGACGATCTCGAGACCGCGGTCGCGCGTATGGCGCGCGTCGGCGCGTCCCGCTCTCCGAGCTTCTCCCCCGACGGAAAACGTCT
>JBGQDL010000103.1:0-14070 GCA_041495865.1 Thermoanaerobaculia bacterium | reverse complement strand
GCCGCCCGTGATGTGGTTGAAAAGGCCGTTCCCGCCCGCTGTGGCCGCGACCGAGCCGTATTCCCGCAACGCGTTGCCGTTCAGGCCGACCACCAGTCGCCCTCCGTCGGAAGAAACCCCGATCGAGGCGACGTAGCTCTGTCCGTCGCCGACCGACGGCATCTCGCCCGAGAAGCCCATGTTGTCGTAAAGAATTGCGTGCGGGCTCGCGGGGTTCGAGAGGTCGAGGACCGAGTACCCGAACGACTCCATCATCAACATCCGCGGGCTGCCGCCCGCCCTGTAGAGCACCAGGTCGCTCTGTTTGCCGGACGAGAGGTTCGTGCCAGCGCGTTGGGGGTCTACCCCGGGCGGATTGGGATTGGGCTCGAAAGAGATCGGCCCCTGCTGCGGCTGAAGCGTGCACTGGGCGTCGAGGCGTCCGGGCAGAGCGACCGCGAGGCAGGAGACTGCGAGAACAGGGGAAGTGAGCCGCCGAAGTGCTCGGCGCATGCTTGCCATCGGAAGGGTCATCATTTTCCTCACAGGGGAAGGGACAGCCCTTCGGTGGAAGGGGGTGGAACTACCTCTCGATGATAACTCCCGCGTCCAGCTATGTCCAGCCGGGGCGGCAGTTTACGAATGGCGACGAGCCTCCGGCAGGGAGTGCTCTTCCCCGCAGTCATCTTTCAAAAAAAAGCGGGCGGCCGAAGCCGCCCGCTCTCCCGTTAGCTATTGAGCCCTACGGTCAGGGGAAGACCGTGTTGAGGACGACCGAGGTCCCGGTGGCCGGCGTGTTCGGCTGGCACTGGAACTGGTTGTTCAGACTCGACGCCGCGTGGCCGACGCTGATGAACGCGCCGGGCGCGGTGTGCTGGACGCCGAGCCAACCCATGTTGTAGAAGCCGCCCGCTGCCGTGGCGCCCGTGTAACCAGGTCCGCGCAGGGTCATGTCGATCCAGCCGCCCTTGAAGTTACCGGGATTGTAGTCCGTCGCGGCGAGCAGGTTGACGCGCTGCGACTCGAGGTAGAGGTAGAGGTTCTGCGTGGGAGTGTTGTTATTGCCCGACGGCTGGCCCGGGATCGCCGTCTGGTTGACTCCCTCGTCGTTGTCGAACACCGAGACCGAGAGCTGGTGAACCGTGTCGTTGAAGCCGTTGCTTCCAGCGGTGCCCTTCAGCCACGTGCAGAGGTTGAACTGGCCGATGCCGCCCACGAACGGGGTGTAGGCATCCGAACGCCACGCGAGGAGCCACGACTGCAGGCCCTGGGCCTGGTCGGCGAGGTAGCGGAATCCGTAATGATCGCCGAGCGGCTCGCGGCCGTCGCCGCCGAACTGGAAGGCCGGGGCGTACGCGCTGATGAACTGGGTGCAGCCCGTGATCGTCGTCGCCTCGCCGGCGCACGTGCTCGCCCCTACGACGAACTTGCCGAAGAAGGTCTTGGAGGGAGCGACCTGCGTGAGGCGCGCGTCGAACTCGACCGGGACCGCCCCGTCACCCGAGATGTTGCCGCCCTGCGAGGCCACGTCCACGTAGAACACGTCGCCGATGAGCACGTTCGGGGTGTAGGTCGGACCCCAGCCCACGGTCGCGATCGCGTCCTCATCGTAGAACCCGCCCTGGTCGGGGAAGAAGTTCGTGCAGAAGTTGACGACGTCGATCGTCAGGTACCCGGACAGGTCCGTCTTGAAGGTGCCGTCGCCGTTCGCCCCGCCGAGGCCGCAAGCCGGGTTGTCCGTATCGAGGATGTTCGCGCCCGAGGTGAGCGTGAACGTCGAGAGGTCGCCGGACTCGTCGAGCGAGTCCCACACCTTGCCGCGGAACGCCGCGAATGCGTCGGCCGCGTAAAGGGAGATCGACGTGTACGCGTCGTTCGTGGTGCCCGAGTTGATGGCCTCGGGGTGCGAGAAGCGGATGAACTGACTCTGCCCGAAGCCGATGGAAGGCTTGTACGTCGACGGGACGACGTTCACATTCAAACCGCACGGGTCGACCGTCTGGTTGACCTGTGTCTTCGGGTTGACGTTCAGCTTGCCGTTCATCACGTCGCGCATGGAGAAGGACGCCTCGTCCTTGCCCGTGAGCGGCACGTTGAAGTCGAGGACGGCGATCGAGTACTTGTTCCACACCGTGACGTGCGCGATGACGCCAGGCTGGGACACGTTGACCATCGACACGAGGGTGTCGATGCCGCCGGTCGGGATCGGCGCGCCGGTGGCGCCGTTCAGCGAGACCCGCCAGTACGGAACGAGCAGCGTGGCCGCCGGCACGTTGTCATACGCGCAGGTGACCGCATAGCCCGTGCCCGCGACCGCGAGCAGTACGAGGGCAACGAGGACGGAAAACTTTTTCATTTTTACTCCTACCGATGATTGGGATGATTCCGTTGGATCCGAGTGATTTCTTTCAAACAGCCTTTTCGAAAGGGGAATTCGGCTCCTGCCGCTTGCGATATCGAATCACCTCCCGAAATCAAAATTGAAGCGCGGTCGTTAGACGCCCCGAAGTCGGGAAAGCAGCCTGTCGGAACACTAATCTCAAGGACATTGAACAGACAATACGGACAAAATTCCTGGATGTCAAGGCTTTTTCCCAGATATATGGTGGAGCCACATAATCTGTCAATAGAGTGTCGCGGGGCCCGAAAAGCTCACTTCGCGAGGCCGCGGAAGACGCGGAACCCGCCCGCCCGCGTCTCATCCCCGGTCAGGTACTGATACATGAGGACGACGTCTTTCCGCCCGTCCCCGTCCACGTCCGCGATCCGGAGCGCCGTGGGATGGTTGACGAAAGCCGGCTCCCGGGCAGCCGCCAGCTCTTCGAACTCGCCTGCGGCCGTCTGGAAGAACACGCGCACGCGCTGCGCGCTCTCGTCGCCCCAGACGATGTCGTCCAGACCGTCGCCGTTCAGGTCCCCTACCGCGATCGCCTGCGAGCCCGCGTCGAACTGGAGGGTCTTGACGACGCGCTTGTTCTTCATCTTGCCGTCCGTGTCGCGGTAGTAGATCGTGACACCCTGACCGTCGAGCTTCCGTGTCCCGCCCGTCGGCGTCCGCTTGAAATACGACGCGAACGCCGCGGGCCGCCCGTGGAACGTCCCCGCCGCCGCGCCCGCCTGAAGCCCGTACCCTTCGATGAGGTCCGTGCCGGCGAAGCGGAACTCTTCCTTCTTCGGGTCGAACTCGTAAAGGGTGGCCGAGCCGCCGAGGTACCGGCACGACGACGAGTAGAACGGCAGGCCGTCCTTCGGCACGACGACGGCGAGCGCGTACCCGAAGCACGCGCCGAGGAGGCCCTCGTGAACCTCGCGGAAATGGTCTCCCTCGTTGAGGAACGCCCGCACGTCGTAGCCGCGCAGGTAGCTGCCTTGCAGCACCGGGTGCCCGCCGCTGTCGGCCCATTCGCCGACGTCGGAGAGCGCGAGGATGTCCATGCGGCCGTCGCCGTTCAGGTCGGCGGTCTCGAGCGCGCGCGTCGACATTTCGCGAGGAAGGCCGCGCTCCTCGACGAGGAACTTGCCGTCTCCCTTGTTGAGCGCGACGGCGGGACCGGAGCCGTGGCCGCCGAACACGATGTCGAGCTTGCCGTCGCCGTTCACGTCTCCGACCGCGGCCACCCCGTACGCTGCGCTGATCCCGCCGGGGTTCTCGAACTCGACCTGGGCCGAGCGCCAGCGCCACGCGCCCTTCTCGTCCTTGTCCAGCCGGAACACCCGGAGGTACTGGCCCGTGAGCCGCGCGGGGGGGGCAACGATCTGCGGGCGCCCTTGTCCGAGCACGTCGCCCAGCGCGAAGTTCTCGCGCCACATTCCGGCCTTCGGGAGTCCCTCGGAGATTTCCTCGAAGCGGGACGTTTCCGCCGAGACCTTCGGAGTGACCAGCTCGGCCTCGCTCGCGGCCACCTCGAAGATGGGCTGCAGGTCCGGGGGCGGCGTCTTGCTCTCGGCCTTGGCGGGCGTCTTCTCGGGCCCGACGTCGATGTAATAAGCCTTGGCGTCCTCGCGGACGAACGGCGTGCCGGGCAGGTTCACGATCGCGTTGAAGAGGAGGCCGTTCTTCACGTAGTAGACGTTGCTCTTCGGGATGCGCATGAGCTTCCTGCCGGTCCCAGGGTCCACCGCGGTCGACGGGAGGTCCTCTTCGTCGCCAGCCTCCGGCGCCACGGGTGCGGGCTGCTTGAGGCCGAGGAGAGCCTCGACCCGGTCCCGCGTCTTCTGATCGCCCGCTGCGGAGGGCGTGGGAGCGGGAGTCGGCGTCACCGCCGCCGCCGGCGAGGGGGCCCGGGTGGCGGAGGAGCAGCCGACGGCAACGACGACGATGGCCGCCAGGAAGGCGGAGAGGGACGCTTTCACGGAATCTCCTAGCAGCGCACGGAACCCTCGGGCCTTCGGCCTTCGGGCGATGAAGAGTATTTCAGAGGAGGTCGGCGAACGACGGGCGACACCGCCGGAACAACCTCACGCCGAGGAAGCCTACCACGACGAGCGCGACCGACCACGCGGCCACGCGCCCGAAGGGCGGCGCTGGCGCCTCGAACAGCGCCGAGCGGAAAAGCGCGACGAGGTCGCGCAGCGGATTGAAGGCGAGGAGGGGCGCGGCAAAGCTCGGCAGGGCGGACTCCCCGTAGAAGATCGGCGACAGCCAGAACGCGATCATGAGGACGGGCGGCAGGAGTTGCGCGATGTCGCGAAAAAAGACGTTGAGCGACGCGAGAACCAGCGCGGGGCCCGCGAGGAGAAGGAGCTCGAACGCGAACGCGAGAAGGAGGAGCCCCGGACGCACGGCCCCGCGCCCCGAAGCGAGAAGGAAAACCGTCAGGATCGCGACTCCAACCGTCTGAATGACGAGGGCCGCGCCCAGGCTCGAAGCCACGAGCAGCTCGATCGGAAAACGCAGCTTCTTGACGAGGTGGGCCTGATCGCTGACCGAAGTCGTCGCGCGCATGATCGCCTCCTGCACCCCGAGCCAGGGCAGCAGGCCAGCGAGGAGGAACTCCACATAGCTCCCCCGGAATCCGGTCGGCGGCGGCAGCTTCAGGATGCCCGCGAAGACGAAGGTATAGACGGCGCACACGACGGCCGGGTTGAGGACGGCCCAGAGAGGCCCTCCAAAGCTTCCGGCGTAGCGCGCCGCAAGGTCCCTGCGAAGGAGTTCTGAAAGGAGGAAGAGCTTGTTCTTCAACGAGGTAGCACTATTCCACACCCCGAAAGAGCTTGACCAGACGGGCGGGACGAGCTATTTTATATGATGAAAGCTCATGAGCGCCGTGCCGCGTGCGTCCCAGATCCTCCTCGTGGGGCAGAAGATCCGTCAGATCCGGAAGAGCCGGCATCTGACCCAGGCCGATCTCGCCTCGCGCATCGGGGTGACGCAGTCCGACCTGTCGCGCATGGAGAACGGTGAGTACAAGGTCGGTCTCGACACTCTCTTCCGGATCCTTCACGTGTTCGAGCTGTCCATGAGTCACTTCTTCGAAGAGCCTGTCGCCGAGGCCGGAGCGACCGACGCGCAGGCGGCCGGCGCGCCTTTCGACGACGCGCCGCTCGCGCGCGCCTGGGCGGCCCTCCCGGAGGACTCGCGCCGCGAGGTTCGCGAGTTCGTGGCGTTCAAGAAGATGCAGGCGGACAAGACGCGGTCCGGCGAAGGCGACGGAAATGACTGAGGCCTTCCGCGTCGCCGCCGAAGCCGCGCGGCACGAGGCGCTGGTCCTGCTCGAGAGGGGCGAATTCCCCGCCGCGCTGTCCGCATACGACCGGGCCCTCGAGGCCGCGCGCGCGGCAAACGACCCGGCCTTCGTGGACTGGATGTACGTGTGTCGCGCCAACGCCGCCGTCGAAGCGGGTCCGGCCGACGACGTCCTCGTCGAGCTCAAGCGCGTCCTTCTCCGGTCGGGGAGCCCGGCGACGGCCGTGCGCGCCGCGCACGCGGCGGCTCGCGTCTACGAGCTGCGCCGCGACTTCGGGAAAGCGCTCTTCTACAACCGCATCGCGCGCCGTCACGCGGACTCCCTCGGCGACGAGGCGATCCTCGCGCACTGCGACAACCAGTCGGGCATGCTGCTGACGGTCGACAGCCGCTTCGAGGAAGCGGCCGCGGTCTATCGGCGCGCGCTCGAGAGGACCGAGGGGCGGGAGGACGTTTCGTCCATCTTCCGTTCGGTCTGGCGCGACAACCTCGGCTACTGCCTCATCGCTCTCGACCGCGTCCCCGAGGGCCTCGCCCTCGTGCACGAGGCGCTCGACGAGCTCGAGAGGGAAGGGGCCCGAAGCTACACGGTCTACCCGCTCCTCGACCTCTGCTTCGGCTACCTCAAGAGCGACCGCCACGCCGAGGCCCGCTTTTTCGGCGAATCCGGCCTCGAGCGCGTGCCCCTGTGCGGGGAGCCCGCGGTGGAAAAGAGCTTCCTCTACCTCCTCGGAGAATCCTGCCACCTCGCGGGCGACGACGACGCCGCGCGCGACTACTTCGACCGTCTCGCGAGCCTCTATCCGGAGTTCAAGAACCTCCGCGCGTACCTCGAGGTCTTCGACTTCCGCAACGTGATCAACCTTCGGAGCTGACCGTGGACCGCCTCTTTTCTGTTTCTTCGAGCCGCCTCGCCGCTTTCGCGGGCCTCCTCGCCCTCGCGGGCCTTGGGCTGTTCGCGGGCCGGGCGGACGCGGCATCGGCGGTGCTCTCGAGCGACGGCACGCTCTACGAGGTCTTCACGGCGTCGTACGACCAGGTCGTCACCGGCGCGAGCCCGGCCAGCGCGGGGCTTCCCGTCCTCGCGCTCCGCACGACGCCTCCCGGAGGCGCCCCCACGGTCGAGATCGTCGGCGGCACCGCGGATCACCTCGACAAGCTCGGCGAGTCGCTCGAATTCGACGAGACCACGCAGACCCTCTTCGTCGTCTACACGCGGCTGCAGGGCTTCTTCGCCGACGTCCACATCGCGATGCGCAGGAGCGGCGCCTGGACGGAAGGCCGCTTCCTGCCGAACCCGGGCCTCTACGTCTCGATGAACCCTCAGCTCCTCGTGACGCGGCAGACGTACACGGACGCCGACGAGAACGGCCAGCCCTTCACGAAGTCGCGCACGGTCCTCTCCATCGTGTGGTGGGAGGAGACCAGCGCCTCGCAGGCCCGTTACGCCGCGGTCTTCATCGAGGACGGCAGCCTCAAGCTCGACGACGTCACGGCGTGGAATCTCAACGAGCTGAACGGCGCCCCCGGCCCGACCGACAACTCGGACCTCCCCCCGTCGTCGTACATGCACCCCGGGCTGCAGCGCGATTCCGGGACGAACGGCGGCGTGCTCGTGTCCTTCGCGAACCTCGCGACGCGCACGCAGCAGGTCGTTCGCCTCTCGTTCCCCGACAACCTCCCGACGCTCGTGCCGCCCGACGGCCTCACGCCCGCGCAGCGGACGTCGTTCGCGCGCGGCCACACGCCCATCGGCCGTTCGCTCGGCGAGAACCGCCTGCCGGTGCAGATCGACCTGCCGTTCCAGGTGCTGGTGGGAACGTTCATTTCGTCTCAGGGCACGCCGACGTTCTACTGGAACTCGGCGACGAGCCTCTCCTACCTCCGCGGCGGATCGAGCACGATTCTCACGCTCCCGATCCGTCCGGACTTTCCCGTCGACCGCGCGCTCGCGGTCGTCCGGGACATGTCCGAGAAGGAATAGCGGGCCCGTTCCCTTCAGAGCCCGCGCGGCAGATCCGCGCGCGGGTCGCCTTCGTAGAGCGTCGCGAGCTTGCCGGCAAGAGCACGGCCCTCGTCCGTGAGGCGCGCCGGCATCGCGATCGTGACGCGGTAGTAGTGGTCCCCGTCCGCTCCCCTGCCGCTCCTCACTCCGTAGCCCTTCAGCCGGAAGCGCTGGCCCCCGGCGGTGCCGGGCGGAATGCGAGCGCGCACGGGTCCGTGGATCGTCGGGACGTCGATCTCCGCGCCGAGATACGCCTCGGGCACGGTGACCGGCACCTCGGCGAGGATGTCGTCGCCCTCGCGCGAGAAGTACGGGTGCGCCGCGGCGGTGAGCGCGACATAGAGGTCGCCCTTTTCGGTGCGGCCCTTTCCCGGCACGCGGACCTTCGAGCCGGTCGCGACGCCGGCCGGGATGCGCACGGACAGCCGTTCCTTCGTGACGACCTCTCCCGCTCCATGGCAGGTCGGACACACCGCGCCGCCGGCGCGCCCGGAGCCGCCGCAGCGCGCGCAGCGCCGCGGGTACCGCACGTGAAGCGTGATCGTGCCGCCGAGGACCGCGTCGCGGAACGGGATCGTGAGCTCGGCCGCGGCGTCGTCGTCCTCGTCGGCGAAGGCCTGCGCGCCGCCCCCGCGGGCGCCCGAGAAGAGATCGGAGAACAGGTCGCCGAAATCGCCCGACCAGTGGAAGCTCGAGGGCCCGCGCGCGCCGCCGAAGGGGCTCCCTCCGCCGAAGGGTCCGGCTCCGGCGGGATGCGGGGCGCCGGGCTCGGGCGGACCGCCGGTGTCGCCGGTCATGTCGAAGTGCTTCCGGCGCTTGGGGTCCTTGAGAACCTCGTAGGCCCCGGCGATCTCCTGGAATCTCCGCTTCGCGGCCGTGTCGCCGGCGTTCACGTCCGGGTGGAACTTGCGAGCGAGACGGCGGTAGGCCTTCTTGATCTCGGCCTCGCCCGCCTTGCGATCGACGCCCAGGAGCTCGTAGGGATCCTTCGTGGCCATCGCGTCGCTACGATACCCGACCCGCGCCGCGTCCCGAAGCGGACGCCGAACGCGGTACGATCGCACGGCATTTCATGGCCGGAGCCGCGTGAAGATCCTGCAGCATCGCGACGTCCTCTCGATCGTCCTCGCCGGCGGGATGGGCGAGCGCCTGTTCCCGCTCACGCGGGACCGCGCGAAACCGGCCGTCCCGTATGGCGGCCGCTACCGCATCATCGACTTCGCGCTCAACAACTGCATCAACTCCGGTCTCACGAAGATCAAGGTCATGACGCAGTTCAAGTCGAACTCGCTCATCGAGCACATCATCCGCACCTGGCGCCTGAGCGCCGACATCGGCCAGTTCGTGGACCCCGTGCCCGCGCAGATGCGCCGCGGTCCCCACTGGTTTCGCGGCACGGCGGACGCCGTCTACCAGAACCTCGACCTCATCTTCGACGAGGAGCCTGCGCACGTCTGCGTGTTCGGCGGCGACCACATCTACATGATGGACGTGAACCCGATGCTCCTTTTCCACGAGGAAGGCGGACACGACCTCACGATCGCCGCGATCCCCGTGCCGATCGCCGGAGCCTCGCGGTTCGGCATCCTCGAGGTGGCCGCCGACGGCCGACTCGTGGGCTTCGAGGAAAAGCCGGCCTCGCCCCGCCCCATTCCCGGGCAGCCGGAGCTGGCGCTCGCGTCGATGGGCAACTACGTCTTCCGCGCGGGCGTCCTGATCGACGCCCTCGAGCACGACGCGCTGCAGGACACCTCGCACGACTTCGGCCGAACGATCATCCCGGCGCTCCTCGAGGGAGGCGGGCGAATCTACGCGTACGACTTCTCGACGAATCGCGTCCCCGGAGCCGAGGACCTGCCGCCGTACTGGCGCGACGTGGGCACGGTCGATTCGTACTTCGACGCGTCCATGGATCTCATCTCCGTCACGCCGCCGCTCAACCTCTACAACCACAAGTGGCCGATGAAGAGCCACGCCTCCCAGCTGCCGCCCGCGAAGTTCGTCTTCGCGGACGCGGTCTCCCAGCGAATCGGCATCGCGACCGACTCGATGGTCGCATCCGGCTGCATCATCTCGGGCGGCACGATTCACCGCTCGATCCTGTTTCCGCGCGTGAGGATCAACTCGTACTCCCACGTCGAGGAATGCGTGCTCATGGATGGCGTCGATGTCGGGCGGTACGCCCGCCTGCGCCGGGTCATCGTCGACCGGGGCGTGCAGATCCCGCCCCGGACCGAGATCGGCTTCGATCCGGAAGAGGACCGCAAGCGCTTCCACGTCTCGGAGGGGGGCGTCGTCGTGATCCCGAAGGGGGCTCAGGTCTCCGGTCCGGACGAATGAACCCCCCGGCCGTGCCGGCCAGTTGCTTCGGGCCTCGCGACCATATAAAGTTCGGGATTCGAACCGCCGGACCGAATTTTATATGGACGACATCGATCGCCGGATCCTCGATATTCTCCAGCGGGACGCCAAGATCTCGCAGGCGAGAATCGCGGAGACCGTCGGCCTCACCACGCCGTCGGTCAACGAGCGGATCAAGAAGCTGGAGACACGCGGGTTCATCCGGCGGTTCTCGGCCCTCCTCGACCCTCGCCTCGTCGGAATGCCTCTCGTGGCGCACGTGGACGTGTTGCTCGAGCATCCGCGATTCGAGCGCCCGTTTCTCGAGGAGATCGAGGTCCTGCTCGACGTCCAGGAGTGCTACGCCATCTCGGGCGATTTCGGATACCGGCTCAAGATCCGCGCCCGCGACGCGGGTCACCTCGAGACGATCCTGAGAGAGAAGATCCAGACGCTTCGCGGGGTGGTCAGAACCCGCGTCGAGCTCACGCTTTCCGTCAAGAAGGACTCCACCCTGTTGCCGCTCCTCGAGGGAGCTTGACCGGCGGAATGTCGTTTTTGCGCCGCGGGTGTCCGCTTTCGATCTCTCGGGCCGCCCACTGCCGCCCTGCTGGGGCGGCCCCCATCGAGCGTAAATGGCTTATCTCGATGACTTTGCCGGTTGATTGCGAGGATCGCAGAACCGAGGGCACCTCTCTTGCGTATAAGTGAGCAGGAGATCGAAACGGACATTTCGACTAAACATCAAATGGATACGACGGTCTTCACTTCCATCCCCCAGTCCCGCCGGCCCTCCGGCCGCCGGGCCCTCCAGACTCTTCCCTCCATCAAGAACCTCAGTTAGTCACTCCCTCCGCCGCAATCCCCGCCCGACCGAAAGGTCGGGTGGGAGCCCACCGTTTCTAACCTTCAAACGTGACGCCTGACACACCCCTTTGCGGGGGGAGCGACGTCCGGCCGCGCAGCCTGTCAGCGCGCAACCGCTCCCCCTGCGCCCCCCTTGACCCTCTCTAAAAATGGTAGGCCAGGGAACCGCCGACGAGAATCGGCTTGTGTGGAGCGTCCGAGCGCAGGAGATATCCCGCTGCCTCCACGCGCAGGTCCAGGCGTCGGGCGAGCTGGAAGACAGCGAGCAGTCCGCCGTGCCATCCGATCACGGTCTCGCTGACGTCAGTCGCTACCTGTCCGGCCTCGGGAGCGCGCGGGGATAGACCATAGAGGCCGACGCCGCCGAAGAGGCCGGCTTCCCACCACGTTTCGCGCAACACGTAGCCGACCGAGACGTTGCCCGCATCCACCCTGACGTGGGGAGCGGAGACCTTTGGCTGGAAGGGAGTGCCGGAGGCGGTGCCAGGCAGCAGGAAGGTCTCGTAACGCACCTGGAAGAGCACGCCCGTCTCGAGGACGACTTCCGCGAAGGCGTGGAAACCTCCGTTCGAGAACGCCTTGACGTTGGTGGACTGCCCCGTGTCGTTCACGAAAGATCCGCCGGCGCCGACCGCTAACGGAAACTCGGCGAGGTGGGCCGTCTGCGCCGCGACGGGTGAAGACAACGCCGCGAGCAGGGCGGCGAGAGCGACGGCGCGCGCGTTTCGGAGTGTCATCGTCAGCGAGGATACGTCAGGGCCGGCCGGAAGATAAGCATGCTCCAGATACGGAGGCCGAGCCGCCCTCGTCTAGAATCACGCATGGTGCCGAGCGCGGAGTCATCGAAGGCCGGGAGGGGGGCTCCCGCGTCCTTCTCGCCCCTCCTTGCGCTCCTTTTTCCGTCACGCTGCGGGGTCTGCGAGGCACCGCGCGTCGACCTCGGCGGCGGCGGCGTGTGTCGCGCCTGCTGGGCGTCGCTTCCCGTCCTCGATGCGGCTGCGGCGTGCCCGCGTTGCGCTCTCCCCGCCGGCGGCGGCTTTCCCTGCGCGAGCTGCCGCGTCACGCCCCCCGCCGTGGCGCGCACCGCGGCGTTCGGGCTCTACGCGGGCGGTCTGCGCACGCTCCATCATGCGTTCAAATTCGCCAGCTGGGATCTCCTGGCCTCCCCTCTCGGCGTGCGCCTCGCGTCTCTCGCGCGCGCCACCGGCGTGGCGGAGGAGGCGGACGCGCTCGTCCCGGTGCCGTCGACCAGGCGGCGCAATCGCGAACGCGGATACGATCCGGCCGTGCTCCTGGCCGACGAGACAGGTCGCCGCCTCGGCACGCCGCGCCGCGCCCTTCTTTCCCGGACACGCGAGACGCCCCCGCAATCCTCCCTCTCCGCTCCCGCCCGGCGCGCGAACGTCGAAGGCGTTTTCGTCGCGTCACCCCGGGCGCGCGGCCGCGTCCTCGTCCTCGTCGACGACGTCGTCACGACGGGCGCGACGCTTTTCGCGGCGGCGCGCGCCCTGCGCGCGGCGGGGGCGCTGGAGGTGCGAGCCCTCGTTCTGGCCCGCACCCCGGACCCTGCATGACGGCGCTCTTCGACCGGCTCGTCGTCGGCACGCTGCCGCTCGTCCCCCGCGCTCTCGTCAGACGCGTGGCCTCGCGTTACGTGGCGGGCGCGTCGCTCGACGACGCTCTCGCCACGGTGCGCGCGCTCGCCGCGGAGGGCGCGATGGCGACCCTCGACATCCTCGGGGAGAGCGTGACCCGTGAGGAGCAGACGGAGGCGATGCGGGACCAGTACCTGCGCGTCCTCGACGCGATCGCCGCAAGCGGTCTTCCCGCGAACGTCTCCGTGAAGCCGACCGCCGTGGGCCTCGCCATCGACCCGGCCCTCGCCCTGCGCAACTGCACGGACATCTGCGCGCGCGCCGCCGCGCACGGTTTCTTCCTCCGCCTCGACATGGAGGACAGCCCGTACACCGAGTCGACGCTCCGGCTCGTGCTCGAGCTGAAGGCGAAGTTCCCGGCCGTGGGCGTCGCGGTCCAGGCCTACCTGAAACGCAGCCTCAGGGATCTCGACCGCCTCATCGCCGCCCGGATGAACGTGAGGATCTGCAAGGGCATCTACGTCGAGCCCCGCGCGATCGCCTGGAAGGAGCGCGCGGCGGTCATCGACAGCTTCAGCGCGCTCGTCGAGAAACACCTGTCCGCCGGCTGCTACGCGGGCATCGCGACGCATGACGAGGTCTGCGTGCAGCGCGCGCTGGCCACGATCGACCGGCTCAAGCTCGGGCCGGACCGGTACGAGTTCCAGATGCTTCTCGGCGTCGACCCCGTGCTCCGGCGAGGTCTTCTCGAAGCCGGCCACCGCCTGCGCGTCTACGTTCCGTTCGGGGGGGACTGGTACGCCTACTCGACGCGGCGCCTCAAGGAAAACCCCTCGATCGCGCGACACGTGATCCGGGCGACCCTCGGCCTCGGGCCCGCCTCCTGAGGCCTCGATAAGGAGTTGACGCCGTGCGGAAACTGGGCGGATGATAGGGACACAGGGGGGTCCGTGACCCTTTCGAGTCGTTCGACATGGCTCCTTCTCGCCGGGGCGACTGCGGCGACGCTTCTCGCGTGTCCCACCGCTGCGAATGAGACCGAAGTGCGCCGCGCGCCCCTGTCGGGCATCGTGCGCGCGGGAGGCGTGCCCGTCCCCGGGGCGTCGCTCGTCGTGAAGGGTGTGACTGCGCGCGGAGCGACCGTCGTCAAGCTCCTGAAGAGCGACCTGGACGGGACGTTCGTCCTCGGCGACGCGGCCGACGGCCTCTATACGGTTCTTTCTGTCGTGCCGGGCTTCCGCCCCGCGCTCTCGCGCCTGCTGCATCGAGCGCGTCCGGACGGCGCCCTCTCCTTCGTCCGTCTCGACCTGGAACGCCCGTCGGGCATCCTCCCCGAGACGACGGGAGGACCTCTCGACGTGTGGATCGCGCGGGCCGTTGCCCCGGGCGACGTGCTGCGCGACGTGCCGGCGGTGCTGGCCGCCCTCGACGAGGGGCCGGGACCCGCGGCCGCTTCCGTCGCGATCGCGGGGCTCGACAGGCGCGCGGCCGCGCTTCCGGTCCGGGCCTCGGTGGCGTCCACCGCGGGATTCGGCGCCGCGGGCGCGTCCTCGCTGTCGCGGGCGTCCCTCGATTTGAGCGGCACGGCCGGCGAGAGG
>JBGQDL010000102.1:0-14076 GCA_041495865.1 Thermoanaerobaculia bacterium | reverse complement strand
TCCTCGACGACGTCCACGGGCGGCGCGAGGACCGGGCGGCGGGGAGGCAGGGATGTCTCTCCGCCGAAATAGAAGTCGACGGGCCTGTCGTGCTTCTTCACTTCGCTCTCCCCGTTCCGGGCACGCGCCCGAGCAGCGCCTTGAGCTCGTCCACGAAGTCCCCGAGATCCTCGAACCGCCGGTACACGGACGCGAAGCGCACGTACGCGACCTGGTCGAGCTCCTTCAGCTTCTCCATGACCTGCGCGCCCAGCTCCGCCGTCGGCATCTCGCGGGGCTCTCGCGTCGAGAGCTCCGCTTCGAGGCCGTCGCAGACGGACTCGAGCGCCACCGTCTCCACCGGGCGCTTCTCGCAGGCCTTCATGAGGCCGCGAAGCAGCTTGTTGCGGTCGAACGGCTCGCGCCGGCCGTCCTTCTTCACGACGAGAAGCGGGATCTCCTCGACGGTCTCGTACGACGTGAAGCGGCGCTGGCAGGCGTTGCACTCCCGCCGCCGGCGGATCACCGCGCCTTCGCGGCTCTCGCGCGAGTCGACGACCCGATCGTCGCCCGCGCCGCAGTAGGGGCAGCGCATGGGAGAGAGCCTAGCAGGCCCGTGGTCACGTGCGGCCGAACGGGAACGGGATGACGTCGCCCTCGCCGGGCGCCTGGGGCTGCTCCACGGCCGTGGGCCGGTCGGCGCGCGCGCCGCGCCTCACCTCGAGGATGAGGTCGCACAGCTCGCGCACCGCTCCGGCGCCGCCCGGCTTCGTGAGCTGGAGAGCCGCCGCCTCGCGCACGATCCCGATCGCGTCGGCGGGCGCGGCTCCGACGCCCGCGCGCCGCAGCATGCCGAGGTCCGGCAGGTCGTCTCCGATCGCCACGATCTCGAACGCGTCGAGCCCCCAGCGCTTCGCGAGGAGGTCGAATGCCGCGACCTTGTCGCGCTCGCCCTGAAGGACGTGCTCTTCGGGAATCCGCAGCTCGGCACAGCGGTGCGCCACGACCTTCGACGCGCGGCTCGAGACGATGCCCAGCTTGTAGCCGAGGTCGCGCAGGAGGACGAGGCCGAGACCGTCCTTCACGTCGAAGGTCTTCCACTCGCGCCCGTTCTCGTCGAACGTCATCGACCCGTCCGTCAGGACGCCGTCCACGTCGAGGACGATCCCGCGGATGCGCGCGAGGCGAGTCCTCAGGTCCTCCGGGACGATCGGGGCGGCGGGCATCTGTGTCGTTAATTATGCCCGCGCCGCGACGCTAAATCGACTCCACGCCCCACAGGTCGTGAAGATGGAGGATCCCCGCGGGAGTCCCGGCGGCGTCGAGGACGAAGAGCGACGTGATTTTCCGCTCCTCCATCAGGCGGAGCGCTTCCGTGGCGAATGCGGCGGCGACGATCGTCTTCGGGCTCCGGCCCATCGCGTCGCCGGCCGTGTCGCTCATGATCCGGGGGCCGTCTCGTTCGAGGAGGCGGCGGAGGTCGCCGTCCGAGACCACGCCCACCAGCCTCCCGGCCGCGTCCGTGACGCCCGTGATGCCGAGGCGCTTGCGCGACATCTCGTAAACGACGTCCTTCATGGCCGCCCGCTCCGACACCAGGGGAATGTCGTCACCGGTGTGCATGAGGTCCGCCACCTTCAGGAAGCGCTTCCCCAGCTTGCCGCCCGGGTGAAGAGCGGCGAAATCCTCCGGCTGGAAGCCTTTCTCGACCGAGAGCGCCATCGCGAGCGCATCGCCCATCACGAGCTGGGCCGTCGTGGAGGCGGTGGGCGCGAGATTGAGCGGGCACGCCTCCTCGCGGATGACGACGGGGACGACGACGTCCGCGCCCTTGCCGAGCGTCGAGTCGCGGCGGCCCGTCATGGCGATCAGGGTCGCCCCGCGGCGCCTGACGTGCGGCACGAGCGCGACGACCTCCTCCGTCTCGCCCGAGTGCGAGAGCGCGAGGACGACGTCGCCCTTGAGGATCATCCCGAGGTCGCCGTGGATCGCCTCCGACGGGTGCAGGAAGAACGCGGCCGTGCCGGTCGAGGCGAGCGTCGCGGCGATTTTCTGGCCGATGATCCCGCTCTTGCCGATGCCGGTCACGACGACCCGGCAAGAGGACGCGGACGTCGCCTTCATCGCGGCGACGGCGCGGTCGAAGCCTTCGTCGAGGCCGGCGGCGAGGCCGCGCACGGCCTCGGCCTCGGCCTCGATCACGCGACGCGCTTCCCGCCGGGCGGACGTGGTCACGAGAGGATCTTAGCGTTTGCCGCCGAGGAGGATCTCCTGCTTCCCGGTCGCGGGGTCGAGACGGACGAGCGCGCCGGAGGCGTCGAGAAAGAGCTTCGAAGCGGGGGAGCCGGCCTCGGTGGACGGCATGACCGGTGAGCGCCACCATCCCAAACCGTCCGCGGGGAGGAGGCCGTCGAAGGAGGACACGACCTCTTCCGCCCTCACGTCGACGACCGCCAGCTTCCAGGCTTTTCGTGCCGTTTCGTCATTGCTTCGAAGGGGATTCAGCGCGACGGCGATGCGCCCGGGCGCGATCTCGCCTCCGAGGACGACGCGCGCGGCCGGGCCGAGGTCGATCGCGCGGGCGGGCGTCTTTCCCCCTTCGAAGAGAAGCAGCCTCGCGGACGCTTCGGCGAGGCCGGCGACGGCCACGCGGCTTTCCGACAGGAGGCGCATCTTCGGGGCCTTGAGATTCCCGGACAGCCTCTCGACGAGCGCGTATGGCAGAGCGGCCGGGTCGAGGCGATCCGTTGGCCGCATTTTCTTCGAGGGAACGTCGAGCTCGAGCATTCCGCCCGTGGCCGGGAGAATGCTAACGGCGTCTTCTCTGGAGAAGGTGATCCACGCGGGCTCAGGGAAAGGGGAGAGCTTGACCGCGGCGACCTGCTTCGGATGGGCGGGCTCGCCGAGGTCGTAGACCGAAAGGACCCTGTCGCTCTCCAGGACCGCGAGCCGTCGGCCGGAAGGTGAAAGCGCGAGCTGCGCCCAGATGTTCGTTTCGACATCGGTCCCGGTCGATGCAGGCCTGGCCGAATCGAGAGCCGCGAACCGGAGGGCCCCGGTCCTCTTCCTTTCGAAGAATCCCTCGCTCTCCTCGAACCAGACGGCGCGCGCGCCGTCCGCGGAAAAGGCGACCCCCCCGAAGCCGTGGAGCTTCACGTACTGCCCCGTCACCGTGTCATAGAGAAACGCGGCGCCCGCCGACCCGCGTGCCCTGACGTGGCCCGCGAGGACGACCCAGCTTCCGCGCGGGGCGACCTGGATGCCGCGCTCGACCGCGACGAGGTCCTTCGGCGCCGCCGAGCCCACCCACCACGCGAGGCCCGCGAGCGGAAGCGCGAGCAGGGCCGTGAGCCCCCAAAGCGTCGCCGAGAGCGCGCCGTGAGAGCGCCGCGCATCGGTGCGCCCGTCCGCAACCTGCACGTAGCTTGCGGCGAGGAGTGTGGCGATGAGCGGGGCCGTCAGCCACCAGGCGAGCCACTCGGAAGAGTGCTTCATCTCGTGGAGATCCCAGAAGTTCCCGAGAATGAGGCTTCGAAGGGAGAGCGCGATCACCGTGCCCAGGAGGGCGGCGAGGAAGAAATCGAGAGCAATCCAGGCCGACCGCAGTCGCGCCATCGAGGACACGGTGTGCGCCCCGGCGAGGAGGAGAAGGGTGGTGAGGAGAAAGTACGCCGTGGCCGGACCCGACGTGTCGAATGCGGCGAAGGCCCGCTTCCCGTCGAACAGAAGCGTCGGGATGGCCGCCAGGCAAGCCCCCGAGACGGAGATCACCAGCGCGGCAAGCAGCTTTCCCGCCCAGATCGAGGCGGCGGACAGTGGCCTCGAAAAGTAGAACGCGAGGCGCTTGTGCGTGATGTCGGAGACCAGGACGGTCGCGCCGAAGACGAGCGGAAAGGCCAGGGTGATCGTGAGAGACAGGAACAGCGCGGTCACGAAGCGGGCATCGCGCCCCTGAGCGCCGCCCAGTCCCGGGAGGAGCGGTGTCGCCAGAGGCAGAAATCCCGCGAGGAGCGCCCCGAGAAGCGCGAGCTTCCGTTCCACAATCTCACGCGCCGCGACGGCGAGCGCGCCTCTCATGCCTTCTCCCTTCCGGTGGGCTCGCCGAGGACCGCGATGAAGATCTCCTCGAGGGAGAGCGCCGAGGCCTCGGCGTCCACGACGCCCTCGAGCGCCGTGAAACGCGCGAACGCCTCGTCGTCGTAGTTCGAGACGAGGGCCTCGATGCCCCAGCCGCGCACCTTCACCTTCACGGCGTCGAAGGCCGAAAGCTCCTGCCCGTACGAGGCCGGGTCTTCCGTCGCCTCGTTCCCGTAACGGAGGCGCCGGAAGCGAGCCTTGAGGCTCTCGAGGCTCTCGTCGAGGACGAGCCTGCCGCCCTTCAGGACCCCGACGCGGTCGGCCATCTTCTCGACGCCCGCGAGGTCGTGCGACGTGAGGAGGACGGTCGTCCCCCGGTCGGCCAGCTCGCCCACGAGCTCGTCGAAGAACGCCGCCCGCGCCACGGCGTCGAGGCCGAGCGTCGGGTCGTCGAGCAGGAGGAGGTCGGGCGCCGAGGCCAGGGCGAGCGATAGCGAGACGAGAGCTTTCTGACCCTTCGAAAGGCTGCCGAACGGCGTCGTCGCGGGGACGTCGAAGTGCGCGAGCCGGGTCGTGACGCCCGCCCCGTCCCACGAGGGATAGAGACGCGCACAAAAAGCCGAGAGCCCGCGGGCCGTCATCTCCGGCGGCGCGTCGGGATCCTCGGGCACGACGCCCACCTTCGCCATCGCCCGGCCCCGGGTCTTCCACGAATCACCCCCGAACAGCGCGCAGCTTCCAGCTGTGGGCTTCTGTTGGCCGAGAAGACAGCGGATGAGCGAGGACTTGCCCGCGCCGTTGCGGCCGAGGAGCGCGTAGACCGAGCCGCGGGGGACGGAGAAAGAGATTTCTTCGAGAGTGGGTTTCGGGTTTTGCGGGTATCGCACGAGGAGGTCTCGAACAGCGACCACCGCGGAGGAGCCCGGTGCCCCGGCTGCGGCCGGTGCGCCCGAGCCGGTCGAGAGAGTCGCGCTCATGGCGTTTCTCCGATCTCTACCGCTCTAAGAATCTTCATTTTTCTTTCTTTCTAAGAAATCCCAGGCTGCGTTTCACGTGCTCCACCGCTTCCTCGTTCGGCGCGCCGAGCGTGACCGCGAGGCTCGCGTACCGCATCGCGCCTCCTCCGAGCTCTTTCTCACGCTCGCCGCGCGGGAGCGCCGGCGGCTTCTCGGCGACGAACGTCCCTTCGCCTCGCTTCACGGCGAGGATTCCCGCGTCCACGAGGCGCTGGTAGCCCTTCGCCACCGTCGCGGGGTTGATGGAGAGGTCGCGCGCGAGATCGCGCACCGAAGGCATGGCCGAGCCCGGCCTCATCGCGCCCGAGGCCACGAGCCGCCGCACGTTCTCCTCTATCTGCTTCCAGAGCGGGATCGCGTCGGAAGGGTCGACGGAGAGGCCGCGGGCAGTCATACGCGGACCTCCGCGTACGTGATCTCCCGCCGCTCGAGCACCCGGACAGCGAGACCGAGCGCGGCCGCGGTGACGAGGGCGGCGACGAGTAGCTCGGGGACGCTCATCGCCGGCAACGAGCCCGAGGCCATTCCCCAGCCGGGCGCCATCAGGAACTGGAGTCCGTCGCCGAACCGGATCCAGAAATCGTCGCGGTTGACGAATCCGATCGTGCGGCACGTCTGTGCCGCGACCGAGGCTAGGCCCCACACGGCGAGATCCGAGAGGCCGCTCCCGAGCGCCGAAAGGAGCAGCAGCACTGCGGACGTTCCGGCCGCCGCGACGATCCGTTCCACGAGGCGGGGGCCGAGCGCTTCGCCGTCGAACGAGCCGTGACGGACCCGCAGGATCAGCAGCACGGCGGCGAGCTGCGCGACGGACAGGACCGCCGCGGTCGCCGTAACGGAAGCCCACTTGCTCAGGGCATAGACACGACGAGCGATCGGACGCGTGAAGACGAGCGCGAGAACGCCGCTCGAAATGTCGAGGCCCAGGATGCCGCTCGCAAGGGCCACGGCGAGGATCGGGTGGAAGAACGAGACGCTCGAGTTCGGCCGCGGGTCCACGAGGGCGATCGGGACAGGGAACAGAGCGAGTCCGAGCAACACCGCAACGCGGATGGGATTCGAGAGCCGCTCGCGCAGGGTGCCCAAGAAGACGTCGAAGTTCAAGCGGCCCTTCCTCCGGCGGGTGCTCCGTTGGCGTGAAACAGGGACTCCAGCCGGGCTTCGACGGGCGCGGCCTCGACGATCGGGACGCCGCCCGCGACGAGAGCTCGCACGAGTCGGGCCGCCGCGGCGTCGGACGGAACACGGACGCGCGCTGTCGCGGTGGCCTCTTCGAGAATCTCGGCATCGCATGCGGCCGCCGCCTCGGCCAGCTGGCGCGCGAGGGACGCGCCGCCGTCCGCCAGCCACCGCAGGGCGAGCGTTCGGGGAGCGTCGGCACCCAACACCGGAACGTCCGCGAGTTGGCCCTCGCGCAGGAAGAGGACGCGGTCCGAGACGCGCTCGACCTGGTCGAGCTGGTGCGAGTTGAAGAGGATCGTGACGCCGTCGGCTTTCAGACCCGCGAGCAGCCGGCGGACGAGGAGCACGCCATGCGGATCGACCCCGGACGTCGGCTCGTCGAGGAAGAGGAGACGCGGCTTGCCGACGAGCGCCTGCGCGAGCGCGAGGCGCTGGAGCATGCCTCGGGAGTAGGTCGCGATGCGCCGTCGCCTCGCCGAGGGCTCGAGCTCCACGCGATCGAACGTTCCCGCGACGTCGGCCTGCCGCGTCGCGCGGGGACGGCCCGCGAGAGCGTGGTGGTAGGCCACGAAAGCCTGGCCCGTCATCCAGCGGTCGAAAGAAAGGCGCTCGGGGACGTATCCGACCAGGCGGTTCACCTCGGGCGTACCAGGCCCGCCTCCTAGGATCTGGATCCTGCCCTCGTCCGGGAAGAGAAGCCCGAGCAGGCAGCCGAGGAGCGTCGTCTTCCCGGCCCCGTTCGGGCCGACGAGGCCGAGAACGACGCCGGACTCCACCTCGAAAGACACGTCCCGGAGGGCAGGAACCGGCTTGCCCGTATAGTGCTTCGTGAGGCCGGCGACGGTGATCGCGGGAGCGGGGGCCGGTACCGAATCAGTGTATCGCAACACTGATACAGTATGGAAGCCGAGCCCCGGTTGTCAAGGGTGAGGGCGAAGTTTTTCGAATCAGACGGGACCCCGTCCGCCCGCGAGCCGCGACGCGAGGTCGTCCGGGTGCGACGCGCGCAGGCGCGCCTCGGTCTCGGAGATCGTGCCCGCCTGCACGAGGGCGGCGAGCGAGTCCTCCATCGTCACCATGCCGAACCGTTTCCCGAGCGTCAGCTCCGTGTGGATCTGGTGGAAGGAGCCGCGGCGAATATGCGCGCGGATGGAATCGGTCGCCACGAGGATCTCGACGGCCACCGCGCGGCCCGTGCCGTCCTTTCTCGGGACGAGCTGCTGGCAGACGATGGCCGACAGCGCGAGCGAGAGCTGGTGCCTCACCTGCCCCTGCTGCTCGGCCGGGCAGATGTCCAGGATGCGGTTGATCGTCTGCGGCACGTCGTTCGTGTGCAGCGTCGTGAGGACGAGGTGGCCGGTCTCGGCGGCCGTCACCGCGGCGCGCGTCGTCTCGAGGTCCCGCATCTCGCCCACGAGGATCACGTCCGGGTCCTGGCGGAGCGCCGAGACGAGGGCTTGGGCGAAGCTGGGCACGTCCACGCCCACCTCCACCTGCTCGACGAGCGACCGCACGTGGGGATGCTCGTACTCGACCGGGTCCTCGATCGTCACGATGTGCCGCCTCTCCGTGCGATTCATGCGGTCCACCAGGGCGGCCAGCGTCGTCGTCTTGCCGGAACCCGTCGCGCCCGTGACGAGGACGAGGCCCCGGGCCGCCTTCGTCAGGTCGTAGAGCATCTCCGGCAGCCCCAGCTCGGAAAGCGGAGGGACGCGCTTCGGCAGCACCCGCAATGCCGCGGCCACGCCTCGCCGCGTGCGGTGCAAGTTCACGCGAAAGCGGCCGAGGCCCGCGAGGCGCAGAGACAGGTCCACGACGCCCGTCTCGTGGTAGCGGCGCCGGCGCTCGGCCGAGCGCGCCGGCGACAGGAGGTCGAAGGCCGCCTGCGCCGAAAGCGGCTCGCCCCCGCCCGCCTTTTCGAGTGAGCCGTTCACCCGCACGACCGGGCTTGCGCCGGGCACGAGGAGGAGGTCCGTCCCGCCCCGGCGTACCGTCTCGGTGAGAAGGGCCGCGAGCTCGGGCGGGATCTCGTCCTCGTCCGTGTGCGCGGTACCCGCGGCGAGGTCGAGGGCGGGCGCGGGCTCCTCCTGGCGCACCAGCTCCAGGTCGGGCTCGGCCGCTTCGCGCCGGTCCACCGCCCCCTGGTTGAGCGAGCGGATCAACTGGTTCAGCTCGTCCGTGTCCACGGGAGGAGTCTACGGAGGTGCTGCCCGGGGCGTCGGCTGCGACGGTGCCGTCACGTGCCGGTCTTTCGGCGCAGGGCGTCGAAGGCGAGAAGATCCGAAAGGAACTTCGGCAACATCGCAAGCGGGAGTTGAGTCGCCCGATCGGATTTCGCATGCTCGGGGTCGTCGTGGACCTCGAAAAAGTAGCCGTCGACACCCACGGCGGCCGCGGCGCGCGCGAGCGCGGGCGCGTACTCTCTCGAGCCGCCTGTCTCCGTCCCGAGGCCGCCGGGAAGCTGCTGGGAGTGCGTCGCGTCGTAGATGACCGGGACGCCCAGGGCCCGCATCATCGGGAGGCCGCGGAAGTCCACGACGAGGTTGTGATAGCCGAACGTCGTCCCGCGCTCGGTGAGCGTCACGTTCGTGTTTCCGGCCGCGTGGCACTTGTCGACGATCTGCCTGCAGTCGTCCGGCGCGAGGAACTGGCCCTTCTTGATGTTCAAGGCTTTCTTCGTGGCCGCGGCCGCGAGGATGAGATCGGTCTGGCGGCAGAGGAACGCCGGAATCTGGAGGACGTCCGCGACCTCGGCCACGATCGCGCACTGCTCGGGCTCGTGGACGTCGGTCAGGATCGGCAGGTCGGTCTTCTCCTTGACCTCCGAGAGGATCGCCAATCCTCTCTCGATGCCGGGGCCCCGGAAGCTCGCCCCCGCGCTGCGATTCGCCTTGTCGAACGAGGACTTGTAGACGAGCCGGTCGGCGGCGCCGGCGCTCTCGAACGCCTTTTTCAGCTCCTTCGCCATCTTCAGGGCGTGCGCGCGCGACTCGATGACGCACGGGCCGGCAAAAAAGACGGGACGGCAGCCGTCCCCGACGGAAAGATGCGGCGTGATCGACGCGAAGGCCTTCACGCCGCCGATGTTACAGAATGAGGGGAGGGGGAGGTCCGACCCGATGGCGATCCGCATCCTCGTGACCGGCGGCACGTTCGACAAGGAATACGACGAGCTCACGGGCCGCCTCTTCTTCAAGGACACGCACATCCAGGAGATGCTGCGGCTCGGCCGCTGCCGGGTGAACGTCGCCGTCGAGACCGTGATGATGATCGACAGCCTCGAGATGACCGCCGCCGATCGCGAGACGATCGTGAGGCGTTGTCGCGAATCGCCGGAGGAGCGGATCGTCGTCACGCACGGAACGGACACGATCGTGGAAACCGCCGCGGTTCTCGGCGCCGTGGCGACGGGGAAGACGATCGTCCTGACCGGGGCGATGGTGCCCTGGGCGTTCGGGAGCTCCGACGGCCTGTTCAACCTCGGGAGCGCGCTCTCGTTCGTCCAGTCGCTTCCCGCGGGCGTCTACGTCGCGATGAACGGCCGCCGCTTCGACTGGGACGACGTCCGAAAGGACCGGGCTTCGGGGGCCTTCGAGACCCTCCGCTGAGCGGGCCTCAGAATGGGGCCATGCACAAGAGCCCGACGTCTCCCTTCGCGATCCTCGGCCTCGAGGAGCGCCTCGTGCGCGCCCTCGCAGCCCTGGGCTACGAAGAGCCCACGCCGATCCAGAGCGAGGCGATTCCCCCGCTCCTCGAGGGGCGCGACGTCCTCGCGCAGGCGGCCACCGGCACGGGGAAGACCGCGGCCTTCGCGCTTCCGATCCTCCACCGTCTCGGGGCGGAGGCTGAGCGGGGGGTCGCCCCCGCGGCTCTCGTTCTCGTGCCGACCCGGGAGCTCGCCATGCAGCTCGCCGAGGCCGTTCACCGGTACGGCAGGGAGATGGGTGTCCGGGTGCTCGCCGTCTACGGAGGCGCGTCGATGGAGACGCAGCTCAGGGCCCTGAAGCGCGGGGTGGACGTCGTGGTCGCGACCCCCGGGCGCGCGCTCGACCACGTGAACCGCCGATCCCTCGCTCTCGGCGGTCTCCGTACGCTCATTCTCGACGAGGCCGACGAGATGCTGGACATGGGCTTCGCCGAGGACCTCGACGCGATCCTCGCCGCGACTCCCAAGGCGCGCCAGACGGCGCTTTTCTCCGCCACTCTTCCCCCGCGCATCGCGGCGCTCGCCGCCCGCCATCTTCGCGAGCCGGTGCGGATCGAGATCGCGAAGGAGAAGACCGCGCCCGGAAAGCTGCCCAAGGTGCGGCAGACCGCGTACGTCGTCGCCCGGGGCCACAAACGCGCGGCGCTCGGCCGCGTGCTCGACCTCGAGACTCCCACGGCGGCTCTCGTGTTCTGCCGGACGCGTCTCGAGGTGGACGACCTGACGGAAAGCCTGAAGGGGCGCGGCCTGAGAGTCGAGCCCCTGCATGGCGGCATGTCGCAGGAGCAGCGCGACCGCGTGATGAAGAAGCTCCGCGCCGGAACCCTCGAGCTCGTCGTCGCCACCGACGTGGCCGCGCGCGGCCTCGACATCTCTCACCTCTCGCATGTCGTCAACTACGACGTGCCGTCCTCGCCCGAGGCCTACGTTCACCGCATCGGCCGGACCGGACGCGCCGGGCGCGAGGGGGTCGCCATCACGCTCGCCGAGCCGCGGGAGCACTGGCAGCTCCGGAACATCGAGCGCCTGACGAAGCAGAAGATCGAGGTCGCAAGCGTTCCGACCGTGGCCGACCTGCGCGCGAGGCGCCTCGAGCTGACGCGGGCGTCCCTCCGCGAGTCGCTTCTTCTGGGCGGGCTCGAGGACTACCGTGTCGTCGTGGAGTCCCTGGCGGAAGAGTTCGAGCCGCTGGATGTGGCCGCCGCGGCCGTGAAGCTGGCGGACCCGTCGGCGGCGGGCTCGGGCTCGGTCGGAGACGAGCACGAGATTCCCGGGATTGCCGCGCCTCCGCCGCCCCGTGCGGCAAAGTCCGGGACGAAATACAAGTCCGGCGGGAGAGAGCCGGGCAACTCCGCGCGCGTGTTCGTCGGCGCGGGCCGGGCCGCCGGCGTTCGCCCCGGAGATCTCGTGGGCGCAATCGTCAACGCAGCCAAGGTGAATCCCCGCGACGTCGGCTCGATCCAGATTTCGGAGCGCTTCTCGCTCGTCGAGGTGCCCGAGAACATAGCGGAATCGGTCATCCGGACCCTCCGTGCCGCGACGATCCGCGGGCAGAAGGTCGTCGTGAGGCGAGACAAGGACGCGGCGCGCTGAGGCGATGCGGGAGCGGCGGAATATGTCTTTTCGATGCTACAGTTACCCTTGGGCGGTGCGCCTGATTCATCTGCGGCATACCGCAGGCGGCGCCGCGCTGTTACGTTGACATTGGAGGTTCCCGGCATGCCAACTGCCCTCAGGGAACGCCCAAAACCCTTCCTCCTGCCCGAGTTCTGCAAGGGTTGTGGGCGATGCATCGACGCCTGCGCGAAGGGCTGTATCGAGCCCGGCAGCGAGATCGACCCGCGCACGGGCCTCGTCCCGGTGACGTTGAATCTCGAAGCGTGCAACGGGTGCGCGCTGTGTTTCGACGCGTGCCCCGAACCGTACGGCCTGAGGCCGCAGCCGGAGGGCGAATTCGAGCTTCAGGACCCGGAGAAGCTCTTCGGTGCCCACGCGGCCGTGCCGCGGCCCGCGCCCATACCGCCTCGAGCGATCCCCCTTCCGCCCGTCGCGCCGTTCGTCCTGAAAGGAAACTACGCCTCGGCGATCGGAGCGCTGCTCGCCGGATGCCGGCACGTCTTCGGGTACCCGATCACGCCCTCCACCGAGGGCGCCGAGCTGATGGCGAAGCTCCAGCCGAAGCTCGGCGGTTTGTTCCTGCAGGCCGTGAGCGAAGTCGCGACCGTGAACATGATGTACGGCTGCGGGGGGGCGGGGCTGCCCTGTATGACGTTCACGTCCTCGCCCGGATTCAGCCTCATGCTCGAGGGCATCTCCTACATGGTGGGCGCCGAGGTGCCCGGCGTCTTCGTGAACGTGATGCGCGGCGGGCCGGGCCTGGGCAACATCGCCCCGGAACAGGCCGACGTGAAGCTCGTGTGCCGCGGCCTCGGTCACGGCAACACGCACGCGATCGTCCTCGCCCCCGCGACGCCGCAGGAAATGCTCGACCTGACGCAGCTCGCCTTCGAGCTGTCGTTCCGCTACCGGAATCCGGTCGTCGTCGTCGCGGACGGTTACCTCGGGCAGATGACGGGCAAGGTCGTCCTGCCCTCCACGATGGTCCAGCCGGGCCTCCCGGACTGGGCGGTCTTCGGCGACGCGGCCCACCGCGGCAACCTCATCAACTCGATCTTCCTCGACGAAAAGGACCTCGAGACCCACAACGTGCACCTCAACGAGAAGTACCGCCGCATGGAGGCGGAGCAGCGGGCCGATCTCTTCGCGTGCGCGGACGCGTCGACGCTCGTGGTCGCGTTCGGCACGCCCGCGCGCATGGCCAAGGGAGCGGTCGAGGCGCTCCGCCGCGAGGGCCTTTCCGTCGGGCTCTTCCGGCCGCTCACGCTGTGGCCGTTCCCGATCGCCGCGCTGAAATCGCTCCTGCCGAACGTGACGAGGATCCTCGTCGTCGAGGCCAGCAACGGCCAGCTCGAGGACGAGCTTCGACTCGCTTTGTCGAAGGCCGGCCTGACACCTCCGCTCATCGAGAACATCCGCCACTTCGGAGGCGTCCTGCCCCAGTCAGCCGAGATCGCGGCGGCCGTCCGGGCCTCCCAGGAGGTGGTCGCATGAGCGTCTTTTACGAGAAGTTCGAGCGCCACTCGGGCGGTGCGGGGCTGAAGGGCCACTCGACGCACTACTGCCCGGGCTGCGGCCACGGGCTCGTGCACAAGTACCTCGCCGAAGCCATCGAAGAGTTGGGCATCCAGGACCGCACCGTCGCGATCTCGCCCGTCGGCTGCTCGGTCTTCCTCTATTACTACCTCGACGTCGGCAACTCGCAGGCCGCGCACGGGCGCGCGCCCGCGGTCGCGCTCGGCCACAAATACGCGAATCCCGATTCGGTCGTGATCGCCTATCAGGGCGACGGCGACCTCGCCTCCATCGGTCTCGCCGAGATCGTCTCGGCGGCGCAGCTCGGAACGCCGCTGACCGTGATCTTCGTGAACAACGCGATCTACGGCATGACGGGCGGCCAGATGGCCCCCACGACGCTCATCGGCCAGAAGAGCGCCACGAGCCCGGAGGGCCGCACGGCGATGATGGGGCAGCCGATGAAGATGGCCGAGCTCATCGCGGGGCTCGACGGGCCCGTCTACGTCGAGCGCGTCGCGCTATACGACGCGAAGCAGCGCATGAAGGCGAAGAAGGCCGTCCTCAGGGCCGTCAGGATCCAGGCGGAGAACCGCGGCCTCGCGTTCGTCGAGGTGCTGGCCGAGTGCCCCACCCACCTCGGCCTGACTCCGGAGGAGACCGAGGCCTGGGTGAAGGAGAAAATGCTCCCGGTCTTCCCGCTCGGCGTGAAGAAAGACGCGGTTCCCGAACCCTGGTTCCACCGCGAGAAGCCCCGCTTCGACGCCGAGAGCGTCCTCGCGGCCGTCGGAGCCTCCGCCGAACGTCCTCCCCGGTTCGCGACGGCGTTCCCGGCGCATCTCGGAGGCACCGACATCGCGCTGAAGCTCGCGGGCGCGGGAGGCGACGGCGCGCAGACGGCGGCCATGCTCCTCACGCGAGCGGCGATCCACGAGGGCTATGACGCGACCCACATCCCGAGCTACGGGCCCGAGTCGCGCGGCG
>JBGQDL010000101.1:0-14102 GCA_041495865.1 Thermoanaerobaculia bacterium | reverse complement strand
TGAACCCGCCGCCCGCGGCCGAAGGCACGGTGGAGCGCGACGTCGTGGCGGCGCTCGACGACGCGCCATTTCTCGCGGAGCGCCTCGTGACGGTTCTCGTGCGCGCCGCCGCGTACTACTTCGTGCCGCCGGGCGAGCTTCTCCGGGCCGCCGTCCCGGCCCGGCTCCTCCGAGCCTCCGAGGCGGTCTACGTGCCCACGTCCAAAGCCGTCGGCGCGCCTTCCGAGGGCCTTGCGGGGGAGATTCTGGGAACGCTGCTCGAAGCGGGAGAGGCCCGCCTCCCCGAGCTCGCGGCGCGCGCGGGGCGGAAGGGTCTCTCTTCGGCGCTCAAGCAGCTCGTCGCCGACGGCCTGGTGCGCATCCGCTCCGAGAGCCTCCGCGCCGCCTCGGCGCCCTCGGATCGGGCGTGGGTCGCTCGTCCGGCGGCGGCCGATCATCCCGCGTTCCAACGCGCGCCGAAGCGGCGCGCTCTGCACGCGCACCTCTTCGCGCTCGGCCGGCCGGTCTCGGCCGAGGAGCTACGGGTCGCGGGCGGCTCGGCCGGCGTTCTCGCCGCGCTGGTGAAGGCGGGTCTGGTTTCCCCCGTCGAGATCGAACGCCGCGCGGATATCGCGCGGCACGTCGGCGGCGCCTCCGCGGACTTCAGGCTCGTTCCGACGTCCGCGCAGCGCGCCGCGATCGACGCGATCTCGGAGAGCGTCCGCGCGAGAGAATCGAGGGAGTTCCTTCTGGACGGTGTCACGGGCAGCGGCAAGACCGAGGTGTATCTCGCGGCGCTCGAGGCCGCGCGAGAGGCGGGCCGGCGCGGGATCCTCCTCGTGCCGGAGATCGCGCTCGCGCCGGCGCTCGTGAGGCGTCTCGTGGCGCGCTTCGGCGACCGGGTCTCGCTCCTCCACAGCGGCCTGTCCGACGGCGAGCGGGCCGCCGAATGGGAACGCGCGCGCCGCGGGGAGGCGGACGCCGTCGTCGGGCCGCGCTCCGCGGTGTTCGCGCCCCTGCCGGAGCTCGGCCTCATCGTCCTCGACGAGGCGCACGATGCCGCTTACAAACAAGGGGAATCGCCGCGTTACGACGCCCGCGCCGTGGCACGCGTGCGCGCGCACGAGGAGGGCGCCACGCTCGTCTTCGGCTCGGCGACGCCCTCGATGGAGCACGAGCGCGCCGCCCGCGAGGGTCGCCTGCCGCGTCTCGTCCTGCCCGAAAGGCCCGGGGCCCGCCCGCGCGCGACCGTCGAAGTCGTCGATCTGAGAAAGGAAACCCCGCGCGAGGGAGATCACGGCCGCGTCCTGTTCGCCTCCCGCACGGCCGCGATCGTCTCGGAGTGCTTCGAAAGGGGCGAGCAGGCGATTCTCCTCCTCAACCGGCGGGGTTTCTCTCCCAGCCTGCTCTGCCGCGCGTGCGGCGAGGACTTCCGGTGCGCGAACTGCTCGATCGCGCGGACGTATCACCGCCGTCGGGAGAGGCTCCTCTGCCACTACTGCGGCGACGAGATCCCCCGGCCAGCGGCCTGCCCGTCGTGCGGGTCCGAGGTGCTCATGCCCGTGGGGTTCGGGACGGAGCGCCTGGCCGAACGTTTCGCCGAGCGCTTCCCCGGGGTCACGTACGCCGTCCTCGACCGCGATGCGGCGGCCCGCAGAGGCGGCGCCGCGGGCATTCTCCTGGATTTCGAGGCCGGGCGCGCGCAGGCGCTCCTCGGCACGCAGATGGTCGGGAAGGGGCATGACTTCCCGAACGCCACGGCGCTGGCCGTGCTGGACGCGGACGCTCTCCTCTCGTTCCCCGACTTCCGCTCGGCCGAGCGGACGTTCCAGCTCGTGACGCAGGCCGCGGGGCGCGTGGGCCGGGGTGACAGGCCCGGCATCGTCGCCGTTCAGACCGCGCGGCCCGATCACGAGGCCATCCGCGCGGCGGTGAACCAGGACCATGCCTCGTTCGCGGATGCCGAGCTGCGCTTCCGCAAGGCGTTCCGGTATCCGCCCTACACGCATCTCCTTCTCGCGCTCTTCGCGGACATCGAGCTGCCGAAGGCGCATGGCGCGGCGGGCGCCGCGTTCTCCGCCCTCGCGTCGGCCGAGGTCGCCCGGGAGATCCGCATCCTCGGCCCCGCTCCGGCGCCGCTCGAAAGGCTGAAGGGCCTCTGGCGCTATCACCTCGTCGTCAAGGCCGAGCGCCGCGAGGCCATCGCGGAGGCGGGGCGCCTCCTCGCGTCGCTGCCCGAGCCCCCGCGCCTCGACGTCGACCCGCAGAACCTGCTTTGACGGACTTCGAGGGCCCCGTGGCGCGCTTTCGCTACTGGCAGACGCGCTTCTTGAACGGGATGCGGAAAGTCGCGTCGGGACTTCGTCCGTTCAACGAGTCCGTCTGGCCCGGCGTCCGCAACGATCTCTTCGTGGCCCACGAGTCCCTGTACCGGCTCGCGGCACCGTACGCCGCGGGTGCTCGCGTTCTCGACGCAGGCTCTGGCACGGGGTACGGCGCGGCGATCTTCGCCGAGGCCGGCGCGCTCTCCGTTGTCGCCGTCGACATCGATTCCTTCAGCGTCCGCTTCGCACGCCGCCGCTTCCCGCATCCCGCGATCACGTTTCGCAGGGCAGACCTCGAGAGGCTGTCACTGCAGCCCCAATCGCTCGATCTCGTCTTCAGCTCCAATGTTCTCGAGCACCTCGAACATCCCGACGCGTTCCTCGCTGCGGCCTTCGATGCTCTCGTCCCTGGCGGGTTGGCCGTCCTCGCCGTTCCTCCGATCACCACGGAAGCCGTGCTAGAGGAGAACCGCGGCATTCCCTATCACCGCTCCAATCTCACCCTCTCCGAGTGGGACGCCCTCCTCAGGCGGTTCCCGTGTTCCGTCACCCTCTACCACCATCGCTTCGTCGGATCCGGCCCACCTCCGGACTTCACCTCTCCTTTCCCATCGAGGCTTTTAATCTCCGACTTCTCGCTGTCCGAAGGGACCGTCGAGGAGGCGTACCGCAGTTGCCCTCTCACGGCCGTCTTTGTCGCGCGCCGAAACCGTCGTGAACCGGAGCCGCTGCTCTAGAGGGCTGCCGAGGCATCCGCGGAACCTGCCGAGACGCTCACCGGTACGCCTCTTTTCGATCGGCGACCTTCAGCACGATCACGAGGAAGTCCTGATCGTGGACCTCGTAGAGGACGCGATAGTCGCCGACGCGGATTCTGATAGTGTCGATCTCGCCCTCGAGCTTAACGACTCCCCGGGGGCGCGGGGCGTTGGCGAGGGCGTCAATGTGATCTTTGAGACGCTCCTGGGCTCGAGCGGGGAGCTTCTTCAGATCTCGACTGGCTCGGGGAGAAAGTGCGAGCCGGTAGGCCACGGGCTACTTCAGCCCCAGCTCCGCCTTGACCTTCTCCCAGGGGATCGTTCCCTTCCGCTTCATCTCCATGCGTGCGGCGCGGATGTCCCTGCGGTCCTCCTCGTCCTCGAGCTCCTGCAGCCGCCTGAGGTCGGCGATGGGCACTATCGCTGCTACCGCCCGTTTCCCTTTGCGCAGCACGACGCGCTCGCCACGGCTGGCTCGATCGAGCGCGGATTCGCTGACGGAGGAACGCGCCTTGGGGGCAGCAGCACGGTTCATGACGCCTCCCATTCTAAGGGTCTTGAAGCCCTCGTCTCCAAAGAACCTCCTGACGCTCGTCGCTTCGGCGCGACTTCACTCCCTCATCGCTGCCGCACTAATGGCCGGCGGCATAGCGCCGGAGGCGACCCGAACGGTCCGGCTCGAAGAGCCAGAAGCGTCGCCCCGGGAAGGCGGCGGCGACTGCGGCCCGCTCCGCCTCCGGTGGGTCGCGCAGCCAGACGATCTTCGCGCCGGGGGGGTCCGCGGCGTTGAAGACGTACTCCGCGTGGACGTCGTGTTCGGCCGAGTACCGAACGATGACGACGTGCGTGCCGCTCTTCGCACCAAGTACGTCCTCGACGGACCGGCGCAACGAAGCGGTGCGGTCGACGGGGCGGGCCGAGATCGAAAACGCGCGGACGGAAAAGAGGACCGCGACGAGAGCGAAGGAACCCGAGCTGAGAAGGCGCGCTGCGCGCCCCGCGCGGAGGATCGCCTCGCGCAGCGCGGCGGCCACGAGCGCGACGAAGAGCGCGATCGCCGGCGCGGCGTAGTGGAGGGTTTGATAGCGCTGGAGGCCGATCCCGGCCGTGAAGAACGCGAGCGCCGCGATCGGAAGAACCAGGCGCCTGCCCTGCGAAAGGACGCCAACGACGATTGCCGCTGCCCACGCGCCCGCGAGCAGGTGGACCCTGCGAAGCCAGCGTGCTAAGGATCCGATCCAGTCGACCACGAGACCCCCGGTATTCGGACCGAAAGCGGCAGGCTCCCATTCCATGAAGAAGCGCCGCAGCTCCGCGTGACGAGAGGGGAGCGCCTGTTCGCCGCGGCCGACGAGGAATATCGACTCCTTCCCGTACTGTTCAGCGTACGCGCGGTAGGGGACCTTCCAGGTGCTGCCTGTGACGCGCTCCGAGTCGTAGAGAAGGAAGGCGCCCGCGAAGGCGAGGGGGAGAAGGGCCGCCCCGAGGCTCCGGACCGCGGCCGTCCGGGAGCCGGGCTTTGCGGCGCGCGCAAGGAGCGCCGCAGCGAACGGGACGCTGAAGAGGAACCCCTCCCACGGCCTCGAATGGAGGAGGATCGCGCTCCCGGCGCCAAAGAGGAGGCCGTACCGCGCTGGATGCGCGTGAGGTCCGCCACGCACGAGGAGCCGCCCGGCTGCCCCGAAGACGAGCGCGCCCCCGGCGGCCGCGACCGCGCCTCCCCAGTACGAGTCGACGAAATAATCCGCCGTGCCGTATCGCAGGGCCGCAGCGAGCCCGCCGAGAAGCGCCCAGCGTTGCGGTAGCCAGCCGTACAGCGCCCAGAAGACGGCGGCGCTCATCGCGCCCGCGCTCAGGAGGACACCCCACCACGGGTGACCGAAGAGGACCTGCCCCGCCGCGAGCACGAGGCCCTGCGCGGCGGGGTACTTCGACATGTAGGTCGGCCGCACGAGGACGTGGAACGTCTCGAGGAAGTCGGCGGCCGGCGGCGTCGGGTTCGTGAGTCGGCCGTGCGCGAACGTGTCCGCCGCAAGAAGATACGAGAACTCGTCGTGGACGCGTGGGAGCGGGATCGGCGAGACCGTGAGTAACGCGAGCCGTATGGCGAGCGCGAGAAACGCGAGGGTGCCGGCGAGGAGAAGATCTTGGTAAGGTCGCAGACCGTGCCCTCCGAAATCGTACCGCTCGACGCTCAGGCGCGCCTCCTCGAACGCGCGCTTCTCCTCACGATCGGGCTTCGGCTCTGCGCCACGGTGCTCCTCGTGCCGCCATTCTCCGGCTTCGACGAACCGTACCACCTAGGCCTCGTTGCGAGTTGCCGCGACCGGGCGGGTTTCCCGGACTTCCTCGGAACGGCGCTGCCTGCGGACGTCGTGGACGGCGTCCGGCAGTGGCCGCTCGCGCCCGCGTATGCCCGCGAGTTCGGCGGCGCCCCTTGGGGGCGTACGCCGCCGGAAACGCCGGCGCCCGCGGGGCGGCTGGAGAACTACGAGACCCAGCAGAGCCCGCTCTTCTATGTCGTCGCGGGGAAAATTGCGGCACTCGTACCCGTCCGCTCGGCCGTGGGGCTGCTCTATCTTCTCCGCTCGCTCAATGCGCTCCTTGCGTTCGGCGTCGCGATCCTCACGCGATCGGGCGCGCGCGCTCTGGGGTTCGGGGTGCGCGCGTGGCTTCCGCTCGCCATCCTCGCATTCGTGCCGGGCTTCGCCCTCGCGCTCTCGCGCGTGAGCAACGACGCCCTGGCGGCGCTGCTCGTGTCCGTCGCTGTCCTCGGAACTCTTCGGGCGGGGAGGCCGTCCCTCGGAAGTGCGCTCGCGGCGGGCTTCGCACCGGCGGCGAAACTTTACGGTTGGGCAGCGCTCGTCATCCCGTCCGTGCGCGCACTTCGGCGGCGCGACCCCATAGGTGTCGCCACTGCTGCGGCACTCGTCCTGCCAGGCGCCGCCGTGGCAGCGTGGGCGTGGGTGCGGAACGGCAGCCCGTTTCCGCTCCAGGAGAACTTGCGCGACGTCACGAGCGCCGCGCCGTGGGAGGTTCCATGGCTCCGTGACGCGTGGACGATCGCGAAGACGCACGTGTGGGTGTCCGGGATGGGCTTTCACGTATTCCCGACGGCCGTCCACCTCCTTGCTGCCATCGCACTCCTTGGCCTCGCGGCGCTCACGGTCGTCACGGTACGGCGCGATGACCGCCTGAGAGCTTCGGCCGGCGCCCTCGCCGCGCCCCTCGCCCTCTTCTGCGCCGCGCTCGCATACCACGCGTGGCGCAACTACTCCTACTTTCGCGACTCCGGGGGGACGGGCGGCTGGTACCTCTGGGCGGCGGCCCTGCCCGAGGCGCTCTTGCTTACGATGGGCCTCTCACGGCGGCCGCGCCTGACCGGCCTCACCATCGGGCTCGCCCTCTTCCTCGCGCTCGCGGCCGCGGGCGACATGGCGCTCTTCTTCGAGGGAACCGGGGCGCTTCTCGAGACCGGCGCTCGCCACCGGATCGCGGGGGTCGCAGACACGCCACTCGGGATTCTCGTCACGACATTCCTCTCTTCCCGTCCCCGGCCCGCGGCGCTCCTCGCTCTCGTCCTCGGCCCCCTGTCGTGGGCGTCAGGTGCCTGGGCGGTTGCCACCGAACGCGGTTTCGCCAGATCGATCCGTGCTTAGCTTGGATCCCTCTTCCATTCGCAGAAGTTTCTCCTCTTGGCTTGCCCGCGAGAGCCGCTCTGTCGAGCGACGCGGAGGCCCCTCTGCTACAGTCTCCGAATGGCGAACGAGGCTCGCTTCGACGAGCCGATCCAGCGCGTTAAGCGGCGGCTCGAGGAGCTGAGGGGCTTCGCGGAGAGTCCGGCGCGCGACCGCGAGCTCGAGAAGCTCGAAGACAAGGTCCGGAAGCTCTCGCGCGAGGTTTACGAGAACCTCACGCCCTGGCAGAAGACCCTGGTCGCGCGGCATCCGAACCGGCCGTTCACACTCGACTACGTGCGCGTCCTGATCCGCGATTTCACGGAATGGCGCGGCGACCGCGCCTTCGCGGACGACCCGGCGATCGTCGCGGGGTTCGGGTTTCTCGGCGCCCGCGCCGTGGCCGTGATCGGGCATCAGAAGGGCCGCGACACGAAGGAGAAGATCCGGCGTAACTTCGGGATGCCGCGCCCCGAGGGCTACCGCAAGGCTCTCAGGGTCATGAAGCTCGCCGAGAAGTTCGGCAAGCCGGTTCTCACGTTCATCGATACGCCGGGCGCGTTCCCGGGCCTCGAAAGCGAGGAGCGGGGCGTCTCTGAAGCGATCGCCCGGAATCTCATCGAAATGTCCATGCTGAGGACCCCGATCGTCACCTCCGTCATCGGCGAGGGCGGTTCCGGCGGAGCGCTCGGCATCGCGATCGGCGACGTCGTCCTCATGCTCGAGCACTCCGTCTACTCCGTGATCTCGCCCGAGGGCTGCGCCGCGATCCTCTGGAAGGACCAGGCGCGCGCCAAGGAGGCGGCCGAGGCCATGCGGCTCACGGCGGCGGACTGCAAAGCGCTCGGCGTCATCGACGAGGTGCTTCGGGAGCCTCCGGGCGGCGCGCATGCGGACCCGGTCGCGGCCATCGACACCGTCGGCCGGGCGATCGAGGAGCGGCTGGGGGGCCTCGAGCGCCTGAGTGTCGACGCGCTCCTCGAGGCGCGCTACGCGAAGTTCCGCGCCATGGGGGCCTGGGAGACCGCGTGAGCGCCCGGGCGCGCGCTCCGCGCCACGTGCGGCGTCATCTTCGGCCCCAGCATCCGGACGCGGCGGGTCGCCTCACCCGCGAGCTCGGTCTTCCGGCGGCGGCGGCGCGCGTCCTGGCCGCGCGCGGGTTCGAAGACGTCGAGGCCGCGCGAACGCATCTCGCGCCCGCTCCGGATGCGCTTCACGACCCGTTCGCGATGGCGGGCCTGCCCGACGCCGTGGAGCTTCTCGCCGCGACGGCCAGGCGCGGCGGACGCATCGTCGTCTTCGGCGATTACGACTGCGACGGCATCGGCGCGCTCGCCATCCTCACGACGGCGCTCAGGAAGCTGGGTGCCGACGCGCGGCCGTTCATTCCGCACCGGCTGCAGGACGGCTATGGCCTTCGCGCCCCGACGCTCCGGCGCGCCCTCGAGGAGCACGCGCCGGAAGGCATCGTGACCGTGGACTGCGGCATCACCGCGGTCGAGACGGTGGCCGCGGCGACGGACCGGGGTGTTTACGTCGTCGTTACCGACCATCACCTGCCTCCTGCAGCGCTGCCGGAAGGCGCCGTGCTCGTGGACCCGAAGCTGCCCCTTTGCCGGTACCCCTTCAAGGAGCTGTGCGGCGCGGGCATCGCGTGGAAGCTGGCCGAGGCTCTCTTCATCCATTCCGGCGCCCGCGTGGGGATCGACGCCGCCGCGCGCCGCCGCTGGCTCGCTTCTCTCGCGAAGATCGTGGCCCTCTCGACCGTGGCCGACATGGTGCCTCTCACCGGGGAGAATCGCGTTCTCGTCTCGTGGGGCCTTTCGGGCCTCGCCGATCCGCGCTCTCCCGGGCTCGCCGCGCTCCTCAGGCGTGCCGGCGTTCCGCCCGGCCGCGCCCCCTCGACGCGCGAGGTCGCCTTCCGCATCGCCCCCCGACTGAACGCCATGGGGCGCCTCGATCACGCGGCGCGGGCCTTCGAGCTCCTCACGACCCCCGACGCGGCTCGGGCGGAGGTCCTCGCCGGTGAGATCGAAGCCGCGAACGAAGAGCGCCGCTCGGTGCAAGGGCGAGTCGTCGACGCCGTTCTGACGCGCCTCGGCGGCCGGTTCGACCCGGGTCGCGACGCCATCGTCGTAGAAGCGGGGGAGGCGGCGGACGGCTGGCACCGCGGTGTGCTGGGGATCGCCGCCTCGCGTGTCGCACAGGAGCTGGCGCGCCCCGTGCTCCTCCTTGCCCGCGAGGGAGACGTCATGTCGGGCAGTGGCCGCACGCACGGGAGGACGCCGCTCTTTGCGCGGCTCGCACCCGTGGCGCGGCGCTACACGAAAGAGTTCGGGGGGCACGCCGCGGCGCTCGGCCTCACCCTTCCGGCGGCGTCCTTCGAGGCCTTTCGCGACGACCTGCGCGCGGCGTTCGCCGAGGCCCGCGACGAAGACGAGTGGGCCGAGGAACTCCTCGTCGACACCGAGGCGGAAGCGCCCGAGGCGGACGAATCCCTCGCGCGTGCCCTCCAGCGGCTCGAGCCGCATGGCCAGGAGAACCCGAAGGCGCTTCTCGGTTTTCGCGGCCTCGAGTGGGACGGCCGCGGCCGAGCCGTGGGCGAGCGGGGGCTGCGAGTCTCATTCGCCTCGAACGGGCGGCGGCTGGAGGCAGTTGGCTGGACGCTGGCCGATATCCCGTCGGTCGCGCGCGCGGGACGCGTGGACGTTCTCGCGAACCTCACGATCGACGCCTACACGGGCCGGCCCTCTCTGACGGTCGTCGACCTCGCTCCGGCGACACCGTGACGCGGTTCAGTCGGATCGCACGCGCGTCGGTCGCGGCCCTGGGGGCGGCCTTCCTGCTTTTCGTCCTCCTCTCGTACCGCAAGCCGGGCGCGCGGACGGAGGGCGCTCGCGACCCCGTGGCCGAGACGCTGCTCCGCGAGGCCGGAGGAAAGCGCGACACGATGCGCTTCCGGGATTTCCAGTACGACGAGACGCGTGCCTCCGAAGGTCGCTACCGCGTGCGCGCTTCCGAGGCGGTCAAGTTCGAGGAGAAGGGGGAGAAGCTCTTCCGCCTCAAGGACGTCGTCTTCGAGTCGAGAGAGGGCGAAGGTGAGCGCGTCGTGGCGGTGCGGGCGCCGCGGGCGGAGCTCGTCGAGGGGTCGCGCGCTTTCCGAATCTTCGACGGCGTGAGGATCGAGGGAGAGGAGACGAGCCTCAGCGCGGCGTCGTTCCGGTACGAGCCTGCCCTCCGCGTCCTCGCCTCGGAGGGCCCCGTCGCGGCGCTCCGAGGCGGCCTCGTCGCCCGCGCCGCGTCGGGTCACCTCGACGTGCGCGACGGGCAACTCGTTCTCGACGGAGACGCCCGCCTGCGAGGACGTGGGGACGGCGGGCGTGCCGTCGATCTCGCCGCCCCGCACGTCGTCGTCTCGCGCGGCGGGAAACTGGAGGCCACGGGCGGGGCGGTCCTGAAGACGGAGCGGTTCGTGCTCCGGAGCGAGAACGTGCTCCGCCTTGCCGAAACCGACGGGAGCCGCCTCAGGGCGACGGGGAACGCATTCCTTCTCGTGCTCCGTGACGGAGATCAGCCACCGGCCGCGTTGACGGCCCAGGGGAACGCTCTCGAGATCCGCGTCGACGGGGAGGGGCGGCCCGCCACCTTCGAGGCGGAGGGCGGCGGGAACGCTCCGGCCCGGCTCGATCTCGGGCCGTCGACCACGGCGGGAGCCCGGCGCGCCCGCGCGCCGCGTTTCTCGGGGCGATTCGAGGGCGGGCGTTTTCACGAGCTCACCGTTCCCGAGCGCCTCGACGCGGCGGAGACTGCCGCCGGGGGAGGGCCGCCCGGCTCCGGGCTGCGCACGCTCGTGGCGGGTTTCGCCCGCGTTCTCTTCCAGCCCGACGGGCGTTCGATCGAGACGGCGACGTTCGAGAAGGGTGTGGAAATCACCGATGGCACCCGGGCCGTTCTCCGGGCGCCGCACGGCACGCTGCGCGGACGCGACCAGACCGCGGTCTTTTCCGGCGACCCCGGCATTCCCGCCCGGTACCGGGATGAACGCGGCACCATCGCCGCCCGCGCGCTCTCCTGGAACGCCCGCGAGGAGCGCCTGGATGCCGCTGGAGCCGTGAAGGCTTCCTATGCGCCCGGCGCCGGACGGCCGGGCTTCCTGGGCGGGGACGGGAAAGGCCCCTTCTTCTCCGAGTCCGACACCTTGCGCCTCTTTACCCGCGTCTCGAAGCTCGTCCTCACCGGCTCGGTCCGCGCGTGGCAGAACGAGAGCGTCCTGCGATGCGGAGCGCTCGAGCTGGACGACGCGGCGAAGACCCTGAGGGCCGAGCAGAAGGTCCAGGCCTTCTTTCGGCGCCCGGCGACGCCCCTGAAAGGGACGCGGCCGCCTCCCGGCGGTCCTGCGAGCGAGACGGTGAACGCTTCCGGAGACGTCCTCCTGCACCGCGAGGAGGAGCGCTTCGTCCGCCTCGATGGGCATGCGACCATGACCTCCGGAACCTGGACGATGAGCTCCGACGTCACGGACATCCGCCTCGCGCCGGATCGCACCATCGAATACACGGAGGCGCGGGGCGCCGTCGTCGTCGAGGATCGCGCGCAACACCGCCGCGGCGAGGGCGCCAAGGCCATCTGGCGGCCCCGGACCGAGGCCGTCACGCTCGAGGGCTCGCCGGCGACCGCGCTCGACGGAAAGGGAAACCGCTCGACCGGCGCTGTCCTGACGTTTCGGCAGGGGCGTTCGCAGGTGGACGTGGAAACGAACGGGTCCGTGCCGACCGAGACGATTCTCAAACCGGAGGGCTCGTGACGGATTCGCCGGTTCTCGAGGCGCGCGACCTCGTCAAGGCCTACGGGGGTCGCACGGTCGTCGACGCCGTCTCGGTGATGGTGGCCGGGGGAGAAGTCGTCGGGCTCCTGGGTCCGAACGGAGCGGGGAAGACGACGACCTTCTCGATCGTCGTCGGGCTCGTCGCGCCCGATGCCGGCTCGGTCCTTCTCGAGGGCCACGACATCACGACGCTCCCGATGTACCGCAGGGCGCGGCGCGGCCTTGGCTATCTTCCGCAGGAGGCGTCCATCTTCCGGAAGATGACCGCCCTCGAGAACCTCCTCGCGATCCTCGAGACCCTTCCCGGAGAGCGGGCGTCCCGTGAGGAAACCGCGCGGAGCCTCCTCGACCGCTTCAAACTCTCCCACCTCGCCCACGCGGTGGCCGACACGCTCTCGGGAGGCGAACGGCGCCGGCTGGAGATCGCCCGCGCCCTCACGCTGTCGCCTCGTTTCATGCTCCTCGACGAGCCGTTCGCGGGGATCGACCCGATCACCGTGCTCGACATCCAGCAGGTGATCCGGGACCTGGCGGCCGCCGGGATCGGCGTCCTCGTCACGGACCACAATGTGCGCGACACTCTCGCGATCGTGGACCGCGCCTACATCATCCACGCGGGCGCCATTTTCCGGACAGGCTCTCCCGCCGAGCTCTCCTCCGACCCCGACGTGCGCCGCGTCTACCTCGGCGAAGGGTTCAGGCTCGACTGAGCCCCGACCGCGCGGCGCTAGAATCGATAGGATCCCGGGCTGAACGGAGGCACCGGAACCACATTGGGACTCGAACAGAAACTCTCGCTGAGACTCTCGCAGCGGCTCGTCATGACGCCGACGCTGCAGCAGGCCATCAAGCTGCTGCAGATGACGCGCCTCGAGCTGCAGGACGTCGTGAACCAGGAGCTGGTCTCCAACCCGGTCCTCGAGGAACAGGATCCGGAGAACCCGGGGACGCCCGACGAGGATTCCGGCGCCGCCGAGACGCGCGAGCGGGAGCTCGCCGAGACGCCGGGAACCGGGCCCGGGAGCTCCGACGCCGCGCACGAGGACGCCGAGGGCGCCGCCGAGCCCGGTGGCCGGAGCCGAACCGCCCGCTCCCGAGCCGGTCGTCGACGCCGCCCCGTCCGAAACCCTGCAAGACGCCCTCGGCGACATCGACCTCGAGGCCTATTTCGGCGACTACATGGACAGCACCGCGACGGCGCCCCGGATGAGCGAGCAGGCCGAGGAGTTCTCGCTGGAAAACCGGGCCGACGCCCCACCCGGGCTGGAGGCGCACCTCACGGAGCAGCTCGGCGTATCGGATGCGCCTCCCGGAGTGCGCGAGGCCTGCGGGTTCCTGATCGGAAACGTCGACCCGGACGGCTGCCTGAGGCTGACCCTCGACGAGGTGTGCGCGGCCCTGCCGTGCTCGATGGAGACGGCCACGAAGGCCCTCGAGCTCCTTCAGTCCTTCGACCCGTGCGGAGTCGGCGGCCGCGATCTCGCCGAGATCCTCCTCCTCCAGGCGCGGGCGGCGGACATCGCGACGCCGCTCCTCGTGGAGCTCGTCACACACCGTTTCGCGGAGCTCGGCTCGAAGCCCCCCGCGCTCCTCGCGCGGCAAATGAACGTGCCGCTCGAGGACATCCAGAAGGCGCTGGAGTGGATCCGCAGGCTCGACCCGAAACCGGGGCGAGCCTACGACTCGTCGCGAACGATCTATGTCGAGCCCGACGTGGCCGTCGTGAAGGTCGAAGAGGAGTATGTGGTCCTCTTCAACGACGACGGCCTGCCGCGCCTGCGCGTTTCGACACTCTATCGGCGGATGCTGCTCGCGCGGGACGGCGCCCTCGACACCGAAGGGAAGAGCTACCTGAGGGAGAAGATGCGCGCCGCGCAGTGGCTCCTGAAGAGCCTCGACCAGAGGAAGCGCACGATCGTGCGCGTCGCCGAGTCGATCGTGAAGAAGCAATGCGACTTCTTCGACTACGGCGTGGCCCACCTCAAGCCGCTCGTCCTCCGCGACGTCGCCGAGGACATCGGCATGCACGAGTCGACCGTTTCGCGCGTCGTGTCGAACAAATGGATGGCGACCCCGCGGGGCCTCGTCCCGATGAAGTTCTTCTTTCATTCAGCGATCGCTTCGTCCGTGGGGGAGGACGTGTCCTCGCTCGCCGTGAAGGGAAAGATCCGAAGCCTCGTGGAGGCGGAGGACCCTGCGCATCCCCTCTCGGACGCGCGCCTCGCCGAGCTGCTCCTGCGCGACGGGATTCGGATCGCGCGCCGCACGGTGGCGAAGTATCGTGAGGAGCTCCACATTCCCGCGAGCTCGATCCGGCGCGTCGGCGCCCCGATGCCCGCGGCCGAAGGGGACGGGGCGGAAGCCGAGCAGGCCTCCGGGCCGGAGCCTGTCGGCCCGGAGGAGGAACCATGAAGACCACGTTCACGGCCCGGCACATCCGGCTCCACCCGCGACTGCGCGAGATCGTCCAGGCGAAGCTCGCGAAGCTCGAGCGCGTGCTGCCGGGCCGCGCCGAGGCGCACGTCGTCGTGACGGCGGG
>JBGQDL010000100.1:0-14188 GCA_041495865.1 Thermoanaerobaculia bacterium | reverse complement strand
TCGGTGCGCCGGAGGTGTGCGTAAAGCGCGTCGTAGAGAAACGAGGCCTTCTCGAGCGTCTCGGCATCGTCGCGCGCGACGTCCGTGAACCCCTGGCTGATGGCCCAGAGGCCCGCGGACTCGGGCATGATCGCCATCTCGTCCGGGAAGTCCGCTCCGTGGACGATCTTCGCGAGGATGGCGAGAGCGGAATCGTCCGGGAGGCGCTCGGCGGCGAGCCGCTCGAAGGAGCAGCGCCCGTTCTCGTCGCGGTGCGGGTAGGTCGCTCCGGGCGCGTCGAAGCCGATGGCCCCCTCCCGCGCCTGCAGGGCCGCCACCTCGTCAGGCTCCACGAACAGGATCGTGGCCGACGGGTCGAGGAAACGCCGGATGAGCCAGGCCGTGGCCGTCCGGTTGACGTGCATGCGGCTGCGCGTGACCCACTTCACCGCATGTTTATAGCAACTGAAATGTATGGATGTCAACTGATAGAGGCGGGTGAAAGCAGCTCGCCTCTGGCCGCTCTTCTTCCTCGAAGGACGCCCCGGCCTCGCCGAACCGAAGCGCGTCCAGGCCAGCGGCACCGCCGACCGCCGCGCGTCGGCGAATCTCCGAAGCTCCCTTCGCCGGGCGTGGCGTCATTGCCACGAAACCGAAGCGCTCTTCGCCGGTTTCTCCGAAATTCGGCCTCATGAGCGGGTCGAGCGCCCTGGTACCGGACTTGCGATGTCCGGATCGGTTCGAGCAGCGGCATTAGCAACCAGGGCGGGGAACAGGCGACGCTCCGAGAGTCACGCCCATGAAGGGGGTCCAAGAATGCATGACATCGATCGTACCCAATTGGAGAATGAGTTCGAGAGGGACGGCTCTGCCGAGTTCGGCGAGCTCTCGTCCGAAGCCGGTGAAATGGGTGAAGCTCCGTTGAACGAGAGCCAGGAGCTGGAGCTCGCCTCGGAGCTCCTGGAGGTCACCAGCGAGGAAGAGCTCGACCGTTTTCTCGGCGACGTGTTCAAGACCGTCGGGAGCGCCGTCGGCCAGTTCGCCAGGTCCGACACGGGCCGCGCCCTGGGAGGGATTCTCAAGAACGCCGCGAAGCAGGCGCTTCCCGTGGTCGGGAGCGCCGTCGGCCGGTGGATCTCGCCGGAGCGGGGCGGCGCGATCGGCGCCGATGTCGCGACGCAGGCGGGAAGGATCTTCGGACTCGAGCTCGAGGGCCTGAGCGCCGAAGACAGGGAATTCGAGGTCGTCCGCCAGTTCGTGCGATTCGCAAGCGCGGCCGCCCGGCAGGCGACGGCGGCTCCTCCCACTGTTCCACCGCTTGCGGCGGCCCGGTTTGCGGCATCGACGGCGGCGCGCGCATACGCCCCCGGCCTCTTTCCAAGACTTCAGGGCCGCTCCGGCGGGCGCTGGCCTCGAAGCGGGCGCTGGGTCCGGCGCGGGCGCGCCATCGTCCTCTATGGCGGCTGAAACACATACACCCACACACAGCGAATTGACCGGGAAAAAGGAGGATCAGATGAGCAGCTACGAGGCAGGCATCGGCGAGGTCGGAGAGTTTGGGGAATTCGGCGAGTTCGGCGAGTTCGGCGAGCTCGGAGAGTTCCAGGAAACGGGCTCGGAATTTGGAGAGTTCGGCGAGACAGGCGAGGCGTTCGAGGCCCAGGAGCAGTTCCTGGGGGACATCCTGGGATCGGTGCTGGGAGGCGAGGTGGCGAGCCCCTTGAGCGAAGCGCACGCTTTCGAGCTCGCCTCAGAGCTGCTCGAGATCTCGAGCGAGGAAGAGCTGGAACAGTTCCTGGGCGGCCTCTTCAACAAGGTCGCAAAGGGTGTTGGAGGCTTCATCAAGTCGCCCATCGGGCGCGCCCTCGGCGGTGTGCTGAAGAACGTCGCGAAGAAGGCCCTGCCGGTCGTCGGTGGCGCCCTCGGCTCGTTCGTCGCTCCCGGGATCGGTACCGCCCTCGGGTCCAAGCTGGGTTCGCTCGCGAGCGGGCTGTTCGAGGTCGAGCTCGAAGGGATGCCGCAGGAGCAGGCGGAGTTCGAGGTCGCGCGCCGCTATGTGAACCTCGCGGCGTCCGCGGCAAAGCACGCCGCCCTGGCGAAGCCCCGGCCGACGATCAACCCGCGGACCGTGGCACGGGCGGCCGTCGCCAAGGCGGCGCGGGTCTTCGCACCCGGCGTGTACCGCAGCATGGTGCAATCGCTCCGCTCGGGCGCCGGAACCGTCGCGCGGCCCGCGGCTTTTGCCGCGGCGCGCCGCCCCGTGGCGGTCCCGACGTCCGCGAGGGGCCGGCGTTGGATGCCGCGGCGCTACGCGTACGGGTACGGATACGGCTCGCCCACGCAGGTCCCGGGGAACGGGGGGGCGATCGATTCGCCCGACGTCTACAGCACCGGCTTCGCGCCCGCCCCCGCCGGAATCGACGGCACCGACATCGGGGGTCCGGCAGCTTCCGTCATGGGAGGCGTCCGCACGAGCGGGCGCTGGGTCCGGCGCGGCGGCAAGATCGTCGTCATCGGAGCCTGATCCATGTCATCGGTCTCCCTTGCGCTTGCAGCGCCGGCGGCGAGCCCTCGCCCCTTGCCCCTCTGGCTTCTCGAGCAGGAGGCGCGGGCGATGCTGACACGGCTCGATCGGGTGAAGCCGTTCGCGCTGCAGGAGACGATGGTGCCGGCGGCCAACTTGATGCCGGCCGCCCAGGTCGCCATCGACCGTTACCTCATGAACGGCCGTCGCGGGCTGCGCCGCCAGGTGACCGATTACATCCGCTGGCTGCGCGGCGCCGGCCGGTCCGCTTCACCCGCCGGCCTCCAGAGGCGCTTCAGCGTGCTGCGCCTCCAGTTCAACACGGCCCTTTCGCAGCTCGATCTCTTCTCCGAAGCGATCACCCAAAGGAGCGAGCACGAAACCGGGGTCTGGCTGTCGGGTCTCGACGTGGCCGCGCAGGACGCCCTAAGCTCGCCGGGCCCTACTACCACGCGCCCCCCGTGATCTGTTACGTGCACCGGGGGCTCGGCGGCGCGATCCGCCGGGCCCGGACGCGGCTGCCGGGCGGAGGCCAGAACCCGGTGGCCGTCATTCGCATTCCGCGGGAACGGATGATCGGCTACGGCCTCTCCTCGTCGCTCGTTCACGAGGTGGGGCATCAGGCCGCCGCGCTCCTCGGCCTCGTCGAGTCTCTTCGGCCCGTCTTGCAGGGGGCGCAGAGGAAAGTCGAGCCTCGCCTTCAGGCCGCGTGGCACCAGTGGGAGCGCTGGATCTCCGAGATCGTCGCCGACTTCTGGGCCCTCGCCAAGGTCGGAATCGCTTCGACGCTCGGGCTGATCGGCATCGTGAGCCTTCCCCGGGCCTTCGTCTTCCGGATCGGCGTCGACGACCCTCACCCGTTCCCATGGATCCGGGTCAAGCTGAGCTGCGCGATGGGCAACGCGCTCTATCCGCACCCCCAGTGGGACGAGCTCGATGCGGTGTGGGAATCGTTCTATCCGCGGCAGGGGCTCGACCCCGCGCGGGCCGCGGCGGTCGAAACGCTCGTGGCCACGATCCCCGCCTTCGTCGGCGTGCTCCTCGACCACCGGCCGGCCTCTCTCGGCGGCACATCGCTCAGAGAGGCGGTGGCTCTGCCCGACCGCGCGCCCGACCGGCTGCTCCAACACTGGAAGAAATGGATGGCCGATCCGTCCCTGATCAGAGCGGCACCGCCGACCCTGCTCTTCGCCGTGCTCGCGCGGGCGCGCGTCACTGGAAAGCTCAGCCCCGAGAAGGAGAGCCATCTCCTCGGCAAGCTGATCACCTACTGGGCTCTCCGCAGCACGTTGGACGTCGCGGAACTCTGCGCGGCACAGCAGGTCCCATCTCCCGCCGCATTCCCGCCGGACGCCTTCGGCCGGAGCCACCGCCAACTCTTGAACGCTTCGTGAGGAGGAAGTCATGCAACTGAAGACCGACACCCAAACCGTCGCCGCCGGCACGCCTATCTACCTCGAGATCGTCGACGCGCCCGCCAACTTCAACCCCATCCTGACGACATGGTACGCCGAAGGCCTTGGAGAGTTTCAGCCCGTTTCCGGCGAAGAAATGGAGGTCTTCAAGGACGAAGACGGCAACGAACTGGCCGCCTCGCTGGGGACGTTCCAGGCTGTTTGGCGTACGGCGCAGGTGTCTCCCGGCGCCCACAATATCAGCGCTTACGTATTCAGCAAGAAGGACTTTGCAAACGTGATCGCTGCCGCACCATCTGTGCCGAAGACGATCGCCGACTGGATCAGCATCTATTCGACGAAGGTGAAAGCGACTCACCAACTGTCCGCGACCGTAACGGTGACACGGCCGACGAAGGACGTACAGCCGATCACGATGCGCCGGGCCGAGGTGCCGCCGACCGCCGACCAGGCGCTGTGGACAGTCATCCGAAACAGCACGACCGCCCTGTCGTTCAAGAACTACAGCGACTTCATGGAGGTCGTCCTGTGCGGCGAGCCGGCGGGGGCGAATGCCTCGAAGATCTCGAAGGTGGGCGGTCCCATCAATAACCGGCTGCGGCTGCCCTTCCCCGACGTGGAAGCGTATCGACAACTCAAAGTCGCCACCGAAGTGTTCATGATGATGAACTGCGGGGTCCTCGGCGCCGAGCTTGCAAGGGTCCGATTCGGCGCGCTGGACTCGGAGGCCCTCGACGACGAGGGGCGCCGCTACTACCGCGCCGTGGGACCTGGCGACATCGAGAGATATTGGAGGCAATACCTGGAGCGCGTGAGCACCGGGACGAATGGCAAGGTGTCGACCCTTCCGTACCTCGCGATCATCCGAAGGAAGCTGAAGGACGTCGCGGTCACGCACCCGACGAAAAGCGTCATCCTTCAGGACGAGGCCGCCGTCGCGTGTCTCGGCATCGCAATGGAAAAGCTCACTCGACCCTGCCTCCTGGAGCTCATCTGGTCCTACTGGCACGAGGAGGGAATGCTGGTCCAGACGCTGAACGCGCTCACATGGCGGTTCCAGAATCGCCGCGGCCCGGCCGACCGGGATCCCCTGGCGATGCTGGAGATCGATCCGCTCAGACCGCTCAACAACTTCATCTGGGGCTACATCCAGGATGAGCAGCATCGGCTGACCGTGCCCCGCCGCGCGTACGAGTACGACCATCACTATGGTCTCACGCTCCTCGGGAAGGCCGTGCCCGAGGTGAGGGGCGTCGACAGCCGCGTGCGGTTCCTCGAGGCGTTCCATCAACTCCTGTATGTCTGTGTCGGTTTCTACAAGGAGGATGACGACACGACGGTGGTCGCCGACGGTTTCCCCGTTCTCAACGCGCTCAAGGAGGTGCACCTCCTCCTGACACAGGGGGCCCACAACCAGTACGGCGATCTCCCCTGGACGGCCCGGCAGGAGATGCTCATGCAGCAATGGCTCCTGGCGCGTCCCGAGATGCGCGAGTTCCTTCCCTCGCGGATCATGGTCGATTACCCGGAGGAGTGGATGGACCGCGTCGAGACGATGAAGACGATGCAGGGTTGGACGGACACATCCATCCTTCACTTCCACGACCTCGGGGTCTTCGGCGAGAACATCCTCCTCGGTATCCGCTTCGGCGCCTGGCCCGGAGTCATCGAGCCGGAGCAGGCGGCGAACTGGGCCCGCTACTGGCGGCCGGAGGTTCAGGGCTACGTCCACGCCTACCGGGCCGCGACGGGAGTGGATCTCACGGAGGGCGTCGACGCCACGCTGCCGGCGCTCCTCCTGCGTCATCGCCTGTCACCGCAGCAAGGTCAAACGCGGTTGCTCTCGCCGCAAGCGCAGGCTCGCGTGACCCTTCAGCAGGCGGCGTCGCGGCTTCTTCCGGGCTCGCGGCAGGCTTCTCGGACTCCGGTGAGATGACGGATCGGTGCTCGACTTCACGTCGGCGCTCTATCTGGGCCTGCGGCACGCGAGCGACAGCCTGCGGCCGTGGGCCCGGCTGACGGCCGGCGTGCCGGCCGCGCTCGCCAGTCCGCCGCTGGCCGGGCGCATCGCCGGCGAGCTGGCCGGGCTGACCGGCGTCGAGCGAGCCACGCTGGCTCGCTCGACGCTGCACGCCTTCTGGGATCTTTTCATCGTCTTCGGAAGAAGGAACGGAGCGATCTACGTGGATGCCGGCAGCTACCCGATCGCGCGTTGGGGTGTCGAGCGCGCGGCCGCGACCGGCGTCCCGGCACGGACGTTCGCGCATCACGATGCCGGCGACCTCCGGCGCCGCCTGGGGAGGGATGCGCGCTCGGGCCGACAGCCGTTGGTGCTGGCGGATGGGTTTTGCCCCTCCTGTGGCGCCGCCGCCCCGATCCGCGAGTACCTCGCGGCCGTGCGCGAGCACGGCGGACGACTGGTCCTGGACGACACGCAGGCCCTGGGCATCCTGGGCGAATCGCCGGGCCGGAGCGCACCGTATGGCTCGGGCGGAGGCGGTTCTCTGCGGTGGGCGGGCGTCCGAGGGCCGGACATTCTCGTCGTCAGCTCGCTCGCCAAGGGGTTCGGCGCTCCCCTGGCGGTGGTGAGCGGCGGCGAGCCCGACGCGGCGCGATTCGAGGCGCTCAGCGAGACCCGCGTACACACGAGCCCTCCCTCCTTTGCCGACCTTCGCGCCGCCGAGCGGGCCCTGGAGCTGAATCGCTCGCGCGGCGATGTCCTGCGGGTCCGGCTCGCACAACTCGTCCGGAAGTTCCGCTCCGGCCTCTTCCGGCTCGGCCTTCCGATCGGCCGATCGCTCTTTCCCGTCCAGAGCCTCGGTCAAATCCCGGGACTCGACACGCGCCTCCTGCACAGCCGGCTCTCCAAGCTGGGAATCCGGACGGCCCTTCACCAATCCCGCTGTCGTTCGAAGCCGCAAGTGAGCTTTCTCATCACGGCGGCCCACAGTCCGGCCGACATCGAGCACGCGCTGGAAGCGCTCGCGGGCCTGGTCGACCGCCGGCGCGATCCCGCTCCGAGCTCCGCCAGTGTCGCCTTCGCGCGCGCATAGGCTCGACCATGGCATCGCCGTCAGGCGCGCTCACGTTCGCCGCGGCCCACCGTTCGCGGTTCGTGGCCGAGCTGGCCGACTTGATCCGTTTCCCCACGGTCAGCGCTGATCCGCGCCACGCCAGGGACCTCGAGAGATGCGCGAATTGGCTCGCCCGGCATCTGAGGAGCATCGGCCTCGAGGCCGTCACGGTCGTGCAGAGCCCGGGTCCTCCGCTCGTGCTCGCCGAGTGGCGACACGCGCCCGGCCGCCCGACGGTCCTCGTTTACGGGCATTACGACGTTCAACCCGTCGATCCTCTCGGCGAGTGGCGGTTCCCGCCGTTCGAGCCCACGCTGCGCGGCCAGGACCTCTACGGGAGAGGCGCCTCCGACGACAAGGGTCAGCTCTTCGCGCACGTCAAAGCCCTGGAGTCGTACCTCAGGACGGCCGGGCGGCTGCCGATCAACGTGAGATGCCTCTTCGAGGGCGAAGAGGAGATTGGGAGCCCCCATCTCGGCCCGTTCCTCCAGCGACACCGGCGAAGGCTCAGCGCCGACGTCGCCGTCGTGTCGGACACACGCATGCTCGCGCCGGAGCTTCCCGCGATCACGTACGCGCTTCGAGGGGATCTCGGCCTGGAGCTCGAAGTGAGCGGCCCACGCCGGGACCTGCATTCGGGCGTCTTCGGCGGCGCGATCCACAACCCGCTCCAGGCGCTCTGCGATCTCGTCGCCGGGCTTCACGGCGCCGGAGGCCGCATCGCGATTCCGGGCTTTTACGAGCGCGTACGGCGGTGGGGCGAAGGGGAGCGGGTGGCGATGGCCCGGAGCGGCCCGACAGACGCACAGGTCCTCCAGGAGGCCGCGGCCAGAGACGGCTGGGGTGAAGACGGTTACTCGCTCTATGAGCGGACGACCGTTCGTCCGGCCATCAGCGTCGCCGGAATCGTGGGCGGCTATCGAGGTCACGGGGTCAAGGCGGTGATCCCGTCGAGGGCGACGGCGAAGCTGGACGTGCGGCTCGTCCCCGATCAGGAGCCGCTCGAGATCGAGCGTCTCCTCCGGCGACACCTGGACCACGTCACACCTCCCGCCGTTCGCTCGTCCCTCCGGCGGACGCGCGTGTCCCGACCGGTCGTGATCGACCTCGGCCACCCCGCGCTGCGGGCCGCCGCGATCGCATACGAAAAGGGGTTCGGCAAGGCACCGGTCGCGATCCGCTCGGGGGGCTCGATCCCGGCGGTTGGCGCCATTCAAGATGTCCTCGGCGTCTCGAGCGTCCTCATGGGGTTCGGGCTCGCGGACGACGGGATCCACGCCCCGAACGAGAGATTCCATCTTCCGAACTTCGACAGGGGAATCGCGACCTCGATTTGGTTTCTGGACGAGATCGCCCGAGAGGCGTTCGAGGGCCCGGCCGCCGCCGCGCGGATGCCGGCCGCATTGGCGGAGGAGGGGAGACCATGATCATCGACAGCCACTGCCACGCCGGAAAGGGCGACGGCCTGACCGGCCCGTGGGACACGGCGGCTCCGCTCGACCGTTACCTTCGCCGGGCCCGCAAGGCCGGCATCGATCGCACGGTCCTCCTGCCGGCGTTTCACTCCAACTACCGGGAGGCGAACCGGCGTCTGGCCCTCTTCGTGGCGCGCCATCCCGACCGTTTCTTCGCATTCGCGATGGTCCACCCGGTGCGGGACGCCGGGCGCGTGGCCGCCCTCGTGCACGAGACCGTCGGGGAGGCCGGCTTCTGCGGGATCAAGGTGCACCGGCACGACGGACGGATCACGCGCGAGATCTGCGAAGCGGCACGAGCTTTCTCGGTGCCCGTGCTCTATGACGTGATGGGCGAAGCCGCCCCGATCGAGCTGATCGCCACCGAATACCGGGACGTGGCCTTCATCATTCCGCATCTCGGGAGCTTCTCCGACGACTGGCGCGCGCACGTCGCCGTGACGGACCAGCTCGTCCGATTCCCGAACGTCCACACCGATACCGCGGGCGTCCGCCGGTTCGATTTTCTGGCGGAGGCCGTGCGGCGGGCTGGCGCGCACAAGGTTCTGTTCGGGTCCGACGGGCCCTGGCTTCATCCGGGGCTCGAGCTGGCGAAGGTCCGGGCGCTCGGGCTCCCCGCCAAAGACGAGGCGCTGGTGCTCGGAGGGAACTTCGCGCGGCTCATTGCCCAGATCCGGAGGCCGGCCGTCGGGATGGTCCGAACGGGCGCGACCGCCGGATCGCAGGCGCCCGCGGAGGATCCATGGGCCGGGAGCCAGTTCCCGGTCGCGTGAGCGACGGGATCACGTGTCCGACTTCGCCTCCAAGAGGCCACGGTGCGCCGCCCTTCGCATCTGCAGAGCGCGGTCCGTGACTCCCAGCCGGCGCGCCGCTCGCTGGACACTGCCGTTCTCCTCGGCGAGCGCGGCGCTCATCGCGACGTCGCCCGCGGAGCGAATGATGTCTCGGAGCGTGACTCGCTGCGACACGGCCAGGCGGATCCCCTGCTCGAAACCGTGGGCGCGCCAGAAGCCGACCTCCTCCTCGCAAGAGGGTCGTTCCTCGGGCGGGACGTCGCCTACGGTCAGCGGACCGGGACCGACGTGCCGGTTGCTCATCTGGGCCACCAGGTGCCTCAGGTCGCGGACGTTTCCCTCGTAGTCTCGCCTCAACAGGAGCCCGGTGACGGCCTCGTCCAGCTCGACGTCTCCCGCATCCGGCCTCATCTGCCTCAGGAAGTGCCTCACGAGGAGCGGGATGTCGTCGACCCGCTCGCGCAGGCTCGGCAGGCGACAAGTCCACGCGGCGATGCGGTAGTAGAGGTCCCTTCGGAACTGGCCCTTTGCCTGCTCCTCGAGGAGGTCCCGATTCGTCGCGCAAAGCAGGCGGAAGCTCGTCTTGCGCCAGGTATTGCTTCCCACGCGTTTGAACATCCCCTCCTGGATGACGCGAAGCAGCTCGGCCTGCAGGGGGAGCGGCAACTCTCCGACCTCGTCGAGGAAGAGCGTCCCGCCGTCCGCCAATTCGAAGGCTCCCTCGCGCGCTGCGACGGCACCCGTAAAGGCGCCCTTTTCGTGACCGAAGAACTCGGAGCCCGACAAGGTCGGGACGACCGTGGTGCAGTCGAGGATGACGAGATCCCGCTTCGCCGGCCGCGCGTCGAGCGCGTGGATCAGGGGGCCCATCAGCTCTTTTCCCGTTCCGCTCTCTCCGCTGATGAGGACGGACGACTCCGAAAAGCGCGCCACTTCGACGACCGCGTGCAGCGCGCGTCTCCAGGCGGGACTCTTCCCCACCAGCTTCTCCTGGACGAGCGGCGTCGAAACCAGCGTCTCCACCGCTTCCCACCGTTCGAGCCGGGCCGCGATCTCCGACCCGGGGCTTCGCGTGGGGTCCCACGCCAGAACGTCCGAAGCGCCTGCTCCGAGGAGTCGCCAGCAGGCGGCGCTGTCGAGTGCGTTACGACGGGTGGCGACGGCGAGCACGCAGTTCGGCCCGCCCTGCGTCGCCTCGCGGAGAGCCGCGCACACGTCCGCCGAGACGCGATCGAAGAAGACGAGACCCGGTCCCATCGGAGGTCCGAGCTTGAGCGCATCGGAGCGTACCCCCGCTTCCTCCAAATCCCTTTCGACCATCTGCCGGGAGACGGTCTCGCCGGCACTCATGAAGCGGATCCACACGCTCAGAGGGCCCACTTGCCTGCAAGACCGGACGGCGGACGAAGAATCCATACCTGTCGTGGCCCCATCACCAGGAGGTGATTCGCGCGGAAACTTGTCGAACGTATGGCCGACGGATTCCTCTTGTCAAGCCAATTGCCTGTCGAGAATCGGTCTCGGAGCGATCCGGCATGCCCGGACCCCGTCGGGTCTCAGCGGCTGCTGGAGAGGGGCGTTAACGCGCCTTCGGCGCGCCCCACGTGTCGACCTCGATCGGGGCCGGGAGCGGGAGGTCCTTGAGCTGCGGCAGGATCGCGGCCTTGTCCCCGACGAGGACGAGAACACCGCGGTCGAGGGCGAGTGCGTTCCTCGCGGCGGCGTTCAGGGCGGCGGCGTCGAGCGTGGACTGCGCGGCCAGATCCTCACCGAGGGTCTCGAAGGGAACGCCGAGCTCGACGTAGTTCGTGGCGGTCGCGAGGATGCCCGAAAGGCCCGAGAAGGACTGCACGGCGCTGTTCTTTGCGATGTCCCGCGCCTTCCCGGTCTCCTCAGCCGACACGTCGCCGCCCGAGAGGCGCGCGAACTCGGCGAGAAACTCCTTCAGCGAGGCGCCCGTCACTTTCGCGGTGACGTCCGCGCCGGCGCTGAACACACCGAGCTCGCGTCCGAGGCCGAAACGGGCGTTCGCGCCGTATGTATAGCCGTTCTTCTCCCTCAGGTTCTGCATCAGGCGGCTCGTGAAGCTGCCTCCGAGGATCGTGCCGAGAAGGCGGAGCTTCGGGCGCGCCGGATCGGCGAACTTCGGCGCGGGCGCGGCGAAGCGCACGACCGTCTGCGGCGCCTCGGGCCGGTCGACGAGGAAGACGCGGGGCCCGTGGGCCGTGGGAGCACCGACCTCCGGGAGCGGAACGGCCGGCGCGCGCGGGCCCTCGGCCTTCCAGTCGCCCAGCGCCTTTTCGAGCGCCGCCTTCGTCTCGACGGCGGAGAGGCTGCCCGCCACGAGAAGCCGCGCCAGGTCGGGCCGAACGAGGGCCGCACGTTCGGCCTTCACGCGCTCCAGGGTGATCGCCCCGACCGAAGTCGGGGTGCCCTCGACCGGCCATGCGTAGGGATGCCGGTCGCCGTAGAGCGCTCGACTCGCGACGCGCCCGGCGACCTCGTCCGGCCTCTCGTCCGACTGGACGAGGTCGTCGAGGGTCAGCCGCTTGACCCGCGCGAAGTCCTTCTCCTCGAATCGCGGCCGGCGCACGGCGTCGGCGAGAAGCGACGCGCCCTTGGCGAAGTTGCGCGAGAGAACGGTCAGGCTGACTTCCACTGCCTCGCGGCCGGCCGTTGCGGAGAGCCGGCCTCCGAGGGATGCCACCGCCTCGCCGAAGCGCAGCGCGTCGAGGTCGCCCGCGCCTTCGTCGAGCATCTGCGCGGTCAGGGAAGCGAGGCCCGCGTCGCGGCCGTCGGAGGACGTGAGCGGGCCGCCGGGCTGGAAGACGAGGGTGGCCGCCGTGAGCGGGAGATCGGGCGTGCGCCAGAACTCGACCGGGATCCCGTTCTCGAGCGCGAAGCGCTCGGGAGGCGGCGGGTGGAACGCCGCCGGAGAGCCGTCGTTCGGCCGGGCGTCGCGCGGGCCCGCCGGCCGTTTTGGCTGCTCGGGCAGGACCCGGAAGAGGACGCGGGCGTTCTGCGTGATCACGCGCCGCGCGGTCTCGAGGACGGCCGCGCTCGTCGCGTTGCGGTAGCGGTCGAGGTCGCGCTGGAACCCGTTCGGCTCGCCCCAGAAGAACTCGTACTCGTTCAGATCGTCCGCCCTCGTCTCGAGGCGCTGAAGCGCGGCGAGCTTCCCGGCCTCGATCGTCGCTTTACGTTCGTCCAACTCGTGCTGCGTCGGGCCCTCCTTGAGGAAGCGGGCCAGCTCCTCGTCGACGGCCCTTTCGACGCGGTCGAGGTCGGCGTCCGGGCGTGTCTGGACGTCGATCCGGAAGACCGAGTCGAGGAGCTCGCTTGCGTTGTTCGCCGTGACGGAGGTGGCGAGCGCTTCGTCGACGACGAGGCGTTTATAGAGACGGCTGCTCTTGCCGTCGGCGAGGACGGCGGCCAGGATGTCCGTCTCCGCGTCGCCCGGGCCGAAGGCCTTCGGCGCGTGATAGGCGAACGTGAGCTGCGGGAGCTGCACCTTGTCGAAGGCGACGCCCCTCTTCACGCCGTCGAGCGCCGCGGGCGGCACCGGGCGCCGCGGCACGTCGGCCCCGCGCGGGAGCGTGCCGAAGAGCTTCTCGACGAGCGGCCGGATCTCCTTGGGGTCGAAATCGCCCGCCACGACGAGGCTCGCGTTGGAAGGCGTGTAGTACGTCGCGAAGAAATCCTTCACGTCGTTGACCTGCGCCGCCTTGAGGTCTTCCTCCGTCCCGATCGTCGGAAAGTGATACGGGTGCGCGGCGGGATAGAGCAGGTACTGGATCGCGAGCTCCGCCCGGCCGTAGGGCTGGTTCTCGTACGACTGCCGGAGCTCGTTCAGGACGACGTCGCGCTGCAGGTCGAGCTTCTTCTGGTCCATCGTCCGCGCGAGGTCCTCGAGCCGGTCCGCATCGAGCCACAGGAGCGTGGGCAGAAGCGACGCCGGGCCCGACGAGAAGTAGTTCGTGCGGTCGGCGCCGGTCGAGGCGTTGTTCGAGCCGCCCGCCGCCTCCATGAGCCGGTCGAAGTCGCCGTTCGGGACGCGCTCGGTCCCCATGAACATCAGATGCTCGAAGAGGTGGGCGAAGCCGCTGCGGCGGGGCAGCTCGTCCTTGCTGCCCACGCGATACCAGATGTTCACGGTCGCGACGGGCAGGCTGTGGTCCGGATAGAAGATCACGGTCATCCCGTTCTTCAGCGTGAACTTCTCGACGGCGAAGCTCTGCGCGCCGACGGGAACGACCGCGAAAAGCACGGCGGCGAGAACGAAAGCGATGGGGGCGGCACGTCGGGTCATGAAATTCCTCCGGCAGTCCCGAGACACGTCGACGCGCTGGAGAGTACGGCGGGAACGGGAAAAGGTTGCTAGGATTCGACGCGCCCCGGGCTCCAGGAGCCTGAAGGAGGTTCGATGACCGACCACACGAACGACCGCCGCGATTTCGTCAAGACCGCCGTCGTCGCCGCCGCCGCCCTCGCCGCCAGGGACGCGGGATTTCCCGCGATCGCGAAAGGAGCGACCCCCATGATTCTCCCCCCGCTTCCCTGGGCCGACAACGCGCTCGAGCCCTTCATCTCGAAGAACACGATCGGCTTCCATTACGGCAAGCATCACAAGACGTACTTCGAGAACCTCACCGGCATGGTGGCCGGAAAGCCGGAAGCCGACATGGATCTCGTCTCGATCGTCAAGGCGTCGGCCGGCAAGGCCGACAAGGCGGCGATGTTCAACAACTCCGCGCAGGTCTGGAACCACACGTTCTACTGGAACAGCCTGCGCCCGAAGAGCGACGCGACGATGCCGAAGGAGATCGCCGGCAAGATCGAAACGTCCTTCGTGGGAGGCTACGAGGGGTTCAAGAAGGAGTTCTCGGACGCCGCGATGGGGCAGTTCGGGAGTGGCTGGGCGTGGCTC
>JBGQDL010000099.1:0-14261 GCA_041495865.1 Thermoanaerobaculia bacterium | reverse complement strand
GGTCGTGGTGTCGCGCACGCGCGAGCGCGTGGATTTAAACTACGTCAAGGCTGGTATTAGCACCGTGGACCAGAATTACCGCTCGCGCGAGCGCGTGGATTTAAAACTCGGGATAGATAAACCGCTTAACGCGAAGCCCTGTCGCGCTCGCGCGAGCGCATGGATTGAAACGTACGTCAGATGTTCGCAACCTGGGCCGGCGCGCTGTCGCGCTCGCGCGAGCGCGTGGATTGAAACAGTTGCAGGGAGGCTACGTCCCCGCACGTCTCGCTGTCGCGCTCGCGCGAGCGCGTGGATTGAAACCCCTCTCCCCGCCCTTGCGTGGCCGCGCTCTCGCTGACACGTGTCGTCTGCCACGAGCATGGGACCACCCTGAGCCTGGTTTAGCCACAGGAAGGGACCACCTGTTTGCCACGTATGGGACCACCCCCTAGGGGGCGGGTGGGAGGTGTTTTCCGCGAGCGTGGTACCCCGGATCCTTCTGCAACGAGCTGGCGTGCGGGGATGGCGCTTCGGGCGGCGGCCGTGTCTGAAGCCGCCCGATCACGCTCGCGCGAGAGCGCGGATCTGAAGCCCGGCAACAGCCACCCATGCCCTGCCCGGGGAGGCAGGCGTCGGCCGCGTTCAGAGTGAAGCGTGAAGGGCGAGCGTCACTCGCAGCGCCTCGTCCACGCGGTCCATTTCGTCGCCCGTGAGACGTTGGACCCGGCCGCGAAGGCGGGCGCGGTCGACGGAACGGATCTGGTCGCCGAGAACGCGGCCCTTCCGGCCCCGGATCTCAACGAGGGCTTCCCCGGGATAGAGCGTTTCGACGTTGCTCGTGACGGGCGCGACGACCACGCGAGCGCCATAGCGGTTGCAGGCGTCGTTCGAGACGACGACTGCGGGGCGCGTCTTCCTGATCTCGGTCCCCAGGGCCGGGTCGAGCCTGACCCAGACCACGTCTCCCCGGCGGGGCGACTGAGCCGTCAAGACGGCCAGCCATCTCCGTCGAGGGACGCCCATTCCGCGGCGAGCTGGCGGCGCCATTTCTCTTTTCGCGCGGCCTTGTAGGCGCGCTCGAGCGTTCGCCGATCGGGGGCGAGTCGCGCCCGCACGGACGCCTCGATGAATGCGCTGATCTTCCGGGGCGGAAGCTCCTCCTTGAGGCGCTGGTAGAGCTTCCGGTCCATGAGGATGTTGAGACGGGCGGGCGTGAGTGCGCTCATAATCTGTATTCTATACAGATTAACGAGGAGATGTCCTTCGTCGTGCGCACGGAGCCATGCAGCACGACCGCGAAACCTCCGATGAGGAGGTAACGGACGTTCTCCCGGTTCAGCGAACGGCAGAGCGCGGCGAGGTCCCGGAGCTCAGGCGCGCGTGAGTAGCCGCGATCTGGAGGGTCATCCATGCGTCGGCCTCTTCGTGGCTCGCGAAACGGTAGACCCCACGCGGGACGAGCGCGTTCCCGCGGAGCGCGTTGAGCGTTCGCTGGAGGATCGCCGAGTCCCTCAGGACGTCTTCTCCGGGTCGGCGCCTCGTCACGATCTTCATAGAAGAAGCCTAGGGCCGGGCGGAGGGCCCGTCAACGTCCGTTCGCGCCGCGCAGGCGCCGCGTAATACGGATCGGGTCGCCGAATTCACGCGCCGTGTCGAGCCAAAGAGAGATCGCCTGCTGCGCCTCGGCCAGTGCCTTGGCAGGAGTCTTTCCGTGCGCCGCGCAACCGGGCAGTTCTGGCACTTCCGCCACAAACACTCGGTCCTCGCCGCTCCAGTAGATGATGACTTCGTAACGGTGCATCAGAGGTCTCCACCCAGGCGATGACGGAGGATCACGGCACGGATCTGACGGACTTGATATACCTTCGCGTGCTTCCCGTCGCGTTGCAAGTTGATTCTCTCCTCAATTCCAGACCGCCTGAACGCGTGATGGCTTCCCCTCGTGCGCTCATCAAAGCCCAGAAGCGAGCGGAAGCCCCGTCAACGATCGCGCCCGCGCGGGCGCATCATGTCTGTGGGACACTACCGAGGCTTCACTTGACGGGTCGGAGGTACAGATGAAGTGGGTAGCGGGGGCCAGCGAGGCCGGGCCCGCGCCGGCCGACGCCGCGCTCGTCGAGGCCGCCCTGGGTGCGCCTGCGGCGTTCTACCAGTTCCGCCTCTCTCCCTCCGGCGCCTACGCGATTCCGTTCGTCTCGCCGGACTTCGTCGGGCGCTACGGGATCGAGCAGGGCGAACCGGAGGAGACGGCCGCCCGTTTCTTCTCCCGAATCCATCCAGACGACCTGACGCGGATCCACCACGCGATCGCGCGGTCCGCGCGCACACTCGAGACCTTCCAGGGCGAGTTCCGCTTCCGCCTCGCGTCGGGGGCCGAGGTCTGGGTCGAAGCCAGGTCGAATCCCCGGCCGATGCCCGACGGCGGCGTCCTGTGGAACGGCATCACGACCGACATCACGGCCCGAATGAATGCCGAGGCGGCGCTCCGCGAGAGCGAGGGGCGCCTCCGGCTCTTCGTCCGTCACGCTCCCGTGGCGCTCGCGATGTTCGACCGCGACATGCGTTACATCACGGCGAGCCGCCGCTGGCTCACGGACTACCGCCTCGGCGACCTGGACCTCACGGGTCTCTCGCACTACGAGGTCTTTCCCGAGATTCCCGATCGCTGGAAGGCGGTGCATCAGCGCGGCCTCGCCGGCGAGGTCATCCGCACGGAATCGGACCGCTTCGAGCGCGCGGACGGGTCGGTCCAGTGGCTCCGCTGGGAGATTTGGCCCTGGCAGACGGACGCCCAAGACGTCGGCGGGATCTTGATCTTTACCGAGGACATCACGGAGCGCAAGAAAGCGGCCGAGGCCCTCGAGGCTTCGGAAGCCCGGTACCGCGTCCTCTTCGAGAACGCGGCCGAGGGGATCATCGCGATCGCCCCGGATACGGGAAGGTTTCAGTTCTTCAACCCGGCCCTCTGCGCGATGTTCGGATACACGTCCGAGGAGTTCGGGAGGCTGACGATCGCGGACATCCATCCGAAAGCGGCGCTCGCAGACGTCCTCGAGGGGATCCGGGCGACGGCCGCCGGCACGCCGCCCACCTCGTCCGGCGTCCCGTGCCTCAGGAAAGACGGGACGGCCTTCGTGGCGGACGTTCGCGGAAGCGTCGTCGAGCTCGAGGGGCGGAAAGTCGTTTTCGCGCTCTTCACGGACGTCACGGAGCGGGTGCGCCTCGAGGAGCGCCTCCGCCAGGCGCAGAAGATGGACGCGATCGGCCAGCTCGCGGGCGGCGTCGCCCACGATTTCAACAACCTCCTGACGGTCATCTCCGGAAACATCGAGCTTCTCCTTTCCGACGCACGTGCAGAGGGCCCCAAGCGCGCCGCATTGACGGACATCCGCACGGCCAGCGAGCGCGCGGCCTCCCTTACGCGCCAGCTTCTCGCCTTCAGCCGCAAGCAGATCCTCGAGCCCAGGCTCGTCGACGTGCACGTCGTCCTCGCCGGGATCGAGAAGATGCTCCGCCGTCTCATCGGCGAGGACGTCGAGCTCGCGACCGACCTCGCGGCGGACCCGAGCTGGGTAAAGGTGGATCCGGGCCAGCTCGAACAGGTCGTCATGAACCTCGCGCTGAACGCGCGCGACGCAATGCCGCGCGGCGGCCGGATCACGATCCGCACCCGAAACCTCGACCCTTCCGTGTCCATCGATCCCGAGGAGACCGCGGGGCAGCGTCTGCGTCCGAAGCTCGCGATCTCGATCTCGGACACTGGCGGGGGCATCCCACCGGAGGTGAGGGCCCATCTCTTCGAACCCTTCTTCACGACGAAGGCGTTCGGCAAGGGCACGGGCCTCGGGCTCGCGACGGTCTACGGCATCGTGAGGCAGAGCGGTGGCGACATTACGGTGGAGAGCGAGCCCGGGAACGGCGCGACCTTCACCGTCGTCCTCCCCTCGCAGCCCGCGCCGGGGCGGCGCGGCGGCTCCGGTGCTTCGCTCCACGCGCTGCCGCGCGGGACCGAGACCGTCCTCGTCGTCGAGGACGAGGACGCCGTGCGGCGCATCGTGAAGACCATGCTCGAGTCGACGGGCTATCGGGTCATCGAGGCCAGGAACGGCCCCGAGGCGCTCGAGGCCGCGCGCCGGCACGCTGAGACGATCCACCTCGTCGTCACGGACGTCGTGATGCCCGAGATGAGCGGCCGCGAGCTGGCCGAGCAGTTCTCGAAGGACCATCCCGGCGTCAAGATCCTCTACATGAGCGGCTACACGGACGACGCGATCATGCGCCACGGAATCGTCGAGTCCGGCGTCGCGTTCCTCCAGAAGCCCTTCTTGCCTCTCGCCCTCGCGTGCAAGGTGCGCGAGGTGCTGGACGCACCGGGGTAGAGGCCGGCCTGTCGGGCCATGACGTCAGGCCGACGCCTGCTCGTCACTGATTCGCTTCCTGATGCGTGCGTACCAGCGGTTGAGCGCCTTCTCGTGACCGGCTTCCTCTTTCTCGATAGACTGAAGAACCTTCTTCAGAACGGGGTCGTCACAGTATCGCTGGGCCTGCTTGTACCGCGCCTGGGCAGCTCGCTCGGATTCGATCGCCATCTTGAAGATCAGGAAGAGCTTCTTCTCCCTCTTCGAAAACACTGAGTCGCTTTCCATCTGATCACCCCTAGCGTTTGCTGAAAGATATCAGAGAGTCACGTGTCCGCCGCTCGCGCGGGAGCAGTGACTGCGGGGCGCGTCTTCCTGATCTCGGTCCCCAGGGCCGGGTCGAGCTTGAGATATAGATTAATGAGATGTCCTTCGTCGTGCGCACGGATCCGTGTTCGCTGGAGGATCGCCGAGTCTCCGAGGGCGTCTTCCTCCGGGCCGGCGAGGTGCGACATCCGCACGGTCCGGTTCCGTATAAGGGCTCAGGAGCCTGCCGTATGCCCATGCGCAACCTCTCACGTCTCTCGTTCGTGCTCGGCCTCTTTCTCCTTTCGGAACCAGCCGCCTTAACCCCGGCCGCACCCTTGGGATCGACGGTCCCCGTGGACCTTTCCCTGAGGAGCGCCCTGCCCGCGGGTGCCATCTTCGTCGTGTTCTCCGACGGCTCGGCTGAGCAATATCTCGCCAGCAAGGCCTTCATCGGACACAAGCCAGACGAAGCCGTGGCGCTCTCGTTCCGGGTTCCCTCCGTCGAGGGAGAGATCAAAATCTACCTCAACGGGCGACTCGGTCCTCCCAGAAACCTCTTCGGGCGGCTCAAGGTGAACCTTTCGCCCGGCGCCGCACGACGCCTCGAAGTGTCGGAGGCCGACGAGCACAGGCTGAACGTCTGTCTCGAGAATTGTGAGGTCCGGCCGATGACGACGTCCAGCGCCGTCCCAGCAGACTCGTCCCCGGCCGCGACCGTGCCGGTGGCCATCACCCTCTCGACCTCCATGCCAGCCGGAGCGGTCTTCGTCGAATGGTCCGGCGCCGGGGACACTCATGCCATGGCGGGGCGGGCGTTCATCGGACACCTCCCGGCCGAGGTAATCGAGCTCCACTTCGAGGTTCCGATCGGTCCCGGAGCGTTCACGGTCTCCCTTGGGAGTGTCGATGCCCGCAGGTTTCAGGTCTCGGCCCCCGTCCGGACGACGCTCTCCCCCGGCACGGCGCCACGGCTCACCGCCGTCCAGCCTGCTGGGGAAGAATGGCTCCCGCTCGAGGTGTTCCTCGCGGCCGGACCCCTCACGCCGCCGGCCGCCAGCCCCTGAGGCTGCGCACGACGATATTCGCCTCGACTAGCGCGGCCCGCACCGCGGCCGCGATCGAGACCGCGTTCGGCGTGTCGCCGTGCAGGCAGAGCGTGTCGGCCGCGAGCGGAAACGGCTGGCCGTTGCGCGCGACGCCCTGGCGGTAGAAGACGATCCCGAGCGCGCAGCGGGCCGCGGCCGCGGGATCCTCGACGAGGGCGCCGGGGGTTCCGCGCGGGACGAGCGAGCCATCGGCTTCGTAGCCGCGGTCGACGAACGCCTCCGCCGCGACCGCGAGGCCCAGCGCGCGCCCGGCTTCCAGCAGCTTCGAGCCGGGAGCCGAGACGAGGACGAGGGCGGGCGACACCGCCTTGACGGCGCGCGCCACCGCCGACGCGGCGGCTTCGTCTCCGGCCGCGGCGTGGTAAAGGGCCCCGTGCGGCTTGACCCCCGTGAGATCGCTTTCCTCCTCGCGGACGATGTTGCGCAGCGTCTCGACCTGCCCCTTCACGAGGGCCGCGATCTCGGCGGGCTCGAGCGCGATCGGGGTACGCCCGAAATTGGCGCGGTCCTCGTAGGACGGATGCGCGTGGATCGCGACACCCTTGGCGAGGGCGAGTCGCACGACACGGCGCATCGAGTCGGCGTCCCCCGCGTGCCCGCCGCACGCGATGTTCACGGTGGACACCGACCGCATCAGAGCCGCGTCGTCGCCGCCCTCGCCTCCATCGAAGTTCAGGTCGACGTAATAGCGGCCCCGCTTGCGGTACTCCTGGACGGGCTCGGTCATGCTCGGGCTCCCGGGAAAGCGCGGAGACGGGCTTCGCGCGTGGCGAACAGGCTTCTGGCTTCGGTCACGGAGATTCTCTCAAAGCGCACGGTCCGCCCGGGCGGCGTGCGCGCGAGGAGGCCGAGGTCCGCCGCCGCCACGACGGCGATCTTCGGGTAGCCGCCCGTCGTGGGCCCTTCGCCAAGAAGCACGATGGGGTGGCCGTCGGCCGTGACCTGAACCGAGCCCCGCGTCGTGCCTTCCGACGCGCGTGAAGCCGTTTCCACGAGGCCGAGGGACGGACCGGAGAGCCGGAATCCCATGCGGTTCGACTCGGCGAGGATCTTCCAGGGAGTGTCCCAGAAGACCGAGCGCGCGCCGGCGTCGAACTCGGCCTCGTGAGGACCTGCGAACGCCCGCAGGACGACGTCCCCTTCGCCCGGCTGCGCCAGGTCGACGCGCGCCTCCGCGAGCGGCGAGGCGGACGCGGGAAACACGGCGAGGAAGTCCCCGCGCAGAACACGTCGTCCCTGAAACCCGCCGAAATGGCCCGAGAGACAGGTGGAACGGCTCCCGAGGACGAGCGGGACGTCGATCCCGCCGCCGATCGCGACGATCGCGCGCGTCGCGCCGGCGGCCGCCGCAAAGGACACCAGCTCGCCGTCCGCGAGGTGGAGAAACCTCCCGGGCGCCGGCCCGAACGCCCCGCCCACGACCGCGATTTCGAGGTCGCCGGCCGCGCGCAACACGGGCCCGACGAGCGTGACCTCGAGGGCGGCCGCGTCCTCGGCGTTTCCGGCGAGACGGTTCGCGAGGCACAGCGCGTCCTCGTCGAGCGCGCCGGCCGCGGGGACGCCGAACGCCGCCCACCCGTGCCGCCCGAGGTCCTGCACGGTCGTGAGGAGCCCGGGCTCGACGACGAGGACGCCGCGCGCCGTCGTCATAGCTTGAAGCGCACCCGGTCGCCGGGCGCGAAGAGGGACGGCGGATCCCAACCGACGTCGAAGAGCCGGCGCGCCGTCCGCCCGAGGAGATTCCAGCCGCCGGGCGTCGGCGCGGGGTAGATCCCGACGTACGGGCCCGCGAGGGCGACGCTTCCGGCGGGCACGGCGACGCGCGGCGTGCCGCGCCTCGGCAGATGGAACGCCTTCGGCAGTCCGTAGAGATAGGCGAATCCCGGCGAGAAGCCGAGGAATCCGACGGTGAAGGTGAGCGGGACGAAGGCTTCGAAGAAGGCGTCGGGCGAAACGCCCGAGCGCGAGGCGATCTCGTCGAGGTCCGCGCCGTCCGGCGTCATGAGGATCTCGTGCGCGCGGGGCGACCCGGCGGGCGCGACCGGAAAAGGCGCCGCCTCGAAGAGCGAGAGCCGCGCCGGGTCCAGCTCCGGCGAGCCGAGGACGAGGACCGTCCGTGCCGCCGGCACGACGTCGACGAGACCCGGCAGGCCCGACGCCCTGAGGGCCGCTGCTGCGCCGCGAGCTCTCGCGTTCGCCTCCTCCTCTTCGCCCTGGAAGGCGAGCAGCCAGGCGAACTCGCCGGCCTCGATCATGCGGCGAGCTTTCTCCCGCGTCGCGCGAAGAACACGGGGATGCCGAGGAGGACGATTCCGAAACCGGGCAGCGTCGTCCGGGGGCTCGCGATCGCGAGGAGGACGACGACGGCCGAGGCGAGGAGGACGAACAGCGCCGACGTCACCGGATGTCCCCACGTGCGGTACGGCCGCTCGCGCCCCGGGAACTTCCGCCTGAGGGCGGTGACGGCGAGGACGAGGAGGATGAGGACGACGAACTCCACCGCGACGACGTAGCGCAGGAGATCGGAGTACGTGCCCGAGAGGACGAGGACGAGTGACCACGCGGCCTGGAGCGCCAGCGCGATCCCCGGCACGCCGGCTCCGTTCAGGCGCGCGGCCGCCGCGGGCAGATGGCCGTCCGCCGCGAGCGCGTAGACGACGCGCGCCCCCGACAGGACGAGGCCGTTCACACAGCCGAACGTGGAGACGAGAATCGCCGCGGCCATCCAGGCGCCGCCGCCCGGCACCAGGGCCGCGGCCGCGGCCGCCCCGACGCGATCCTGTGACGCATGGACGATGCCGTCGAGTCCCAGCGTCCGTACATACCCGACGTTCGCGAGCACGTAGAGGCCCGTGACGAGCGTGCAGCCGAGGAGCAGCGCGCGCGGAAACGTGCGGGCGGGGTCGGCGATCTCGGCGCCAGGAAACGTCACGTTCGTCCAGGCCGATTGCGAGAACGCGGGCCCGACGAGCGCGAGCGCGAAAGCCAGGACGAGAGCGCTTCCCGAGGGGACGTTCCCGAGCTGCGCCTCCCCGGAAGCCCGCCCGAAGAGCATCCCACCGGCCGTCAGCGCGAAGAGCGCCGTGACTTTGACGGCGGTCAGGACGTTCTGGACGCGCGTTCCCGCCTTGAGCCCCAGCGCGTTCGTGCCCGTGAGGACGAGAACCACGAGCGCCGCGACCGCCTTCGTCGCGCCGCCGGAGACGGACGGCACGAGGACGCCGAGGAACTTCGCGAAGGCGACGGCCACGGCCGCGATCGTGCCCGTCTGGATCACGAGCGCCGTCGTCCAGCCGTAGAGAAACCCCGCGAGGGGTCCGTACGCCTCGCGAAAGAAGACGTACGGCCCTCCCGCGAGGGGGAACAGGATCGCGAGCTCGGCACAGGCGTTCGCGGCGAGGAGCGTGAGAGCGCCCGCGAGAACCCACACGAAAAGCAGGCGCGCCGGGGTGCCGACCTGCCGCGCGGATTCAGCCGAGACGATGAAGATGCCCGAGCCGATCATCGAGCCGACGACGAGGGCCGTGGCATCGACGAGGCCGATGAGACGACGGGGCCCGCCGGACGGCGGCTGCATGCTGGCGGAACGTTAACTCATCGCACCTCGCGTTTGGCGTGCGACCGCGCCTTCGCCTCGCGCGCGAGGCTTTTCCAGCGCTCCCTCTCCGCACGCGCGAAAGAGGCGTCCTCGCGGCGCCTGAGCCAGGCTTCCTCGCGCAGAAGCTTCCGGAATCCGGCCAGCCGACCGGCATCGAGCCCGCCTCGCTCCGCCGCGGCGCGCACGGCGCAGCCGGGCTCGTTCGCATGGTTGCAGTCTCGAAACCTGCACGCCGACGCCAGCGCCCCGATGTCTTTGAACGCCATCTCTCCCGGCCCGTCCCAGAGCGCGAGCTCGCGCATGCCCGGGGCGTCCACGAGGAGGGCGCCGCCCGGGAGGAGCAGGAGATCGCGGCGGGTCGTCGTATGCCGCCCGCGCCCGTCCGAGGTCCGGACGTCGCGCACGGCCTGGGCGTCTTCCCCGGACAGACGGTTCACGAGGGTCGACTTTCCGACGCCTGACATGCCGGCGAGCGCATGGGTTCGGGCCGGCCCAAGCCGCTCGGCGAGCTCCGCGAGGCCCGCTCCGGTCACGGCGCTCACCGCGAGAATCTCCGCGCCCGGCGCCGCCGTGCGCGCCTCGGCCATTCGCCCCGCGACGTCCTGCGAGACATCGGATTTCGTGAGGACGACGAGCGGCACGGCTTCGCTCTCCCACGCGAGGGCGGCGTAGCGTTCGAGGCGCCGCAGGTTGAAGTCGCCATCCAGCCCCATCACGGCGAGGAGCACGTCCACGTTCGCGGCGAGGATCTGAGGGGCAGCCGCATCCCCGGAGGCCTTTCGCGCGAGGCGGTTGCGCCGGGGTACCACCGCGTGAATCAGAGCCGGTCCGCCGCCGCCTGCCGGCCGCACCGCCACCCAGTCGCCCACGGCAGGGAGATCGAGGCGGCTTCGGGCCGTGTGGCGAAGTCGTCCCGAGGTTTCCGCGACGACTTCGCCCTCGCCGGTGACGACGAGACAGCACGTGCGCTCCTCGCGCAGCACGCGCGCGGGGGCGAGCCCCTCGGAAGCGAAGGGACCGAAACGGGATTCGAAGAAAGATGACCAGCCGAACCGCTCGATGAGCGTCATGACGCACTCCTTGTCTTCGATCGGGATCCCACACCGACACCGGCCGCCGTAGGGCGGCGCGGTCCGGAGAGCTCGTGCGGCCGCGACGGGCCGGGCTCTCAGCGCGGGGTTACAAGATCGTGCGTCAGAGGCCTTGAAACCAGGCTGCGATTTTACCGGCTCGCCCGCGGAATAGCGAGCGCGCGCCCGCCTGGATGAAGAGGCGTTGAGCGTCGTTCAAGCGAGCTTCAGGTCCGTCTTCGCGAAGTCCTGTCCCGTGCACAAGAGCGGCTGCCCCGCCAGTTTCGCGATCGCATACGCCATGCAGTCCCCGAAATTCAGCGCAGCCCGGTGCCGGCCTTTCCCGAAGCGTGCGAACGCCTCGGCCGCGGTGCGCGCGTGCTCCTCCGAGAAGGGGACGACGACGGCGTCGCTGCGCCGGAGGAACCCCTCCAGGTGCCCGGCGGCATCGCGCCCGAAGCGCGAAGAGAGGACCATCAGGACCTCTACGAACGTGGGCGCTCCGATCCCGAGAGCCGGGGCGGCGGAGACCTTGGCCTCCAGCTCGTCGGCCTCGGCCTCCCGCAGAAGAATCGCCACGACAGCCGACGAGTCGAGGATCACACGCCGTGCGGGCCGTATCCGAGGATGCGCTCGCGCTCCTTCTTCGTAATCCTCTTTCCAACGAATTTCTTCGGGATCGTCGGCCAGACCTGTTCCTCGAGGAAACGGTGGATGCGCTCGCTCTTCGCGGCGGCCGCCCCGGAGAGCGCGAGCCGCTCGCGCCGCTCCCGAAGCGCCACGCGCACCGCCTCCGTCTTGCTCTCGCCGGCCAGCGCCGCCACCTCGGCGACGAGCTTCTCGGCCACGGGGTCCTTGATGTTCAACGCCATGGTGGAATCGTACCAAAAAGGTGGAATTCCAAGTTCTCGAGCCCCTACGCCCCCTGCATCGCCATGCGGGTCGTGGCGAAGGACTTGAACAGGCGCGCGCCGTCCGTGCCGCCCAGGAGCTCCTCGGCCGCGCGCTCGGGATGCGGCATGAGGCCGACGATGTTGCCCTTCACGTTGCAGATGCCCGCCACGTCCTCGAGGGAGCCGTTCGGGTTCCCGCCTTCTCCGCGCGAGCCGTCGGCCCTGACATAGCGAAACACGACCTGGTCCCGCGCGACCATCTCGTCGTACACCCGCGGCTCCGCCGTCCAGTTGCCGTCGCCGTGCGCGATCGGCATCCTCAGAACGTCCCCCTTGTTGATCGCGAGCGTAAAGGGCGTGCGCTTGGACTCGACACGCAGAAAGACGTCCCGGCACAGGAAGCGCAGGCCCTCGTTCCTCAGCATGGCGCCCGGCAGGAGCCCGGCCTCGCAGAGGATCTGGAAGCCGTTGCAGATTCCGAGCACCGCTCCGCCCTGCCCCGCGAAGCCCGCGACGGACTCCATGACCGGCGAGAAGCGCGCCATCGCGCCGCTCCTCAGGTAGTCGCCGTAGGAGAAACCGCCCGGGAGGATCACGAGGTCGGGATCGCCGAGCGCGCGCTCGTCGTGCCGCACCATCTTCACGTCGGCTTCGAGCACGTTCCGCGCGACGAGCGCAGCGTCCTCGTCGCAATTGCTGCCGGGAAAAACGACGACGGCGACGCGCGGCGCGCCGGCGCCGCTCATCGGGCGGCCCCGGCCGGCGCGCCGGCGCTCTCGAGCAGGACCTCGTAGTCCTCGATGACGGGATTCGCGAGGAGTTTCTCCCCCATCTGCGCGCCGGCTTCCTTCGCCGCCTTCGGATCGTCCGTGTCGACGTCGATGCGGAAGAGCTTTCCGGCCCGCACGTCGGAGACGACGCCGTAGCCGAGGCGGTGGAGGGCCTCGGCGATGGCCTTCCCCTGCGGATCGAGGACCCCCGGCTTGAGCATGACCTTCACGAGAACCGTCATGGGCGACTCCTCCCCTCGGCGTGGATCCAGTCCGTCGGCGCATCGTGCCGGGCGACGGCGAGCGACGCCTCCGTGCCCGTCTCGTCGAGGACCTCGCGAAAGACCCGCTCGGCGAGCGCGCAGGTGTTGTTGTGCCTGGAGACGTGAAGCGCGACCACGGCGCGCGTGCGCGGCCCCACGAGGCATCTCAGTCCCTCCGCCGCGCACTCGTTCGACAGATGCCCCACCGGCGAGAGGATGCGCTTCTTGAGATAGGGCGGGTACAACCCCGACCGCAGGAGGTCCTCGTCGTGGTTCGCCTCGAGCCCGAGCACGTCGCAGTCGCCGAGCGCCTCCAGCACCGCACTCGAAAGGTGCCCGAGGTCCGTGGCGATGCCCACGCGCCGCCCTCCCCCGTCCGCGAAGACGTAGCACACGGGCTCCGCGCCGTCGTGCGGCGTGGACGTGACCCGCACATGAAGATTGCCCAGGACCATTTCCTTCCCGCCGGCGACGGGCCGCACGTCGGCGAAGAGGGGCCCCGGGAATCCTCCCGCCACGGCCGTGCCACGCGAGGCGAACACGGGGATCCCGCGCCTGCGGTTCAGGTCGAGGGCGGCATACACGTGGTCTGCATGCTCGTGCGTGAGGAAGATCGCGGAGATCGCGTCCAGCGACGTGCCGCGCAGGGCGAGGCGTCTTTCCGTCTCCTTCATCGAAAGGCCCGCGTCCACGAGCACGCTCGTTCCGTCCGCGCGCACCACCGCGCAGTTTCCCGAGGAGCCCGAGCCGAGGAAGCTGACCTCGATCCAGCTCACCGCGGCCCCGTGCTGCCGAAGCCGCCGGCTCCGCGCGCGGTCTCCCCCAGGCCCTCCGCGTCCTCGAAGACCGCGCGGGCGACGGGCGCGATCACGAGCTGGGCGACCCGGTCGCCGCGCGCGAGCGTCACGGGCTCCGTCCCGAGGTTCACGACGACGACGCCCACTTCTCCGCGGTAATCCGCGTCGATCGTTCCGACGCCGTTCGCGAGCGCGAGCCCCTTCTTCAGGGCGAGGCCCGAGCGGGCGCGCACCTGGCCCTCGAATCCCGGGGGGATCTCGAGGACGAGTCCGGTCGGGACGAGGGCGCGGCCCCCCGGAGTCACGACGAGCGGCTCGGCGAGGGCGGCGCGCAGATCGGCGCCGGCGGCGCCGGCGGAGGCGTATGCCGGAGGGGCGAGGTCGGCGAAAGCCGTGGCCATGCGGTAGCGAACGGGAACGGGCGTGCCGGCGGTCGTGGTCATGGCCCTCATGCCGCGAGCGCTTCCGAGAAGTCGTCCGCGAGGCCGCGGGCGAACGCCTCGGGCCGCACCCCCGCGGGCAGCGGCCCCGCGATGCCGAGGCCGAGTCGCCCCGCGCCGCGAGAGTCGCCATAGAGGCGGCGGATCGCGGCGGACACGTCGTCCATCGTCACGCGGTCCACATCGGCGAGAAACTCCTCGGTTTCGTAAGGGCGTCCCCGGTAGAGCCACGCGCGGACGGCGCTCTCCCGCCGCGCCGCCGTCGACTCCAGAGAGAGCGCGGCCTCCGCGTGAAACTGGTTCTTCGCGCGAAGAAGCTCCGACCGCGTGACGCCCTCCTCGCGGAAGCGCCGAAGGGCGCGGGCCGTCGTGGCGACGAGGCGTGCGAGATTCTTCGGCTGCGTCGCGGCCGAGACGAGCGCGACGCCGGCTTTGCGATGCAGCGTGAGGGCCGTCCCGACGGCATAGGCGAGTCCGCGCCGCTCGCGCACATCCCGCCAGAGGCGCGACGAGACGCCGCCGCCGAGCACCTCGGTCGCGATCCACGCGGCCGGGACGAGAGGATGCGAAAAGGGGATCGTCGGACCGCCCACGAGGAGGTGCGTCTGCTGGAGGCCGGGCCGCGCGAGGTGGAACGCGCAGCGCTCGGCGCGCGGCTTCGCCGGCGCGAGCGGG
>JBGQDL010000098.1:0-14262 GCA_041495865.1 Thermoanaerobaculia bacterium | reverse complement strand
GGTTATGAGCGGGCGGCGGGGCCGTCCGTGCGCGACGTGCGTGGGGGGGTGCCCTCGGAGGCTGGCGCGTGCTGTCTGCGCGATGCGAGTTCCCGCGCCGTGGTGGGGGGTACCCCGCTCGCCGAGGAGCGCTCCTCTCCCTTATTCACTTTCAAAGAAATCTTCTCTTCGGTCTTTTCCTTCACTCCGAAAGCCAGCACCAGCAGCGAAAGCGCGGCCGGAATCGCCGCCAGCAGGAAGACCGACCGCAGGGAGAACCCCAGCCATCCGACGAGCGCTGCCGCGACGAGAGGGCCCAGCACGGCTCCCGCGTTGTCGAACCCGCGGTGAAGGCCGAACGCCGCGCCGCGGCGCTCGGGGGGCGCCGCGTTCGCGATCATGGTGTCCCTCGGCGCAGTGCGGACGCCCTTTCCGATGCGGTCCACGAATCGGATGAGGACGACCGCGGGCCAGCTCGGGGCGAGGCCCATCACGGGGCGGGCGACGGAAGAAAGGCCGTAGCCCAGAAGGACGAGAGGCTTCTTGGCCACCGCGCGGTCGGTGAAGCGGCCCGAGATGATCTTGGCGAACGAGGCCGTCGTCTCGGCCACGCCCTCGATCCACCCGAGCGCCATCGCGGGCACGCCCGAAAGCGTCGCGAGGAAAGCCGGTAGAAGCGGGACGATCATTTCCGAGGAGACGTCGGTCAGGAAGGACACCCATCCGAGCCGCACGACGGCGCGCGGGAGACCGGCCAGGCCCGTCGGAGCAGAATCGGGCCGGATGTCCCTCGTCTCGACCACGGCGTTCATTCTGAAGCTCGATCCGCTCTCGGAGAAGGATCTCGTCGCGGCCCTTCTGACGGTGGACCACGGCGTCGTGCGCGCGGCCGTGCGCGGCGCGCGCGGAAGGTCGAAGCGGGCCGCCGCACTGCAGCTCCTGACCGAGGTCTCGCTCACGTACTTCCGGCGCGAGGGGGCCGATCTCGCGCGCGTCGAGGCCCTCGAGATCGTCGCCAGCGCCTTCGACCTCGCGTCGCGCGCCGAAACCGCGATGCTCCTCCCTTATCTCGCCGAGAGCGCGCTCACGTTCGTGCCCGAATCCGAGCAGGGGGGCGAGGTCTACCGGCTCGTCCGGCACGTCCTGGACGCGCTCTCATCGGGCGTACCCGCGCCGCTCGCCGCGCGGTACTTCGAAGCCTGGCTTCTCAGGTTCGCGGGGGTCCTGCCCGAAGAGGAGGCGCCGGCGGGAGTCCGCGCGCTCCTCGGAGTGATGAGAAAGGTCACTCTCGTGGCGCTCTCCAAGAAACCGCCGACGCCCGAGGCTCTCGAGGCTCTCGAGGACGTGACGCGGGAGGCGCGTCGGACATTTCTCGGGCACGAGCTGAAAAGTCATCGGTTCCTCGGGGCGCTCGGCTGAGCGCCGATTCGGTACACTCGGCACCTTCGAGGCGGGTAGAGGTGACATGGATCTGCAGACTCTCATCCTGAAGCTGTCGGCTTACTGGGCGCTGAAGGGCTGCCTCGTCGAGCAGCCGTGGGACGTCGAGGTGGGCGCGGGCACGATGCATCCGGCCACGTTCCTGCGCGTCCTCGGGCCGGAGCCGTGGCGGGCGGCGTACGTGCAGCCCTCGCGGCGCCCGGCCGACGGGCGCTACGGAGCGAACCCGTTCCGGCTCGTGAAGCACCAGCAGTACCAGGTCGTCCTGAAGCCCGCGCCGGCCGACGTGCAGGACCTCTACGTGGAGAGCCTCGTCGCTCTCGGCATCGACCCGAGGGAGCACGACCTCCGCTTCGAAGAGGACAACTGGGAGTCGCCCACGCTCGGGGCCTGGGGCGTCGGCTGGCAGGTGCTCCTCGACGGCATGGAGATCACGCAGTTCACGTACTTCCAGCAGGCCGGAGGCATCGACCTCGCACCGATCACGGCCGAGATCACGTACGGGCTCGAGCGGATCACGATGTTTCTCGCGAAGCAGCGCAGCGTGTACGACATCGAGTGGGCGCCCGGCATCACGTACGGCGAAGTGCGCAGGCAGGACGAGTACGAGGTCTCGAAATACGGATTCGAGGTGGCCGACACGGCTCTCTGGCAGACGCTGTTCGAGCGCTTCGAGGCCGAGGCGGCGCGCTGCCTCGACGCGCAGCTCGTCCTCCCCGCGTACGACTTCGCGCTGAAATGCTCCCATGCGTTCAACATCCTCGACGCGCGCGGCGCGGTTTCGGCCACGGACCGCGTGGGCGTCATCCGGCGCGTGCGCGATCTCGCCGTCCGGTGCGCGAAGGCGTACGTCGCCTCGCGCGAGAACCAGGGCTTCCCGCTGCTCCCGCACCGGGCGCCGGAGGCGGGAAATGGCTGAGTTCTTGTTCGAGATCCTCGCGGAGGAGATTCCCGCCGGAGTCCTGCCCGCGGCGCGCGAGGAGCTTCTCGCCCGGGCGTCGGCCGCCTTCGCCGAAGCCCGGCTGGGCGGCCGTCTCGCCGTGCACTCCACGTCGCGGCGGCTCGCTCTCGTGGGCGAGGACGTCGCCGACCGCCAGCCCGATTCCGAGACGGAGGTCACCGGCCCGCCGGCCTGGGCCGGGTACGACGACGACGGCAACCCGACGAAGGCCGCGATCGGCTTCGCGAAGGCGCAAGGCGTCGCCGTGGAGGACCTCCGCGTCGCGTCGCTCCAGAAGGGCGCGTACGTCGTCGCCCGCAAGGTGACGCCGGGCCGCCCGGCCCCCGAGGTGATCGGCGAGATCCTGCCGCCCCTCGTCGAGAAGATGACCTTCCCGCGGATGATGCGCTGGGGCGACGGCACGCCGGAGTGGATCCGGCCCGTCCACTCGCTGCTCGCGCTCCTCGACGGCCTCGTGATCCCGATGGCGCTCTTCGGCGTGGAAAGCGGGCGCACGACGTTCGGCCACCGCACGCTCGCGCCGGAGCGCATCGTGACGATGAGCGTCTCCGACTGGTTCGAGAAGCTGCGGGCCGCTCACGTGGAGCCCGATCTCGCCGTCCGGCGCGCCCGCCTCGAGGAGCAGGCGCGGGCCCTCGCGGCCGAAGCCGGCGGCGAGCCCGCCGACGACCCGGCCCTTCTCGACACGTGGGCTCACCTCGTCGAGTCGCCCGGCGTCGTGCGCGGGTCTTTCGACCCCGCCTTCCTCGAGCTGCCCGAGGAGATCCTCGTCACGTCGATGCGCGAGCACCAGAAGATGCTGCCCGTGCGCCAGGCCGGCGCGCTCGCCGCGCACTTCCTCGCCGTCTGCGATCAGACGGGCGACCCGAAGGGCCTGATCGCGCGGGGCAACGAGTGGGTCACCGCCGCGCGCTTTTCGGACGCGCGCTTCTTCTGGGACGACGACGGGAAGACGCCGCTCGAGGACCGCCTTCCGCGGCTCGGCAAGCTCCAGTTCCAGGAGACGCTCGGCGACTATCTGAAGAAGACGGGCCGCATCCAGGACCTCACGGAGAGGCTCGCGGCCCGGCTCGGCCTGTCGCATCTCGACGCGATGCTCGTGCGCGCGGCGCGGCTCGTGAAGGCGGACCTCGTGACGGACATGGTGCGGGAATTCCCCGACCTGCAGGGCGTCGTGGGCGGTCTCTACGCGCGGCGCGACGGCGAGCGCGAGGAGGTCTGGCAGGCGCTGTACGACCAGTACCGGCCGGCCTCGGCCGACGACGAGGTGCCGCGGGGCGACGTGGGCGGCGCCGTGGCGCTCGCCGACCGGCTCGACACGCTCACCGGCCTGTTCGGTCTCGGCCTCGTGCCGACCGGCTCGAGGGACCCCTACGCCCTCCGGCGCGCGGCCCTCGGCGTCGTGAAGATCCTCCTCGACAAGCACTGGCGGCTCGACCTGCCGGCGGCATGCGCCGACGCCGCCGCGCTGCACGGCGGGTTGTCGCGCACGAAGGACGAGCTCCTGCCCGAGCTCTCGGCGTTTCTCCTCGAACGGCTGCGGTTCCTCCTCGAGAAGAAGGGGCACGCGCCCGACACCATCGAGTCCGTCCTCACGACCGACTGCCCCGACGTCGCGGACGCCGCCGAGCGCGTGGAAGCCGTCGAGGCGCTCCGCGGCGCACCGGACTTCGCGCCCCTCGCGACCGCGTTCAAGAGGATGCAGAACATCCTCGCACAGGCGGCCGATTCCACGGGCGAGCCGGACCTTTCGAGGATGACCGACGACGCCGAGAAGGCGCTCGCGCTCGACTATCTCCAGGCGCGGGGGATGCTGGAGGAGCTCATCGCGGACCGCCGCTGGCGGGACGCGCTGAGCATCATGGCGTCTCTCGGGCCCTGCCTCGACCGCTTCTTCACCGAGGTGCTCGTCATGGCGGAGGACCCCGAGGTGAAGGCGAACCGCATCGCGCTCCTGCGCGGAATCCGCGACCAGTTCGTGCGCGTCGCGCGCTTCTCGGAAATCCGGGGCTGAAGGCTCACCCCGGCAGCGCCAGCGCCAGCGTCAGGTGGAGAAGGGCCGTGAGGTCTCCCTCCGTCGCCACGACGCCCTTCTTGTAGCCCTCGGGGCTGCCCGGCGGGGCGTAGAGGCCGGGAATCGTCCGCGGCGCGACGAGCGCGAGCGTGACGGGGTGCGTGCCCTGGTACGTCGCGTCCACCGGCACGATCGCCGTCGCGCGCGCGAGCTCCGTCGCGATCACCTTCCCGATCTGAATGTGGAGGACCTCTCTTACCGGCGCCGCGAGGAGCGGAATGCGGCCCACGAACTGCCCGATGACGGTGTTCAGCGCCGCGCCGAGGATCGGCCCCACGGCGTTCGTGCGCTCGACGAAGAGGCGCGCGTGGAGATTCACGTGACTCGGCACCCTCACGGGGCCGCCGAAGAACGGAACGCCGTTCTGGTCCGGCGGGAGGTCCGTCGCGGTCACCGTCTGCCCGGACGAGGCCGCGAACGGCAGGTGTGCGGACGCGAGCGAGGCGTTCGAGGCCGCGGCCGCCGGGTCCTCGAGCTGGAGGATGAGCGACAGATCCGTCGCCTTCACGCCTTCGCCCGGCCAGCCGTTGTGCTTCACCTCGATGGAGACGAAGGACACGGTGAGAGTCGGGGCGGGGAAACCCGAAGATTGCTTTGCTTTCGGAGCAGGCCGCGAGCGCCGAGCTGTGGCCGGTCGGCTCTTCGCAGAAGGTATCGACTTCTTTTTCTTAGAAGTGGAAGATGAAGATAGAGAGCGCTTCGGCGTTCCCATCGCTGCACCTCCGATGCGGACTGCGCGGGGATTCTTTCACCTTCTAAGAAATTCAGGTTCTCGCTCCGTATCTCTCGAACGGCCGGTGTCATCAAGGGTCGATGACCGCTTCGCGGCGCGCACAGCGCGCCCTTGACTCCGGCCGTTCGAGGAGAACGTTTTCGACTATCGGCGGCTGCACGGCAGCCGCCGCATATGAGCAATCTCCGGTCTCTATTTCTCGAGAGGAAGAGTAGGGTCAGCCGACCACTCCCAGAGGGACCCGTCGTAGTTCGCCGAGAGGATCCCGAGCCGCGCTTCGAGGAGGACGGCGAGGAGCGCCGAGCGGACGCCGCCGGTGCAATACGTGATCGGCCTGCCTCGCGAGCCGTGCGGGCCATCCGGAGAGAGCCCCGCGAGGCGCATCAGCTCGTCCGCGGCGACGTACCGGCCACCCTTGTCGTACAGGCTCCTCTCGGGCACGAGGCGCGCGCCGGGGAGGTGGCCGCCGCGCTTCTGCCCGGACATGGTCTCGCCCGCGAATTCGGCCGGCGTGCGCGCGTCGAGAAGCGCGGCGCTCTTCGCGTCGAGCGCGGCCTTCAGCGCGGCCGTCTCGATCCGGCGCTCCGGGCGGACGTGCAGGACGAAATCGCCGGGCGCAGCCTCGCGCGCGGCGCCGGTCTCGACCCGGCGCGCGGGATCCGCTCGCCATGCCGGAAAACCGCCGTCGAGCAGCCAGACTTCCGCGGCGCCCCAGTAAAGGAGATTCCACGCGACGCGCCCTTCCTCGCCCCAGCCGCCGGGCGAGCCGACGACGAGGACGGGCCGGGCGTTCGAGAGGCCGAGCGCGCGCACGCGGCTTTCGAGGGCGGCGTTCGGCGGCGGGACGCGCCCCCAACGCGCGGGATCGCCGAAGAGCGCGCCCAGGAGACCCGGCTTCTCGAGCGTCCACTCGCGCCAGTCCACGCGGCGGCTGCCGGGCACGTGCCCGCGAGAGACGTCGCGGGCGCCCCGAACGTCGAGGACGGAGACGTCGGGGAGGCGACGAGCGGCCTCGGTGGCGTCGACGATTCGGACGACTCCGGAAGGGGCAGGTGACGCCGCGCCCGCGACGAGAAGGAATGTGACCGGAAGAAGCGCGCGGCCTACGCTCACGCGAGGCTCTCTAGAACCGGTATGAGAGGCCGAGGTTCACGACCGGATAGAACTTGTATTTCGAAGCGTCGTCCTCGGCCTTCTGACGCTCTTTCTCGAGGTCCGCGAAGAACGTCGGGGGCACGATCGCCGGATTGACCGGATGGGCCGTGAGAGAGACCTTTGGCGCGCCCTGATACAGGACGCCGACGTCGAACGCGAAGCGCACCTGGCTTCCCGGCCGGACCGCGTTTCCCCAGCCGAGACCGAGGTACGGACAGACGCCGTTGGCCTTCGCCTCTCCATCGATCGTGCCCACGTTCGCGATCTGATACGTCACGCCATTGATCGTGATGGTGCCCGTCGTCGGGGACGTCCCCGTGACCTTGTTTCCGCTGAACACGGCGCCGACCGACACGCGCGTGCCTTTTCCGGCGGGATGGACGTCGAGGAGCAGCCAGGCGCTTCTGAGATCGGCCTTCCCGTCGTAAGAGACGTCCTGCTCCGTGAACGTTCTCGAGAAGGAGAATCCCTGGACCCCGACACGGAGGTTGATGACGGGCGCGAGACCGACCGTGAGATCGAGGCCGGCGCCGAGGGAGCCGGCCTTGAGGCCGAGAGCGATGCCCTCGGCTTGCGAGCGACCCGCGGAGCCCATCAGGGTGAGGGCGACGGCGAGAAGGGCCGGGGCCCTCGACTTCGAGAAGAGACTCATGGCGCGGGCTCCTTTCGGCGAAGGTCTCCGCCGGAAGAACACTGTATTACGTTTCCTCGCGCTCCCGGAGGGTGTCGGCCACGGTGGCCCCGCGGCGCTCCTCCGGGGTCCTCCGCCTTTTCACCGTAGAATCCGCCCGTCGTTCGAGGAGGCCTTCATGAACCGCCGTACGTCCGTCATCGTCGCCGCCTCGGCCATCGCGTTCGGACTCGTGGCCGCTTGCCCGCTCGCCGCCCGCGAACTGGCGGGCGTGAACCTGCCGGACACTCTTTCGGCCGGCGACAAGACGCTCAAGCTGAACGGTCTCGGCCTTCGCAAGAAGGCCATCTTCAAGGTCTACGTGGGCGGCCTCTATCTCGAGGCCCCCTCGAAGGACGCCGCGGCGATCGTCGCCGCCGACGCCCCGAAGGCCGTGCGCATGCATTTCCTGCGCGACCTGAAGAAGTCGCAGCTCGCCGATGCATTCTCAGAAGGATTCGAGGCGAACGCGAAGGAGAAGGCCGCGGCCCAGAAGGCGGCCCTCGACAGGATGCTCAGCCTCGTGCCGGACGTGAAAGAGGGCGAGACCCTGTCCTTCGTCTACGTGCCGGGGAAGGGGACGACGCTCTTTTCGGGCGACAGGGCGCTCGGGACGTTCGAAGGGAAGGACTTCGCCGACGTCGTCCTGCTGCTGTGGCTCGGGCCCAAGCCGCCGTCGGAAGACCTGAAGAAGGGAATGCTGGGTTGACGAACGGCGCCCCTCTTCAGAGCCTGCTGTCCGAAAAACGCTTCGATCTCGTGGAATCCGCATTCCTGGACGCACTCTCCGATCCCCTCGCCAGATCCGAGACGCTGCTCGCGGCCGTGCGCGGCCTCGCGCGCGCGGGACAGAAGGCGCGCGTTCAGGCCGTCGCCGGAATGGCCGAAGCCGAGCTGAAGAGGAAATCGTCCGATCCGGCGGTCGCGCGCCTGCGCTGGACGATCCTGAAGGAGGCCGTGCGCGCGGGAGCGACTCCCTCGACCCCCGACGGTTTTCACAGGCTCTTCGAGGAGGCCCTGGCCGCCGCCTGGCCGGGTCGTTCCTCGCTCGCCGCCCTCCTGGGCCGCTTCAAGTTCCGCGAGGCGAAGGATCCCGCCGACGGTCTCGCGCGGGCGGAGAAGGCCGAAAAATGGCTGCCGTTCGAGGCCGGGCACGTCTTTTCGATGGCGGGGCGCGGGGCGGGCAAGGTCGTCGAGACGAACTTCGCGCTCGACTCCGTGCGCGTGGACTTCGAGGCGGCCAAGGGAATCGCTATTCCGATCGGCGTCGCCTCCAAGAGCCTCGTGCCGCTTCTCGAAGGGCACTTCCTCTTCGAGAAGCTCACGGCTCCCGAGGCGCTTCGGGCGCGCATCCTCGGGGATCCCGGGCTCGCCCTCAAGCACCTCATCGACTCCTTCGGGCGCGCGCTCACGATGACCGAGGTGAAGGACGCCGTGAAGGGCCTGATCTCCGAGGACGCGTGGACGTCGTGGTGGACCGCCGCCCGCAAGAACCCGCAGGTCGTCGTGCACGGGAGCGGAAAGGCCGCGACCGTCGAATGGTCCGGCTCGGCGGACGCCGCGGACGCCGCGCTCCTCGCGCGATTCGAGAAGGCGCCTCTCAAGGACCGCCTGGACCTGTTTCGAAAAAACCAGAAGCGTTCGCCGGAGCTCGCCGCCGCCATGGCGAAGGCGCTCGCCGGCGAGGCCGAGAGACTCGAGGACCGCGATCCCGCGCTGGCCTTCGAGATCGCCGTGCTCGTCGAGAAGTTCCCGGGCCTGTCGCTCGCGGGCGCCGTCGAGAGACACGTGCTCGCGCAGCCGCTGGCCCTTCTGCCGCGCCTCACGGACCGCGCGATCCGCGAGCGCGCTCTGGACGTCATCGCGAAGGAGCGGCCGGCGGAGGCTCCGGCGATCCTGGCGGACTGGCTCTTCAAGGAGGAGGACTCCCGCACGATCGAGGCGATCGACCGGCGCCTCGTCGAGATCGATCCCGACACGCGCGAGCGCACGCTCGAGAAGCTCCTCAAGTCGCCTCGCATTGGCCCCCGCGCTTTCCTGTGGTTCGCACTTCGCTGCGAAAAGGACGATTCTTTCCGCGCCCGCCTCAACCCGGCGGTCCTCGCGCGCCTTCTCGACGCCCTCACCTGGGACGAGCTGGGCGCCGCCCGCTCGAAGGTGCGGGAAATGTTCGACCGCACGGGCCTCGTGGCCGGCTGGCTCGTCAAGCAGGCCACCGTCGAGGAAGCGCGCCTCTTCCTCGAGGCTCTCTCGCGCCATCACGAGCTCGAGCCGCACCGGCGCGACGGGCTCGTGGCCGCCGCCGAAATGCGCTTTCCCGACCTCAGGCGAACCGAGGACGACACCTTCTTCGTCACGGCCCCGGCCATCGAGGCCAAGCGCGAGGAGCTGGAGAACATCCTGAAGGTGGAGATCCCCGAGAACACGAAAGGCATCGCGCTCGCCGCCGCGGAAGGCGACCTCACCGAGAACTTCGAATACAAGGCGCGCCGCGACAAGCAGCAGCTCCTGTCGGCGCGCGCGGGCAAGCTCCAGGAGGAGCTCGGGCGGGCGCGCGCGCTCGACCCGGCGTCCATCGACACGAGCGAGATCCGGCCCGGCGCGCGCGTCACGCTGAAGGGCGCGGGGAACGCGCGCGTCGTCACGCTCCTCGGGCCCTGGGACTCGAAACCCGAAGAGGGGATCTATTCATATCTTTCGGATCTGGGGAAAGCGCTGCTCGGAAAGACGGTGGGAGAAAAGACGAGCGTCCTCGGGGAGAGCGTGGTCATAGAGAAGATAGAGCCGTGGAAGTAGGGGAAGAGAAAGACAGATAGCTCGCGAACGGCCGGTGTCAAGGGTCGAAGACCGCTTCGCGGCGCGCGTAGCGCGCCCTTGACTCCAGCCGTTCGTGAGACAGATTTTCTACTATCGGCGGCTGCAACAGCAGCCGCCGCATATGAGGATTCAGTCTTGCGGCCGTTCGAGAACAACGGCAAGGCGGAATGAGGAAATGCGAATGAAGAACGATGTCGGCGTCTTTCTCTTTCTAAGCAGAATTTCCCTTCTTTTCGTTCTCCTCGGATCCGTCCCGGCGCGCGCCGACGATGTCGTTCTCCCGAACGAGAACCTCGTCGCCGACGGGCTGCCGCCGATCCCAAAGGCGCTCGCCGAGCGCGTCACGGCCTACACGGAGTCGCGGGGCGCGACGTTCGAAGCGTGGCATCCCGTGCGCCGCGAGATCCTCGTCGGCACGCGCTTCGCTGACGTCGCGGAGGTCCACCGGGTGAAGTTCCCGGGCGGGGCGCGCACGCAGCTCACGTTCTACCCCGAGCGTACGGGCGGCGCGCGCTTCCGCCCGCGCACCGGCGACGGCTTCGTCTTCGCCAAGGACGTCGGCGGCGGCGAGTGGTTCCAGCTCTTCTGGCGAGACGAGAAATCCGGCAAGGTCACGATGTTCACGGACGGAAAGTCCCGGAACACCGGGGGCGAGTTCTCGGGCTCCGGCAAGTGGCTCGCGTACCAGTCCACGCGGCGGAACGGGAAGGACAACGACGTCTACGTCGTCGACCCGGCCGACCCGAAGACCGAGAGGAAGGTCCTCGAGGTTTCGGGCGGCGGCTGGAGCGTTTCCGACTGGTCGCCGGACGACAAGACGCTCCTCGTGGGCGAATACCTCTCGGCGAACGAGAGCCGATACTGGCTGGTGGACGCGGCAACGGGTGCCAAGGCGCTCGCCACGCCGGAGTCGAAGGAGAAGGTCGCGTGGGGACGCGGCGTCTTCGCGAAGGACGGGAAGTCTCTCTACACCACGACGGACTCGGGGGCGGAGTTCCACCGCCTCGTGTCGCTCGATCTCGCGTCGAGGAAGATGACCGTGCTGACGCCCGGCATCGAATGGGACGTGGCCTCGCTCAGCCTCGCAGGTGACGGCGGCAAGCTGGCGTTCGTCGTGAACGAGGGCGGCGTCGAGACGCTGCACGTCCTCGACACGGCCTCGAAAAAGGAGATCGCGCTTCCGAAGATCCCGCTCGGGACGATCGGCGCGGTGCGTTTCCACGAGAACGGCAAGGACCTCGCCTTCACGCTCGCCTCGGCGCGGTCGGCGTCGGACGTCTACTCGGTCGACGTGACGGCCGGGCCGTCGGGGAAGGTCGAGCGCTGGACGGAGAGCGAGCTGGGCGGCCTCGACCCCGCGGCGCTCTCCGAGCCCGAGAGGATCACGTGGAAGAGCTTCGACGGCCGCGCGATCACGGGGTTCCTGTACCGTCCCCCGGCCTCGTTCACGGGCCCGAGGCCCGTCATCGTGAACATCCACGGAGGCCCGGAGGCGCAATACCAGCCCGGTTTCATCGGCCGGAACAACTTCTACCTGAACGAGCTCGGCGTGGTGCTGATCTTCCCGAACGTACGCGGCTCGTCGGGCTTCGGCAAGACCTTCCTCACCCTCGACAACGCCGAAAAGCGCGAGGATTCGGTGAAGGACATCGGCGCGCTCCTCGACTGGATCGCCGGCCAGCCCACGCTCGACAAAGGCCGCGTCATGGTGACGGGCGGCTCCTATGGCGGGTACATGACGCTCGCGTCGATGACCCGGTACAACGACCGCTTCCGGTGCGCCGTCGACGTCGTCGGGATCTCGAGCTGGGTGACCTTCCTCGAGCACACGGAGGCGTACCGGCGCGACCTGCGTCGCGCCGAGTACGGCGACGAGCGGGACCCGAAGATGCGCGAGATCCTCCTCGCGATGTCTCCGCTCACGAACGCGGGGAAGATCACGAAGCCGATGTTCATCGTCCAGGGCCGCAACGACCCGCGCGTGCCGTACACCGAGGCCGAACAGATGGTCGCCGCGATCAAGAAGAACGGCGGGCCCGTGTGGTACCTCCTCGCGAAGGACGAGGGCCACGGCTTCAGCAAGAAGAAGAACCAGGACTTCCAGTTCCTCGCGACGCTGAAGTTCGTCGAGGACCATCTGCTGAATTAGTTCTTGCTTCGGACCCGAGCGACACTGCTTTGTCGAGGCGGGTCGTTGCGGTGGTTTTCTCTTAGAAGGGGGAATTTGGGATGCGCTTGATGTTCGGCTCCGGCGGTGGGCGGGCGGTCTTCCCTTTTCTAAGCAATATTTTCTTCTTCTTCGTTCTCTTCGGACACGCCGTGAAGGGAGCCGAGCTCCCGAACGTCTATGCGCTGACGAGCGCGCGCGTCGTGACCTCGCCGGGCAAGGTGATCGAGAAGGGGACCGTCGTCGTCCGGGGCGGCGTCATCGAGGCCGTGGGAGCCACCGGCGCCGTGGCCGTGCCCGCCGACGCGCAGGTGATCGACCTCGCCGGCAAGACGATCTCGCCGGGCCTCGTCGACCCGTATGTCACCGAGTCGCGGCTTTCGGGCGCGCGGCTTGCCGCCGCCGAGGACGACGCGCGCGGGCGGCGCGCGGGCGGCGCCCCTCCCGTCGCGACGCCCACGCCGGCGCCGGAGCCTTCGGGGAACGTGCATCCGATCGCGCGCGTGCATCCGGAGAAGAGTGTCCTCGCCGACCTGAAGATCGCCGCCGACGTAAAGGAGGCGTTTCGCGATCTCGGCTTCACGGCGATCGCCGCCGTGCCCGACAAGGGCATCTTCCGGGGTGAAAGCGCGGTCGTGACGCTCGGAGACGCGTCGCTCGGGAGATCGATCGTGGTTGCGAGGTCCGCGCAGCACGTCGCGCGGGACGCGGACGCTCCTCCGTTCGGCGGCGGCGAATACCCCGGCTCGAAGATGGGTACGGTCGCGGCGGTCCGCCAGACGTTCTCCGACGCGAGGTGGCTCGCCGCCGCCGAGGCGGCCTACGCCGCGAAGCCCGCCGGGCGCGCGCGTCCCGAGCATCTCGACGCCTGGGCCGCGCTCGCGGATGCAGCCGCGGGGAAGGAAGCGGTCGTCTTCGAGACGCCGGACGCTCTGTCCCTTCTCAGGGCCTCGAGGATCGCCACCGAGTTCGGCCTCAAGGCGCGGTACGTGGGGGCGGCCGACGCGTATCTGCTGGCCGACGAGGTCAAGGCCTCGAGGCCGCAGCTCGTCCTCACGCTCGCGTTTCCGTCCCCGACGGCCGTCGAGGACGACGACGACTGGGGCGACGTGTCGCTCCAGAGGCTCCGTTCCTGGGACCGCGCGCCCTCGAACCCGAAGTGGATGCGCGACCTCGGTCTCACGTTCGCGCTCACGACGCACGGCCTCCCGGAGCTCGCCGATCTCACGGATCGCGCCCGTAAGGCGCGCGCCCGCGGGCTCTCGGCGGACGACCTCCTCGCGGGCTTCACGACCGTACCCGCGAAGATGCTCGGACTCGAGGGCCGGGCGGGGGAGATCGTCCCCGGCGCGGCCGCGAACCTCGTCGTGTCGACCGGCCCCCTCTTCGCGGAGCGGACGCTGGTCACGACGACATGGGTGGATGGCGTGCCCTACGACGTGAAGCCGAAGAAGGGGGCGGTGCCCGGCACCTACCGCCTCGACGGCGCGCGCCTGGAAGTCCGTCAGGACCCGCGCACGGGCCTTCTCACGGTCCATGCGACCCCGGCGGGAGGCGGCCGGCCGGTGCCGGCGACGCAGGTCGCGCGGCACTCGCAGCGGCTGGAGTTCGACATCGACGGCGGTCCCTTCGGCCTGTCCGGTCAGCAGAAGGTCGCCGCCCAGTTGGACGGGGACAGCCTGAAGCTCGAGCTGTCGCCGCTCTCCGGCGGCCCCGTCGTCGCGAGGCGCGCCGAGCGCGACCACCTGGCGCGAGGCGGTGGGGCGGGAGGGCCGGGCGGATCGGGTGCCGGCCCCGGCGGGGAGCGCGCCGCGGAGGCGGCGGAGACGGCCGCGGCCGAGAAGCACGATGCGCCCGATTCCGACGTGCGTCCCCTGCCGGCCCGCTTCGCGGCGCCGCTCCTCGCGCCGAAGGCCGTGCTCGTGAAGAACGCGACGGTCTGGACCTCGGGCCCGCAGGGAACGCTGAAAAACGCGAACCTGCTCGTCGTGGATGGAAAGGTGGCCGCCGTCGGCGAAGGCGTCACGGCACCCGCCGCCCTCGCGAGTGCGACCGTCGAGATCGACGCGCAGGGCCGCTCCGTCACGCCGGGCCTCATCGATTGCCACAGCCACACGGCGATCGACGGCGGAGTCAACGAAGGCACACGCAACGTGTCGGCCGAAGTGCGCATCGGCGACGTGATCGATCCTTTCTCGCCCGCCATCTATCGCGAGCTGGCGGGCGGACTCACGACGATGCACGTCCTCCATGGCTCGGCTAACGC
>JBGQDL010000097.1:0-14269 GCA_041495865.1 Thermoanaerobaculia bacterium | reverse complement strand
GGCGCCGTGAGAGGTCGCCGCGGCGGATAGACTCGCGCCGATGCCGACCACTCCCGAGCGGCCCACGCTCGCCCTGATCGACGCCTCGAACTACCTGTATCGCGCGTTCTACGCGATCCGCGGCCTCACGGGCCCGGGCGGAAGGCCCACGAACGCGGTCTACGGCTTTCTCAACATGTGGCGGAAGTACCGCGAGGCGCGAAAGCCCGACGCGGTCGCCATCGCGTTCGACCGCTACGAGAAGACCTTCCGCGAGGAGATGGACGCCAGCTACAAGGCGCAGCGGCAGGCGATGCCCGACGACCTCGTGCCGCAGATCGAGGACGCCAAGCGGCTCTGCCGCTTCCTCGGTCTCGCCGTCGTCGAGGAAGCGGGCTACGAGGCGGACGACCTCATCGGCTCGATCGCGGTCGCCGCCTCGGGTGCGGGCATGCGCGTCGAGATCGCCTCGGCCGACAAGGACCTCTTCCAGCTTGTGAAGGACGACGCCGTCGTCGTGTGGCATCCCGTTCAGGAGCGACTCCTCGACGAGGCGGGCGTCACGGAGTTCTTCGGCGTGCCGCCCGCGCGCGTCGTCGACGTCCTCGCGCTCATGGGCGACTCGTCGGACAACATCCCGGGCGTCCGGGGAATCGGCGAGAAGACGGCGAAGGAGCTCGTCGCGACGTTCGGCTCGCTCGACGACGTCTACGCGCGGCTCGAGGAAGTGAAGGGCAAGCGCAGAGAGACGCTCGCGAGCGGGCGCGAGGACGCGTTCCGATCGCGGACGCTCGCGACCGTGCGATGCGACCGGCCGCTGCCCGCGGCCCCGGAGAACCTCCTCGAGCATTTCAGGATTCGCCCCCTCACGGAAGAGGCCGTGAGGGAACTTGCCACGTTCTACGAGGAGCTGGGTTTCGCGAAGCTCAAGAAAGAGCTGCTCGAGACCCGGCCTGACGCTCCGGCGAAGGCCGCGGCACCTGCGATGCCCGCGACACTCTCCCTCTTCGACGAAGAGGCCGCGCCCGAAGGAGCGCGGGAGGCGATCCGCTGGGAAGCGTCCTCCTCCGGCCTGGCTGCACTCGTCGCCGCGGCCCGAAAGGCGGGTCGCGCGGCCGTGCACGTGGAGTGCGGGCCGGGCTCGCCCTGGCCCGCGCCACCCCTCGCGGCGGTCGTGGCCGTCCCTGAGGACCGCACGGCGGCCTTCGCTCTCGACGAGACGGGAACGCGAGTGCTCGCGGCTCTCTTTCGGGACGTGCCCCTCGTCGCGCACGACGCCAAGCGCCTTTTCCTCGCCGCGGACGCGCTCGGGATCGCGGCTCCCGCGCGTGTCCTCGACTCCATGCTCGCGAGCTATGTCGTCTCCCCGGGCCTCCACGCGCACGACCTGGCGGGCGACGCGCGCGGCATCCTGAATCTCCCGCCGGAGGCCGTGCCGCCGCTGAAGGAGCTCGCCGGGGGAGAGACCGTCACGCTCGAGATGCTCGCGTCCGAGGCCGGCCGTCGGTGGCTCGCTCCGCGCGCGCGCCTCCCGCTCGCGCTCGTTCAGGCACTCGCTCCGCGCCTCGCGAAGGGGTCGCCGCTCGAGCGTGTCCTCGATGAGATCGAGCTGCCGCTCGTCCCCGTCCTCGCGCGCATGGAGATCGCGGGCGTCGCAGTGGACCGCGGCGTTCTCGCCGCGATGTCGAAGGAATTCGACGCGCGCCTCGCGGCGCTCGAGGAGAAGACTTATGAGGCGGCGGGAGAGCCCTTCAACATCGGTTCGCCGCCGCAGCTCGGGCGGATCCTGTTCGAGAAGCTCGGTTACCCGGCGGTGAAGAAGACCGCGAAGACGAGGTCCTTCTCGACGGGCTCCGAGGTGCTCGAGGAGCTCGCCGCTCTCTCTTCCGGGCCCGTGCCGGGCCTCGTCCTCGAGTGGCGCGAGATCTCGAAGCTCAAGGGCACGTATGTGGACGCGCTTCCCTCGGCGATCGCCGCGGACGGGCGCATCCATACGCGCTTCGACCAGGCCGTCGCCGCGACCGGGCGCCTTTCCTCGAACGCGCCGAACCTCCAGAACATCCCCGTGCGCACGGAGGCGGGCCGCGCGATCCGCCGGGCCTTCGTGGCACCGCCGGGAAAGGTCCTCGTCGCCGCGGACTACTCCCAGATCGAGCTGCGCCTGCTCGCGCACCTCTCGGGCGACGAGGCGCTCCTCGAGACGTTCCGGCGCGGGGAAGACATCCACCGCGCCACCGCGGCGAAGATCTTCTCGATCGAGCCGGAGGCCGTCACCGCGAGTCAGAGGCGCGGCGCGAAGACGATCAACTTCGGAGTGCTCTACGGCATGGGCCCGTTCGCGCTGGCCGCGCAGCTCGGGGTGCCGCGCGCCGAGGCGAAGAGTTTCATCACCGCCTACTTCGAGCGCTTTCCGAGGATCCGCGCGTGCCTCGACGCCGTCCTCGAGAAAGCGCGCGCGACGGGCGGCACCGAGACGATCTTCGGCCGCGTGCGGCCCATTCCCGGCCTGCACGACCGCAATCACAACGTGCGCGCGAACGCCGAGCGGATGGCCATGAATGCGCCGTTCCAGGGCTCGGCGGCGGATCTCATCAAGAAGGCCATGATCAATCTGGACGTGGCGCTCCTTCGCGAGATCCCCGAGGCGCGCCTTCTCCTCTCGGTGCACGACGAGCTCGTCCTGGAATGCCCGGCGCCGCTCGCCGGGAAGACCGCGGCCCTCGCGAAGGCCACGATGGAAGGCGCGGCGACGCTCGCGGTGCCCCTCACGGTGGACGTCGGCCAGGGCCGGAACTGGGCCGAGGCCAAGTAAAGGCCGGTCGCCGGCCGAGCCGGGGGCCTCCCGCCGCGGCTGCCGCTAGAATCCTCTCGATGGCGCGTCTTCTTTCTCTCGTGGCCGCTGGTTGGCTCGCGGCCGTGGGCGTCGCGCAGGCCCAGACGCCGGCTTCCCGGCCCGTGGAGGCGCTGCCCGACCCCGCGCGGCTCACGCCCGCCGAGGTCGCGTACGTCCACCCGCTCTTCCGGGCGCTCGACGAGGCGCCGAAGCTCGCCGAGCGCACGAATCCGCCGGATCTGGAGACGCGCCAGCCGCTCTTTCTCACGGTCCACCTGCTCGAGACCGGGCGCGTGACCGAGGCCGTTCCGGTCGAGCCGCCGCTCAAGGCGCTCGCGGCGCCGATTCCAGCCCTCGTCCCCCGCTGGCGGTTCACGCCGGCGAAGAAGGGAGGGCAGCCGGCCGCGACGTGGATGACCTATGGCATCGAGCTCGCGCTGTCCCTCGAGAAGGCGGTCTTCGCAGGGTTTACGCTCGAGGCGCTCCGCAAGGACGATCCGCTCGTCGCGACCGTCCCCGACACGGCGGGCGACGCCTGGATGAGCCGCTACGCGCGCGAGATCGACCCGAAGGACCCGATGGCCGTCTCGATCGAGGACGTGGACGTGCTCCCCACGCCCGAGAAGACGCCCTGGAGCTTCGATGCGACGCGGCAGAGGGCGCGCGTGACGGCGCTCGTCGAAGTCTCCGAGCAGGGCGCGATGTCCCGGTTCCTTCCGACCGGAGAGACGGAGCCTCTTCTCGGGATCTGGCTGAAGCAGTTCGCTTCGAAGTGGCGCTTCACGCCCGCGCAGGCCGGAGGCCGCCCCTCCTCGTGCTGGATGACGCTCGACGCCACGCTCGACTACACGGTCGACTCGGCGAAGAAAAAGAGCGAACGCGTGGTGAAGAAGAACCTGCGTGGGGCACGGTCTACTCCACCTTCCTGACATCGCCCGACCGCCGCGTCAGTTTTCTCGAGTCGAAGTACTCGAGGAGCGGGATGAGCGTCTTGCGCGTGAGAGAGAGGAGATCCCGGAAGCCCGCAACGCTCAGCGTCTGTCCCCGCACGCTCTCGAGCCTCTTCTCCGCCGCCGCCGCGACGTCGCGGTGGACGACGAGGTCGGGTGAGAGCCGCACGAGGATTCCGGACTTCACGAGGTGCGACACGAGGCCGTCCACGACCGCGGGCTTCGCGCCCACGGCGGAGGCGAGGTCGTGCAGCCGCGGCGGCTCGAAGCCAGCCGCGCGATAGCCTTCGGCGATCTTCGCGGCGAAGGACGCGGCGTCGCCTGCGAGATCCGCGGCCTTCGCGCCGGGAGGGACCACGCGGTCCCCGTCGAGCGCGAGCTTCTTCGATGCGGCGAGGACCGCGATCCAGCCGTCCACGGCAGGGGGAGAGAGGGCCCTGGCGAGCCGTTCTCCGAACTCGCTCTTGCCGAACGAGACGGACGCGCTGCCGCTCTTCTTCCGCTCGGCGAAGGCGGCCGCGGCCCTCTCGGCGACGGAAGCGGCGGTGCCGGCGTGTGCGTAGAGCGCGGGTGCGATGCGCAGAGCCTTTCCCGAGGAGGCGAGCGCGTCGAGGAGGCTCGCGGCGGCGGGGGCCGGCACCCCGAGGCGGGGCGCGAGGCGCGCGGCCGTGAGGCCGGCCGGGCCCGCTTCGAGGAGGAAGAGATCCGCGAGGTCCTTCTCGTCTCCGCGGGCGAGCACGGAGAGGATCCGATCCACGTCCGCGCCGCTTCGGCGCCTCAGGCGCTCTCGTCCCGCGTCGAGCACGCGGCCGCCGCCGACGGTCTCGACGGGCGAGGGCCTGCGGAGGACGAAGCGATCGCCGGGGCGCGCCGGCAGCGGCGAATCCAGCGTGATCTGTGCGAAGCCGCTCGATCCGGGGACGAGCGCGCGGCCGCCCGCCGCCGCGTCCCCCAGGCGGTGGACGCGTCCCGCGACGTCGGCCGTGCCGAGATGCACGCGCAGGCGCGCCCCGTCTTCGAGCACGGCCGAGATGGACGGCAGCCAGGAGACCTCCGCCGTCAGGACGGAGGAGGGCCCGAGCCCGCCGCGCGCGACGAGAGCCTGGCCGCGGCGCAGCGTCGCGCGCTCGACGCCGGCGAGGTTCAGGCTCGTGCGCTCGCCCGCCAGGGCGTGGGTGCGCTCTTTCCCGTGCACTTCCAGCCGCCGGAGGCGCACGTCGAGGCCCTCGGGGAAGAGGGTGAGGGGGTCCTCGGGCGCGAGACGCCCGCCGTCGAGCGTGCCGGTCACGACGGGGCCGAAGCCCTTCATGGTGAACGCGCGGTCGAGGAAGACGCGCGGCACGCGCCTCGTGCGGTCCTCGCGCACGAGGCCCCGGGCCGCTTCCGTGAGAGCCGTCTTGAGAGCGTCGAGACCTTTGCCCGTGAGCGCCGAAACGGCGACCATCGAAGCATTCGCGAGGAACGAGCCCTTCACGAGGGCGCGGATCTCCTCCTCGACGAGAGCGCCGGTCTCCTCGTCGACGAGATCGCTCTTCGTCCGGGCGATGACTCCGGCCGAAAGGTGGAGGAGCTTCAGGATGTCGAGGTGCTCCTTCGTCTGCGGCATGACGGAGTCGTCGGACGCGATCGCGAAGAGCACGAGGTCGACGCCCTGCGCCCCGGCCACCATCGTGCGCACGAACTTCTCGTGGCCCGGCACGTCCACGAACGAGAACGTCGTGTCGTCCCACGCCGCGTGCGCGAAGCCGAGGTCGATCGTGATGCCGCGAGCTTTCTCCTCCGGCAGGCGGTCGGGATCCGTCCCCGTCAGCGCGCGGACGAGCGCGCTCTTGCCGTGGTCGATGTGGCCGGCGGTGCCGACGAGGACGCGGCGCATCGGGGCGATCTTTGCACGGCGGCCAACCTTCGAGGACGTCCTCGGGCGGGCCGTGTCGCAATATAGGGGCGACGAGCCATGCATCCTCCGGCGCGCAATTGGATCAGTTTCACGACGTGCCGTGCCCTTCTGGCGCTCTGCGCCGTTGCGCTTCTGGTGTCTTCTCTCCTTCGCGACCCAAGCAAGGGCTGGCCGCTGGGACCGGCGCGGCGGCTCGCACTCGCCGTGGCCGTCCTCACGCTTCTCATCTATGGAATCCGGTGGCGGCGCATGGGGATCTCGCCTGGCCGCCATGCACTGGATGTGTTCCTGCTGGGCGTCGTGCCGCTCTATGCGCTCTTGATCGGAAACGGCGGGCTCATCAGGTCAGGGGACAACTATGCAACCCGGGCGTTGGGCGTGGCCATTCTTCAGGGAGGCTCCTTGGACGTCTCGCGTTATCCACCCTTTCACGAGAGCCCAGGACACTATTCCGTCGTCTCCGTGAATGGTCGCTTGCTGCCCGGCTTTCCGCTCGGCACGGGACTTCTTTCCGTGCCCTATGCCGTGATGGCGCTGCTCTTCACGCCAGGACCAGTGACCGAGGAGCTGCTGTGCCGATGGGAAAGACATTTCGCGGCGCTCCTCGGGTGCGGCGCGACCGTGTTCTTGTTCCTTGCACTGCGCCAGCGAACGTCCCAGGCCGTCGCGGTCGGGGTCGCGGCCATTTTCGCCCTGGCAACGACAGTCTTCTCATCGGTTGGTCAGGCGATGTGGTCAACGAGTGGCGAGGTGTTTTGCCTGACGGGGGCGCTGTATCTGCTGTTTGGTCGCGTGCCTCGACCCGTGTCGCGCTCGGTGGCGGCGGGCTTGGTGTTTGCCGCCGCCCTCGCCTGCAGGCCGACGGCCCTCTTGGCTGTTTCCGCAGTCGCCGTTGCCGCGATCTTCGAGGACCGCCGCGCCTTGAAGCCGATTCTGTTATCGACGTGCGTCGGGATCGCCGCAGTCTGTATCTTCCAGAATTACGAATACGGGCACATTCTCGGAGGGTACGGTCTGCTGAACCTTCACGAAGGAGTATGGCAATGGCGATCTCTTGACGGGATCGCCGGCAATCTGTTCAGTCCGAGCCGGGGACTGTTCGTCTTTTTTCCGTACCTGCTGTTCGTGCCTTTGGCGTGGAAGCGTGCAGGGGCGTCGCCGTTTGTCCACTGGTGGATGTGCTCCGCTTTGGTCCTGGCGGGCACAGTCGCTGTTGCGTCGTGCTATGCGAAATGGTGGGGTGGGGCGAGCCTCGGCCCGCGCCTGATGACCGAGGCGGCACCCTTTCTGGCGCTCCTGACGCTCCCGTTCTTCCGCGACGGAGGATTGCCAGTTGTATTGCGGGTGTCCATTTGGAGCGCCGTGGTGTTCGCAGCGGCGACGCAATTCCTGCTCGTGTACAACCCGGCGGCATGTCGCTGGATAGGGGAGACGGACGTGGATGCGCGACCCGGAATACTCTGGTCCCTGCGAGACAGCCAGCTGGCGGCCGCGTGGGGCGTTGGCAGGCGGATACAACCGTTATTCGGGGCTCAGTAGTCTCTTTATCAGTACTCCGGCCCCGTGTACGTCGTGGACTTCTCCGGCGGAAGCGTTTCGCCGGCCAGCTTCGCGCGCGCGTGGCGGGCGACGCGCAGGCCGTCGAGCGCCGCCGACACGATGCCGCCCGCGAAGCCAGCGCCCTCGCCCGCGGGGAAGAGACCCTTCACCGTGGGCGACTCGCACCAGCCGTCGCGCTCGAGGCGCACGGGCGAGGAGGTGCGCGACTCCGGCGCGAGGAGGACGGCCTCGTCGGAGACGAAGCCCGGCATCTTCTTGTCGAAGGCGCGGAGGCCCTCGGCGAGGGCGTCGAGGTAGGGCTCGGGCAGGATGCCGTCGAAAAGGCAAGGGACCGCCGCGGGCCCGTAGGTCGTTCGGGGGATGGGGCGCGGTGAGATGCGCGCCGTGCGGCTCTTGAGGAAATCCGTGACGCGCAGGGCCGGTGCGGCGTACGTGCCGCCCCCCGCCCGGAAGGCCGCCTCCTCGACGCGGCGCTGGAGGTCGCGGCCCCTGAGAAGGGGCTCGCCCGGCAGCGCGTCGAAGTCCTCGTCCCGCGTCTGGACGACGATCCCCGCGTTCGCGTAGCCCGAGGAGCGCTTGTACCGCGACATGCCGTTCGTCACGACGCCCGAAGGTTCGGACGAGCACGCGATGACCTCGCCGCCCGGGCACATGCAGAACGTGTAGATGCCGCGCCCCTTCGACGCGACGTGCGTCTGTTTGTAATCGGCGGGCGCAACGCCGCAGGCGGACGAGATCTGCGCGTACTGGATCAGGTCCACGGCGTCCTGCGGGTGCTCGATGCGCACGCCCATTGCGAAGTGCTTGCGCGTCATGGCGACGCCGCGGCGGAGGAGCACCTCCATCGTGTCGCGCGCCGAGTGGCCGAGAGCGAGGATCGCGAGCGGGACCGGGATCTCCTCTCCCGAGGCCAGCGTCAACGCCTGGAGCCGGTTGTCCGGCCCCACCGTCACGAAATCCACGACCCTGGCGCGGAACCTCAGCGTCACGCCGCGCTCGAGAAGGTGCTTGCGGATGTTGCGCAGCACGACGACGAGCCGGTCCGTGCCGATGTGCGGCTTGGCGTCGACGAGGATCGACGCGGGCGCGCCGAAGCGGTGCAGCGTCTCGAGGACGACCGCGACCTTGTCGTGCCTTTTCCCGCACGTGAGCTTTCCGTCGCTGAACGTACCGGCACCGCCCTCGCCGAACTGGACGTTCGACTCGGGGTCGAAGGCGCCGGACTTCCAGAACTTCGTCACCGCACGATAGCGATCCTCGGCCGGGTCTCCGCGCTCGAGAACCGTCACCTGGACACCCGCGTCGGCGAGCGCGAGGGCCGCGAAGAGACCCGCGGGTCCCGTTCCGACCACGGCCGCCCGGGCGGCGCGCGGGACGGGGGGAAGAAGGAGCTCCGGGCCGCGGGGGGCGGGCGCGTCGGACAGTCGAAGTGGGGCGGAGAGGCGCGGCGCGAGGGGCTCGATCGACGAGAACTCCACGGTGAGGTCCCAGAAGAGCGACGGCTTCTGCCGCGCGTCGAGCGACCGGCGCACGAGGACGAGATCGGAAAGACCTTCGGGCGGGACGCCGAGCACGCCGGCGACGAGGGGAATGTCCACGCTCTTCGGGGCGCGAGCGCGGAGGCCGGAGAGCCGATAGCGAAACGAGCCCGGCACAGCGCGTATTGTGCCGCTATCCTTCAGCCCGGATGATCGCCTTCGTCCTCGCGGCCGGCTTCGGCACGCGTTTCCGCCCCGAAACACGCGCAACGCCCAAACCGCTCCTCCCGCTCGCGGGCCGGCCGATCCTGTTCCACGTCTTGGACCATCTCCTCGCCCAGGGCGCGCACGCCTTCGCCGTGAACGCGCACCATCTCGCGGAGGAGCTGCGCCGCGGCGTCGGAGAGTCGTACGCGGGCGTCCCCGTCACATGGTCCGTCGAGGAGGAGATCCTCGGCACGGCCGGCGGCATCCGCCGCGCGCACGAGCGCGGGCTCCTCGGCCGGGGTCCCTTCGTCGTCGCGAACGGAGACGTCCTCACGACCCTGCCGCTCGGGCGCCTCCTCGCGGCGCGCCACGGGTCCGAAGTCGTCTCGGCGCTCGCCGTTCTCCCGAACGAAAACCCTTCCGCCGAGACGCCGCTCTGGGCCGACGAGCGCGGGCGGCTCCTCGCGGTCGGCGGAGAGCGCCCGTCGACGAACGCCACCGGGCCCTGGCTCTTCACGGGCCTCCAGGCCGCGAACCCGGCGCTCGTCGCGCGCATTCCCGCGGGGTTCGCCGGGCTGGCGAAGGACGTCCTCGCGCCTTCCGTGCGCGCGCACGACGGCGCCTTCGCGCTCGTCCCGTACCGGATTCCAGAGGACGGGCTCTGGTTCGACCTCGGGACGCGCGAGCGTCTCGCCGCGGCCGAAGCGGCGCTTGCCGCCCACTGACACGGTCACCACCTCTTGATCCACTTCTGCGTCCTGCCGTGCCACGTGAAGATCTGGATCTTCGCGTTCATGGGCGTGACGCGGACGGCCGCCTGGCGGCGCTTCCTGTTCGAGAGGTAGACCGAGCCCGGCGAGGCCTTGCCGAGCGGCGAGAACGAGCAGATGTCCGAGGCGCCGAAGCGGATGGGATCGGCGAGGTTTCCGATCGCGCCGCCGCCCGGATCGGCGTCGTTGAAGCTCGGGACGAACGAGAACGTGATGCCGGGGTACTTGCCGCGCAGCCAGTAAGGTCCCGCGACGAGCCGGTCGACCCCTTTCCGAATGTCGGCGGTCGTCACGCCGTTCCCGTTTCCGTCCTGATAGACCGACAGGGTGAGATCGCCGCCCAGGGAGGTCCACTTCACGCCCACGTCGGCGCCCTGGAACACGGCCCGCGCGCAGGCTGCGCTGAGGATCGCCGAGACCTCGCGCGTCGCCGCGATGAGGCCCTCCTCCGCGAGGAGGTCCGTGAGCGGGGCGATGCCGACGAGGACGAGAAGCGCGAGGAGCGCGAGGACCACGACGATTTCGAGAAGAGAGGTGCCGCGCATCGACTTTCTTCTTTCTTCGTGAGAGAGACGGGCGGCCCGGCGGAAGGTCCGCGCGGGCCGCCCGCTCGATCAGGCCTTCGCCTTCTTCGTGCCGGAGCCGCCGGACTTCTTCGTCTTGACCGCGGCGCCGCGCGATCCTTTCGACGACACCTTTTCGGCGAGCGTCGTGGGGCCGCTCACCGCGAGATACGGCTTCAGAGCCGTGAAGAACTTCTCGCCCACGCCCTTGACCTCCATGAGGTCCTCGACGCGACGGAACGGGCCATGCTCGGTGCGGTGGGCGACGATCCGGTCGGCGAGCTTCATGCCGACGCGCGGCAGGCGCGCCAGCTCGGCCGGGGTCGCCTGGTTGAGGTTGACGGTCTTGTGCGGGGCGGCGGCCTCGCCCTCGGCGACGGCAGGATGCGACGCGAGGCCGGAGAGCGAGAGCCCGAGGACGGGCACGACGAGAGCGCGGACGATCGGACGGAGAGCCATTGGAAACTCCTTTCAGTTTGGTTTCGTTGTGGAAATTCGGGACAGTCGGGGTTCGAGTGAGTTCCTTCCGCTGATTCCCGGGCGCGCCCGGGTGCGCGTGTCGTTCACTTCATTGGTGTTTCGCTTCCTTTCGATCGCCCGGCATCGCAGGACCCGTGCCCCAGCCCGGTGAACGGAGCCAAGCCGCTCGCCCCGCGCGAGTTGTCCTCCGCGAGGACTCCGCGCCGGGAAGCCCGACTGTCAGTCTCTTCTGTCAGCCCGTCCTCCAGGGGACGCCGCAGGTCGCTGCGCGCGAGCGACTTGCCCCGATCGCACGAATGCGTCGGCTCCTGACAACGTCTCCTGACGCCCCGATCCCGGGCGGCGGAAAGGTGGTGGAGAATCGTGGAGAAGGAGCCCTCGTGAATCCCTCGGGTCATCTCGTCCTCGGCATCTCGGGCGCGAGCGGAGCGCGCCTCGGCTTGCGCGCGCTCGCGCTCTTCGCCGCCTCGCCCGACGTCGAGCGCCTCCACCTCGTCGTCTCGCCGCGCGCGCTCCTCGTGGCGCGCACGGAAGTCGACGCGGGGATCTCCTCGGCCTCCGCGCTCGTGGATTTCGCGGGTCTCGACGCGGCGGCGCGCGCCAGGATCGCCCTCTACGCCGAGAGCGCCGTCGACGCCCCGATCTCGTCGGGCTCGTTCAGGACGCGCGGGATGGCGGTCCTGCCGTGCTCGGCGGGGGCGCTCGCGGCGATCGCGCACGGCACGTCGCGGGGTCTCCTGCAGCGCGCGGCCGACGTCTGCCTGAAGGAGCGGCGCCGCCTCGTCCTCGGCCTCCGCGAAACGCCGCTCTCCCTCGTGCACGCCGAGAACATCGCGCTCGCGACGCGCGCGGGGGCGATCGTCGCGCCGCCCGTGCCGGCCTTCTACGCGGCGCGCACGGCGGACGAGATGCTCGACGCCTATCTCCTCCGGGTCGCGGATCTCTTCGAGGTCCGCGTCGCGACGGCCGACTTCCGGTGGAAAGGGGGCGCGTGAGGCGATTCCTTTCCCTCGTCACGTTCTCGCACACGGTCTTCGCGCTCCCGTTCGCGCTGCTCGCGGCGGTGCTCGCGGCGGGCGGCGTGCCCTCTTCGCGAACGCTCGCCGGCATCCTCGCGGCCATGGTGGGCGCGCGTTCGGCCGCGATGTCGTTCAACCGGATCGTGGACCGCGACGTCGACGCGGAAAATCCCCGCACCGCGCGCCGCGAAATCCCCGCGGGCACGGTTTCGGTGGCGGCCGCGGGCACGTTCTGCGCGCTTTCCGCCGCCGTCTTCGTCGCGGCGGCGTGGTTTCTGAATCCCCTCTGCCTCGCGCTCTCGCCGCTCGCGCTCGCGATCGTCCTCGGCTACTCCTTCACGAAGCGCCTGAGCGCGCTCTCACACCTCGTGCTCGGGCTGGGCCTCGCGATCGCGCCGGTGGGGGCCTGGATCGCCGTGACCGGGCGACTGGCCCCGACGCCCGTCGTGCTCGGCCTTTCGGTCCTTTTCTGGGTGGCGGGCTTCGACGTGATCTACAGCCTGCAGGACGAGGCGTTCGACCGCGCGCACGGCCTGTTCTCGCTGCCGGCGCGCGTCGGCGCCCGCCGCGCGCTCGATCTCTCGACCGTCTTCCATGCGGTCTCGCTCGCCCTCCTCTTCGGCGTCTTCGTCCTCGCCGGGGGCGGGCCGCTCTTCGGCGCGGGCGTCGTTCTGGCGGGCGTCTTCCTCGTCCGCCAGCACGTCCTCGTGTCGGAGAAGGACCTCTCGCGCGTGAATGGCGCGTTCTTCGCGGCGAACGGCTGGCTGTCCGTCGCCGTCTTCCTCTGCGGCGCTCTCGACGTCTTCCTCAGGCGGTAGACTCCCCGCCTCGTGCCGGCGCCCACGCCGAAGGAATTCCCGCTTCGCCACATCGCGATCGAAGGCCCGATCGGTGTGGGGAAGACCTCGCTCGTGGGCCTCCTCGCCAAGCGATTTTCGGGCACGCAGATCCTCGAGGACGTGACGAATCCTTTCCTCGCGGACTTTTACGCCGGCAAGAAGGGCGCGGCCTTCCAGACCCAGATCTACTTCCTGTTGTCGCGCTACCGCCAGCAGCAGGAAATCGCGCAGATCGACCTCTTCCGGAACCTCGTCATCGCGGACTACACCTTCGCGAAGGACAAGATCTTCGCGTACCTCACGCTGAGCGACGCGGAGATCGCGCTCTACGACAAGCTCTACGCCACGCTCGCGGCGAGCGTCCCACGACCCGACCTCGTGGTGCACCTGACGGCGAGCGTCGAGACGTGCCTTTCCCGCATCCGGAAACGGGGGCGGGCGTACGAGAAGGCGATCGCCCCCGAGTACCTGAAATCCCTCGTCGAGGCGTACAACTACTTCTTCTACCACTTCCGGGATTGCCCTCTCCTCGTGGTGGAGACGAACGAGATCGACTTCGTCGAGAGGAAGGGCGACCTCGAAGACCTCATTGCGCAGGTCACGCGCCCGTTCCGGGGCACCCAGATCTACGTCCCGCGGGGCTCGAGGAAGTAGGCGATGCCGGCCCCGCCGGGGCGCGAAAGCGACGGCCTCGCGATCTCACCGCTCAACGCCGGGCTCTCGCCCGAGGAACGCAGGGCCGCCCCGGCCCTTTTCCGCGCCCTCCTCGCGGGCCATCTTCTCCATGAGCTGGGGGAGAAGAAGGCCGGGAAGATCCTCGCGGCCGTGCGCCTGGCGCTCGGGATGGAGCCGGGCCTGAGGCTCGACGCCCTCGACCTCGTGGACGAGAGGACCCTCCTGCCGGTGAAGAAGGTGACGGGGCCCGTGCTGCTCAGGGCGGCCGTTTACGCGGGTAAGACGCACCTCACCGACTCCATGCGCTTCGGGTGACCTGAACCTCGCCTTCAATTTTTCTCTTGCTTTTGTGACCGTTCTTGTTTCTCATTGATGGATAAACCCTCGGAGAGTTCGCGGGTAGACTTGGTCCATATAAGCGTCTTCGCCGGCCTTGAGGTCATCGCCGGAGGGTTCCGGTCAAGGAGGTTCTCCCCTATTCCCAACCCCCGGGGCCACATCTGGGAAACGGCCCCACCGAAGCCTCCCGAAGTCCCGGAGCCGGTAATGGTTTCCCTCACCCCAACCCGGCGGTCGCCGTTCCACGTGGAACTGTGCCCGCGATTCCCCCACGGTTTTCCGACGAAGAATCGGAAACTTCTTCTGGAGCTCTGATGTACACGGACAAGACCATCGCCTGTATCGACTGCAGCGCGCCCTTCATTTTCACGGCCAACGAGCAGGAGTTCTACGCGCAGAAGGGGTTCTCGAACGAGCCCAAGCGCTGCAAGAACTGCCGGGACAAGCGCAAGACCGGCGGCTTCGGCGACGGCGGCACGCGCCAGCTCTACAACGTCACGTGCGACGCCTGCGGCAAGACGACGCAGGTGCCCTTCAACCCCACGAACGGCAAGCCCGTTTACTGCCGCGACTGCTACAGGGAGCGGCGGCCCGCAAGATAGGGGGGCGCGGGGGGGAATGGTGGGACCCAATTCCCCCCCAAAACACCCCGCGGGCCGCCCGGCCAAAATTAGTAAACG